>DATAXI010000245.1:0-12883 GCA_036266845.1 Chthoniobacteraceae bacterium | reverse complement strand
GATTGTGTCCTTTGTCCTCATCGTAGTCCGCCTTGGATGAAATAAAGAAAGCCTTTTTTCCATTCCCGGCAAGATCGCCGAGCCAATAGCAAACAACATCTGATAAAGTAAGCACCAGCTTTGAACCAGCTTGGGCTCTTGCTTCAAAATCCGCAATAGGGTCGGTGGTTCCCGCTATCGCTCCAGCCGATAGCGCGGCGATAAAAAATGTAAACAAAGCAAGTTTCATTGGCCTCCTGAATCTAAGTAACCGTTGACGAGATCGACGCCTGGGAATGGGGTCAACGCTTGACACCTGACATGATTGAGTTGAATTCGTATTGGAGGCGGAACATTTGCCCGGCCTCGGATGGCTCGCCTCGCAATCGCTTGAGCGTTTGGGTAGGGGCATTCCCATCCTTGTAGCCGCTAGCCCGGGCAACGTCGATCCTTCATTCCCCGCCAAGATGCGCCCTTACCCAGACTTGCCATGGCCGGTCTGCCTGTCTGCCCCCCAGGAGGAGGGTCACATGGAAACGCTCTTTGCCGCTTTCCGCGCGGTGACATGGCAAATCGCTCCCGGGAACTCGACACGCAAATGCCTTGCCATCGGGCGAAATTAAGATGCGTGACCTATTCTGTGTAGAGTCAAGCATTGACCCCGGATTTCGCCCCTTATTCAGAACCCTCATGAGGTTTATCCGTCGGTCAAGTGGCGCCAGATGCGGCGTTTGCGATCATCATTTCGGAAAGACCTGTTTGCCAAGCAAGGTGGCTTTTAAAGGCTTGAACGAAACATCGAAAGTAATTGTTGCCGGGACGGCGTTTCCTGGGCCACCAGCCAATTCAATGGTGAATGCATTATCGCCTACGTTAATTTCATTAATACTGGGAGCAGGCTCGCCCGCGGCCGATGGAACCCCGGTAAATGGGAAGCTCCCAAGAATTCCTTCCATTCCTATCCGAATATCTTTGACGTCCAAGTCCCTATTTTCAAGCGCATCCAGTTTTTGCCGGAAGATGGCATGAACTTCCTCAGTCGAATCGCTGCTCTTCAGGTGCTCGGCGGACGGATAAAACACCAATACGTCATTCGGCATTGTACACACTCCTACAATTTGGTTATTAAACAGAAAAAACTTTCTCTCATTTGGAGCGAGCAGCCCCCCATACCCAAGCCAATATAACTTTATACCGGGAATAGTAATGGCCGTAACGGAACGCCTTTCCAGCCATTGACTTGGGCTATGTTGCCACGCGAACTTTATGTATTGAATCGTTGCCTGAACCGAGCCACCTTTTGCGGGAAGCGTCACAGCCGATTGAGCGCTCCACTCGCCCAAATGTTCAATTCCGGCCATCGTTCCGAGTGGAGCAGCAATTGTTAGAAATAAAGATAGCACCGCGCGGCAATGCGTCCTAATAATCGTAGAGCGCTTAACGAGATGGATCATATTCAAGTGAGGGGACCAAATTGATTGCTCAAGCGTCACCATTTGCATTCAAAAAGCAAAGCCCTTCCACCAGCCCAATTGCTGCCTGTTAAGCTCCATCGCGTCCTAGGATAAGCTCGGAGGTTTTACGATCCGCAACGACGGTGATCATCCTCATCCGTCAAATGATATGGATGGCTGGCGTCAATTCAGCGTGCAGTCGATTCCGCGCGCGTCGTCGCCCTGGGTTGTGTCGGTCTTGTAATCGCCGGTGACGATCTGGACGGTGACGTTGGCATGTTCGGCCGGGAGGGAGCCCTGGCTATCGGCGATTTTTACGGTGACGGTTTCGCCGGTGCGGGTGGCGATGTAATGGATGAGGGAGTAATCGCCCTTTTGGAAACCGAAGCCGTCGCCGGCATCGTCATACAGCCAGCCCTCGGCGTGGCCGGAGGCATCGAGGGAGACGAGCAGGGTCAGGAGCTTGAGGGAATATTGATTCGTATTCTCGATGATGGGGCCCATGGGAATGATGGCGCCGGGGCGGATCCGGAGGGTGGGCTGATAGGCGTCTTCCTCGGCCTTCGGATCGACGACGTGGATGGCGCGCCAATCGCCTTGCGGCAGATGGGGATTCTTTGCCCAGCGGGGGATGACCAGCAGATCGCCGCCGAGGGTGAAGGCCTGATCCTCGCCACGCAGGGAGAGGTCTTTGGTATCCGCCATAAAGAGGGGGCGCATGACCGGGAGGCCGGTCTGGCTGGATTGCCGGAAGAGGGTGTAGAGGTAAGGCATCAGGCGGTAGCGGCGATCCGTCGCCGTGCGCGAGGCGGCTTCCACCGCGGGACCGAACTCCCACGGCTCGGAGCTGGGCTCGCCTTTGCTCTTGTGGGCGCGGCTGAAGGGATAGAAAGCGCCGAGGCCCATCCACTGGCCGAACAAGTCGGGCGAGGAGACGCCGGAATAGCCGCCGATATCCGGCCCACTGAAGGGCTGGCCGGAGAGGCCGAGGTTCAGCGACATGGGAATGGAAGACTTGAGCCAGTACCAGCCGGCATTGTTATCGCCGGTCCAGGTGGCGGCATAGCGCTGGCCGCCGAGGAAATTTGAGCGGGTGAGGACGAAGACCCGCTTGCCGGGATTCGCTTTTTGGATGCCGGCGCGTGAGGCTTCCACCATCAGGCGGCCATAAACGTTGTGGTACTCCAGGTGCGGCCCTGGCGGGAGGAGTCCGCCGCCGGCGTGCAGGTTGCTCTCCGGCATGCTCCCGTCCGGCCCGCCGAATACGGAGGGCTCGTTCATGTCATTCCAGACGCCATCGACGCCCTTTGCCATGAAATCCTTGTAAAGCCCGCCCCACCAGGCACGGACGCCAGGGGAGGTAAAGTCTGGAAAGGCGCATTCGCCCGGCCAGACTTTGCCATGGTACTCTTTGCCATCGGCGGTTTTTACCCAGGCGTTTTCCCTGGTGCCGGAATCATAGACGGAGTAGCCGGGCTCGGCCTTTACGCCGGGATCGATCATCCAGATGGAGTGGAAGCCCTTCTCGTGCAGGTATTGGTTGGTCGCGGCGGGATCGGGGAATCCCTGGGGATCGAACGTGAAGATGCGGAAGCCGCGCATGTAGTCGATATCCATCCAGATGACATCGCACGGGATGTGGCGGGAGCGGAAGCCATCGGCGATCTGCCGCACGCGGGCATCGGGATAATAGGAGTAGCGGCATTGCTGGAAGCCGAGCGCCCAGCGCGGGGGAAGCGGGATGGTGCCGATCAGCCCGGCAAGGCCGCGCAGCACGGCCTCGGGCGATGCACGATCGATGACAAACACGCGGAAGGGCGGTCCCTGGCTCTCGAACTTGATATCGTGATCGCCGCAGGTGAGCTGGGATTTCCACGTGGTATCAAAGATGACCCCGAAGGCGCTGCCGTCCGGACGCACGGCGAGGACCCAGGGGTGGGACTGATAGAGGCGTTTCCCGTCGTCGCCTTGCCAATTGTAGTTATCCTTGTTCCAGAGGCGGATGGTGGTGTTGTTGCGCAGGAGCGGGCCGGTGACCTCGCCGGTGCCGTAAAAGCTGGTGCCCGCGGGAGCGGTGACGACGGCGGTGGCGAGATCCGCGGCGGCGGGGAAGAAGTTTACGGCGGGGTCCACGGCCTGCGCGCCTTTTTCGACGCCGAAGCTGGGTCGAATTTCTGGCAGCGGCGCCGGGCCCGTGGTGGCAACCGGAGCCGGTTCCGCGACCAATGCCAAGGAAGGCGTCTTTGCCGGATCATAACCGGCGGGACGAAACTCGCCGATTCCATCGCCCACCACGAGATCGGTTTCCGCCGGATTCGGCGAGGCGTTTACAGCGAGCGCCAGGGATTGGCAGGCCATGAGGGCCGCCACCAACGTGCAGGGGATTTTTGGGGACACACCCCCTAATTGAAAGAAGGCCCGGCGGTTGTCCAGCCGAAGTCAGCTTTCCTTGGAAACCAGCCGCGTGTGGATTTCCGCGGTGAGCGCCTCGATGCGCTTGCTCAATTCGTGGGTGACTTCGGTGAGCCGCGTGTTTTGCTCCATGAGGTCCGTGAGCTTTGCCGTATTGGAGGCGGCGAGCTTTTGGCGCTCCTCGCTGGCATTGGCCAGGTCTTCCCGGTGCTGGGCATCGGCCTCGGAGTGGGCCTTGTCGCGGTCTGCCTGGCGGGTCTGCGCCAGCAGGATGAGCGGCGCCGCGTATGCCGCCTGGAGGCTGAAGGCGAGATTCAGCAGGATGAAGGGGTACTCGTCAAAGTGAATCGCCTTGGTGAAAACGAGGATGTTGAAGACCATCCAGATGGCCACCACTATGGTCTGGCCGATCAGGAATACGGGCGTGCCGAAGAAACGGGCAAACCCCTCCGCCTTGAGCGCAAACCAATCCGTCCCGAAGACCGGGGCGAGGTGCAAATGGCGGAGATGGTAGCGGAGATGATGGTTACCCGGCGTTGGATTGCCTGGGTTGGCTTTGTCTGGGGGAGTGGTCGTTTCCACGGCGGGGCCTTCATGGCAGGCCGGACGTGCCTGGGCAAGCGAATTGAATTGGCGACGCCGAAATCCTGCCGATTGACGCCGAATTACCTCTTTAGCCGAGGCAATGCTTGACTGCCTTCAGCGCAAACCGGTCTCTGGTATGGCGAAGGTAGGAATCGCGCAAAATCTGGTTGATCGTCCGAATCCGGTTTTTCCTGCGAGACGTTGTGTTGCGGGCTGTCCCTGGCGCCCATCCGCTGCGTTTCATACGGTGTTTTATGTTTCTATTTTTGTGAGTCTTTTGAACGACACCTCTGTTACAATCGCGTAAATCAACAACGCTCTCAACAAGAGCACCTCCGATGCCGTGGCGGATAGTGATAGTCTGTATATTTCCTGAAGGACTGCCCTGTTTCTGTCCTTTGATTGGCAATTTCCGGCGCATCGCCCGCAGCCCCCGGCTCCTCACGGCGGCGCCGGCACAACAGGGCGTTTCCCCCCCGGGGACTTACCTTACAAATTCATCCACCTCAGCCTGGTAGGTGTCAAACGGGTCGGGCATCATCAGGTAGCGGTTGCTTTCCAGCGCGATGGAATCCCAGTTGATGAGGTATTGCTGGCCGCTTTTTTGAAAATGCTCGATTGCCCGGCCGCGGCCGAAGGCGCGGGTATCGGCCGGCGGAGTGCGCAGCGTTTCGGGCCGCTGGACGCTATCGTTGAACTCGCCGATGCGCTTGGAGGGGGTCAGCCCGTGGAAGAGGCCGGTATCGCGGTTGATGTTGTGATACTCGAGATCGAGGCTTTGCAACCATGGGTCCTGCCAGGTGAGGCCTTCTTTCTCGCGGAACATTTCCAGGAGCCATTTCTTGGAGATCCAATCGACGCCGCCCACCAACAGCTCCGGGCGGCTGCCGAGGGCATCCAGGGTGAATGCCCAGTTTTCCAGGATCCAGTCCGTTTCCTCATCGGAGCCGCCGAGGCGCTTGGAGGCGTGCTCGAAGAAGGTCCATTGGACATCCAGCGCGCTGCGGGTGCTGCCGTCATCCATGCGGACCATGCCGCGGCCGGTGCCCTCGCGGGAGACCTCGCGCGTGCTGAGCACGGCATCGTGCAGGATGACGTCGCGCGGCAGCTCCCGCTGCTCGAGCAAGGTGAGGATGAGTGAGGTGGCGCCGACCTTCAGCGCGGTGGCGAAGGGGCTCATATTGGAATCGCCAATGAGCAGATGCAGCCGGCGGTATTTACGATAATCGGCGTGGGGCTCGTCGCGCGCATTGATGATGGCGCGGTTAAATTGGACCCACTGGTAGATATCGTTGACGATGTGATCGGCGCGCTGGGAGAGCTGAAAATCGACCTGCGAGGAATCGGCGCTCGTTTCCCAATCGAACGAAAGCGGATTGGCCTGGCCCACGCGCCCGGCGCCGGTAAAGAGCTGGCGCGTGGCGAGGAAGGAGAGAAGCGTGCCGAGGATGGGCGTATTAAACTGCACCTCGCGCCGCATGAGGTAATTCTCATGACAGCCGAACGTGGCGCCCGTGTAGTGATCGATATTATTCTTCAGGAAAGAGACGTGCCCGCTGGCGCGCATGGCATCGAGCGCGTTTTGCAGGATGACATCGCCGGCCAGGTCGTAGGCGACCGCGTCGCGAACGCTGAGGCACTCCGGCGAGGCGTATTCCAGGTGGCCCATGTCAATGTAAAGACGGCCTCCATTCAGCAGAAAACCGCCGTTGCCCGGCGGTTCCTCGTAATCACGGTAGTGGAGATCGATGGCGCCGAGCTTTGCCTTGCGGAATATCTGGTTCTTTACGCGAACGGGCCAGGAGTCAGGATTGCCCTGCGCCTGCTCATCATTGACGAGGCAGCCGTACTCGGTCTCGATGCCGACGATGCGATTCATGCGCGGGGCGTAAGGTCCGCCATCCGGGCGGGCCGCACAAGGAAGAATCGGAAGCAGTCAATGCTTCGCGCGGAACATCATCAGTGCGGCCTCGCGCTCCTTTGCGTGATCCACCATGGGCCGCGGGTAATGGGCGCAAATGCGCATGCCGGGCTTTGGGGCGTTGCAGAGCTGGGCGGGGTGGATATCGCGAAGCTCAGGGACCCATTGCTTGATGAACTCGGCCTTGGGATCGTATCGCGCGCTCTGGGTCCATGGATTCTGGATGCGGAAGTAGGGTGCGGCATCCGCGCCGGTGCCTGCGCTCCACTGCCAGCCGCCATTGTTGCTGGCGATCTCGCCATCGACCAGGCGCCGCATGAACCAGCTCTCCCCTTCCCTCCAATGGATGTGAAGGTCCTTGGTCAGAAACATGGCGGCGATCATCCGGAGCCGATTGTGCATGAAGCCGGTGGCGCTGAGCTGGCGCATGGCGGCATCCACGATGGGGAAGCCGGTTTCGCCGTTGCGCCATGCGTCGAAGTCCCTGCCGGGCTCGAACCATTTGACGCCGTCGTAATTGGGATCGAACGCGGCATCCAGCACCCGCGGCCAATGCCAGAGCACCTGCATGTAAAATTCCCGCCAGATCAGCTCATTGACGTACGCGTGCGAAGCGCCGGCGCGAGTGAAGACCTCCCGCGGCGAGAGGAGGCCGTAACGTAAATCCTGCGAGAGCCGGGAGGCGCCCGCGGCGGCGGGAAAGTCGCGCAGCTCCGCGTATTTGTGCACCGGGCCGCGGACAAAGGCTTCCAGCCGGCGGCGCGCCGCGTCTTCGCCGGGCTCGATGATTTCGGCATCCAGTTTCAAGCCCCATACTCCGAGGTCCGGCAGCGGAAGGGATTTGAGATTGCCGGGGGTGGAAATTTTGCGCGGTGCGGCGTGGACTTCCGGCTTTGGCAGGGTGCGCCAGGCTTTGGAATAGGGGGTGAAGACGCGGTAGGGCGAGCCCTGCGCGGTGAGGACCTCGTCCCGCTCATGGATTGCGACGTCCTTGAAGGGGCGCAGCGGAATGCCGAGCTTCTCCAGCTTTTCCTCCATCGCGCGGCCGAAAGGGTCGGGGTCGCGATTGAAGAAAATGGCTTCGGCGCCGGTATCCGCGGCAAGCCGGCCCAATTCCTCATCGGCGGCGCCCTGGCGGACGATGAGCCTGCCGCCGCGTTTTTCCAGATTGGCAGCCAGAACCGCCAGCGAGCCGCAGAGGAACTGCTGCCGGGGCGAGCCGGTCCAATGGTGATACCGCTGCCACCCGCTCAGGATATAAATGGGGATCACCTCCGGCGCGGCGGCCAGGGCGGCGCGGAGGGCGGTATTGTCATGGAGCCGCAGATCTCGGCGAAACCAGTGGATGACGCGTTTCATGTCTGCCGTTCCTTACGCCGCGAAGGGGCTGACCGGATTCGTGCATTGACGGAAACGGCGTGCTGGGACAAACGTGGAAGCGCTTTGGATCAACCCCTTGGGCTCATCGCCGGCAACAATACCTACCCGCTGATCCTCGCCCGCGAAGCGCGGGCGGCGGGCGTGCCCCGCATTGTGGCGGCGGCCTTTACCGGAGAGACGGAGCCGGCCCTGGCGGAACTGGTGGATGAGATCGAGTGGATGCGCGTGGGCCAGCTCGGGAGGCTGATCGCTTTCCTCAAGCAAAGCGGCGTGCGCGAGGCCGTCATGGCGGGCCAGATTCATCCCAGTAATCTCTTCAATCTGCGGCCCGACCTGAAGGCGCTGATGCTGCTGGGGAAACTGCGAACCCGCAACGCGGAGACGATCTTTGGCGGAATCGCCGACGAGCTGGCAAAGGCCGGCGTGACGCTCCTGCCGGCGACGGCGCACATGGAGAAATATCTCGCGGCGCCGGGCGTGATGGCGGGCGGCAAGCTCTCGCGGCGGGAAGAGGAGGATGTGCGGTTCGGCTTCGAGATCGCAAAACAGGTGAGCGCATTGGACATCGGGCAGACGGTCCTTGTCAAAGGAGGCACGGTGCTGGCGGTGGAAGCGTTTGAAGGGACCAATGAGGCCATTAAACGCGGCGGCGCGCTCGGCCGCAAAGATTCGGTGATGGTAAAGGTCTCGAAACCGCGCCAGGACCTGCGATTCGACGTGCCGGTGATCGGCATGCAAACCCTCGAGGCCGCGGCGGACGCGGGTGTGCGCGTGATCGCGGTGGAAGCGGGCAAGACGCTGCTGCTGGACCGGGACGCGATGCGCGAGGAGGCGCAAAAACGCGGCATCACCATTACAGGCTTATGAAAATCGGAATTGCCGGACTCGGCCACATCGGAAAAAACCACGCGCGCATCCTTGCGGAGCTGCCGCAATGCGAACTCGCCGCCGTATTCGATACGGACGCGGATACCGCGCGCGAGATCGCCGAAAAATACGGGGCGCGCGCCACGGCGACGCTCGAGGAATTTTCCGACGTGATCGAAGCGGCGACCATCGCAACGCCGACGCCGACGCATTTCGCGATTGCGGGGCAATTGCTGAAAGCAGGCAAGCATCTGCTGGTGGAGAAACCGATCACCGAAACCGCGGAGGATGCGCGCAAGCTGGTGGAGCTGTCGCAACAGGCCGGGCGCATCCTGCAAGTGGGGCACGTGGAGCGATTCAACCCGGTGATGAGCAAGCTGGAGGAATTGCTGACCGAGCCGCGCTTCATCGAGGCGCATCGCCTCTCGCCCTATCCCAACCGGAGCATCGAGATCGGCGTGGTGCTGGACCTGATGATCCACGACCTGGAGATCATCCTGCACCTCGTGCGCTCGCCGGTGACGAGCATCGACGCCGTGGGCGTGCCGGTGCTGAGCCGGGGCGAGGATATCGCGACCGTGCGGCTGCATTTTGAGAACGGCTGCGTCGCGAATGTGACGGCAAGCCGCATCAGCCCGGAAAAGCTGCGGAAGATACGCGTCTTCCAGCGGGAGGGTTATGTCTCGCTCGATTACCAAAACCAGACGGGCGAGATTTACCGGCTCGGTCCCGGCGGCATCGTGCGGGAGGCGGTGGAAATCGAGAAAGATGAACCGCTGAAGCGGGAACTGGCGTCATTTATCGAATGCGCGAAACAGGGAAAGCAGCCGAAGGTATCCGGCTACGAAGGGGCGGCGGCGCTGGAGCTGGCGGTGGAAATCACGCGCCGCATCGAGGTGCACGCGGCGACGTATTACAAATGAATTTTCGCCCCCGGATGCGCACGGCTTTTGAAACGAAGCGCCCATGTGCGGCCGTGCCGGTCCGTGCCATGCGCGGCTTTCCCCCATGAATCTGTACCTGGTTGCGGGCGAAGCGAGCGGGGATGCGCGCGGGGCGGAGTTGATCCGCTCGCTGCGCGCGCGGAGGAGCGATATCGAGTTTCACGGATTCGGCGGGCCGCAGATGGCGGCGCTGGCCGGGCCGGAGATGGTGCGCGACTGGATCGAGCGCGCGGGGGTCATCGGGATCATCGATGTGCTGAAGAATTACGGCTACTTCCGCCAGAACTTCAAGAGAGCGCTGGCGGAGATCGCGCGGATGAAACCGGACGCGGTGGTGCTGATCGATTATCCCGGGTTCAACCTGCGGCTGGCGAAGGCGCTCAGGAGGGCGGGCACCGCCGCAAAGGTGATCGATTATATTTCCCCCCAGGTCTGGGCGTGGAACCGGCGGCGCATCCCGGAAATGGCGCGCAGCCTGGACCTGATGGTCTGCATCTTCCCGTTCGAGAAGCCGCTCTATGAGCAATCCGGATTGAAGACCGTCTTTGCCGGGCATCCGATGCTCGATTCTCTGGCCGAAAAGCGCATCGGCGCTCCGCGCGAGGAAAATCTGCTGGGCCTCCTGCCTGGGAGCCGCGAGCGGGAGGTGCGGAAGATTTTTCCGGTGATGCTCGATGCCGCGGCGATCCTTGCAAAGACGCGGCCGGCGCTTCGAGTCGAAGCCGCGGCGGCGTCCGGGGAGATGCGGCGCATCATGGAGGAAATCGCGCGGCGATATCCCGGAGTGCGCTGCGACATCACGCTAAAAACCGCGCATTCGCTGATGCAGCGGGCGACCGCCGGGATGGTTGCCTCCGGGACGGCGACGCTGGAGGCCGCCTACTTCGGGCTGCCATTTGTGCTGCTCTACAAGGCGGCGTGGCTGACATTCGCGATCGGGCGGCGGCTCGTGAGGGTGAAATGGCTCGGTATGCCGAATATTCTGGCGAATCGCGAAGTGGTCCGCGAATTCCTTCAAGAGGCGGCGCTGCCCGGCCCAATCGCCGCAGAGGTTGCACCGCTTTTGGACGATCCCGGCGCGCGCACCCTCTTCCAGGAAACGCTGCGCGGCGCGATCTCAACGCTCGGCGAACCGGGCGCCAGCACCCGCGCGGCGGATGCCATCCTGGATATCCTGCACGCCGGATAACTGGGAGTGGCACGGATTGTGGGAGAAACGCTGAATGTGAGCCGTGATCATCCGTGGTCAAATACTGCGCCGGCCGGCGAGGGCGCGGCTTAACGTCAGTTCATCCGCGGACTCGAGACCGCCGCCGGCGGGGAGACCTTGCGCGATGCGGGTGACGGAGACCGGTTTCTCGCGCAGCAGATCGGCAAGATAATTGGCGGTGGCCTCGCCTTCCACATCCGCGCCGAGGGCGAGAATGATCTCGTGCGGCGCTTCCGTTTCGATCCGCTCGAGCAGTTCCGCAATTCGCAATTGCTCCGGTCCCACGTGGTCCAGCGGCGCGATGCGCCCGCCGAGCGCGTGGTAACGCCCGCGAAAGACGCCGGTGCGCTCCAGCGGCAGAATATCCGTGGCCTGCTCGACCACGCAGAGCGCTTCGCCGTTGCGCGCGGGATCGGCGCATATCTCGCAGACCGCGCCGAGGCTGAAGAAGCCGCACCGGGTGCATGGCTGCACATTCTCCGCGGCGGCCTGGATGGCGCGCGCGATCTCCACGGGCCGCGCGTCGCGGGATTGATTCATCCAAAGGGCGATCCGCTCCGCGCTGCGCGGGCCGACGCCGGGCATCCGGCGCAGTTGCGCCACCAGCTCGCCGAGCGGCGGGGGATATTCGACCCGTTTCAAAGCGCGCGTCCCTCCCCGCCTACAGGCGCGACCACTCGAGCGCCGGCAGGCCGTCGCGCAATTGCTCCGTGCGGCGGATGTAAAACTCCAGCGGCGCATCGATCCCCTGCGACGGCAGGGCCGCGCGAAAATGATCGAGCGCGTCATCCCAGAGTTTTTCGCGGTAATAGATGATGCCCTTCCAAAAGAGATCGCGCCGCTGCAGCGCGTCGTCGGGGAGCGTGTTGCGCATGCCCAGCAGCTCGTACACTTCCTCGCGCGTCCGCTCATCCCGGGTGCGGACCAGCTCCATGGGGCGGACCTCGACGGCGTGCGCTCCCAGCTCCAGCGTGTGCGAGCCGGCCAGGATGCGGGAGCCATAAATGGTATTTGCCGCGCAGAGGCGGCGGGCAAATTCCACGGGCTCGCCCGCGACGCTGAAGGTGCCGAGCCGGTTGGAGCCGTAGGCGGCGCAGACCATCTCGCCGGAATTGACGCCGATACGGAAATCGAGCGTCTGGTTGAAGCGCACCATGCACTCGCGGTTCACATTATCGAGTTCCTCGACCAGCCTTAATGCGGCCTCGCACGCGACCTCCGCGTGGTTGTCATCCGCCAGCGGCGCGCCGAAGATGACTCTCAATGTCTCGCCCGCGCACTCGTCCAGGTAGCCGCCGCGCTCCACCAGAAAATCGGCGCCGCTCTTGAGCAGCAGGTTGGTCGCGGCGACGAAATGCTCGGTGGAGAGCGATTCCATCAACTCGTCATGGTTAAAGATCTCGCACACCACGATGGAGGCGGCGCGGATTTCGCCGTGGAAACGCAGGGGCGTATCGCTGTTGATCAGCTTGTTGAACGTGGCGCGGGAGATCCGGTCGCCAAAGACCTCCTCAAGAAGGCGCTTTCGCTTACCGGCGGGAGATCGCGCAAAGGCGAGGCCGCAGAAAAATGCCACCAGCAGGGCCGCGAGGCCCGGGAAGGGAGAGAAATAGGTGCCGTAGAGGGCGAGGACCACCGTCAGACCCAGGATTTCCCCCAGCGCCGCGAGGGCGACCAGCAGCTTGGCGCCCGTGCGGTTGAGATCGACAGTGGTCCACGCGATGCCGAAGGAAAGCAGGATGATGGCGGCAAATTGAGCCGGCAGATGCCGTCCCTGCGCCGGCGCAATCAACCCGAGGAAGCCGGCCAGAGCGCGATCCAGGCCGCGGAGCGCGCCGGCCTCGTAAAGTCCCAGCGCAATAACAAGGGCCAGAAGGGCGCAGATGAGGGTGGCTTTAAGATAACGCACGGTTTTGGTGGGGTATTCCCTTACCTTGTGTGTGAATCCGGGGTCAAATCAACTGATTTGATTCCGGCGCGGAGATTCGGTCGGCGGCATGGCGGGAATGGAGGCGCGACCCGGTGACCGCATCGTGCCGGGAGGCGTTGCGCCCTCTTCACTCTAACCGATACTCCCGCCGGATGGCTTCCCAGGATGGCATATCGCCGGAATGGACGTAGAGCCTGATAC
>DATAXI010000239.1:0-9432 GCA_036266845.1 Chthoniobacteraceae bacterium | reverse complement strand
CTGCTCGGTGGGCTGGAAGAGAATGGTGAACGTTTGCTTGCCGCCACGCGGAATACTGTATGCGGGGTCTCCCTCCACCGACCACCCCTCGGGCACCCGGATTCCCCCCTCCGCGACGCCGCCGCCGATATTCTGCACATCAAGCGTCCGGCGCGCGACCTGCCCGGGTAGCACCTCGCCAAAGTCGAGTTCCGTCGGCGCGGTCAATTGCGGATCGACATCCGTCAGCTTGATGTGAACCTCCGCGTCGCTCGAGACGCCCGCCTCGGACTGCACCTCGTAGGTAAAGCTATCGGTTCCCGGCCCGTTGCCGGACGGCGGCTCGTACCGCACCCGGGCCCGCCCATCCGGCAGCAGTTCCGGAGCGCCGACTGTCCCCTGCGGCTTCTCCTTGATCCGAAACCGGATAATGGGCGAGGTCAGCGAATAGGCGCTGAGGGTAATCCAGACCGGCCCGCCGCGCGGCACCTCCGCCTGCAGCTCGGTAGGCTCCGGCAATAGCGGCGGAAGGCGGGACACCGCATCCCGGTCCCGGCCCCAGGCAGGGGCCACGCATCCCGTCAGCAACACCGCCCATACGACAAATCTTCTCATCAGTTTACTTTTTTCTGTGTTCCAGCCGCCTACTCCTGCGGATGGGTGTTGCCGCCCGCATTCGCTCTGGTACACTCCCGCGTCTTCGATGAGAACATGCGGCGCATTTAAGGTATTGCTCGGCTTCGTGGCAATCCTCTGCCTTTCCCAAACCCCCGGGCGCGCCCAATTGTTTGGCCGCCAGGCGCCCCGGATGAAGCCGGCGGATGAACTGATTCACAAACAGGAACCGGCAAAACTGACTCCGCGCGTGCTGGACCTGATGACGCCCGACAATTCCCACGTGGTCGTATCCATCTCCCGCCAGAGGGTTTACCTCATGATGGGGGATGAAATCGGGATCGATAGCCCCATCTCCAGCGGCAAGGCCGGCCATGAAACCCCCACAGGCCATTTCACCGTCCAGGAAAAAGATCCCGACCATCGCTCCTCACTCTACGGCGCTTTTTGCGACAACCGAAACCGCATCGTCCGCGCCGGAGTCAGCCTCCATATCGATTCCGCGCCCAGCGGCACCCACTTTATCGGTGCGCCGATGCTCTGGTTCTGCCGGTTTCACGATGCCATCGGGATGCACGTCGGCATCCTGCCAGGCTATGCCGCATCCCACGGCTGCGTCCGCCTCCCGCCGGATATTGCCCCGCTCATCTATAATAAGGTGAAAGTCGGCACCCAGGTGGACGTCCAGCAGTAGGCGCCTTCCTTACTCTTCCAGCGCAAAGTTCATGGCCTCGGCCGCGCTTAGGTTTCGCCCTTCCTTGCGGGCGGCTGCCATGTCCGGCTTCACGAACTCCTCCGCCGCGCGCGCAAATATCCGGCGGAGCGTCGGGTGATCCGAGGTTTCCGCGGAAACGCCGAACTCCGCGCGCAACGCCTCCGCGGCGCCCAGCAAACGGGCTGCCCGTGGAAAGTGCCCCTCCGCGACCGCGAGCGCCGCGAAGGCCTCCAGCGGATAGGCGAGCGCCCAGCGATTGCCGAATGACCAGGAGCCCTTGAGGCACTCGCGGAAACTCGCGCGCGCTTTCTCAAAATCGCCCAGCCATGTCGCGATTACCCCGATGCCCCACTGGACGATGCCGCAAAACCAGGCGTCCCCAAGTTCCCGGAAGCAGGCCAGGCTCGCCTCCTGAAGGGCGAGCGATTCCGGATACTGCTCGCGAAGGGTCGCCTCGATGCCCCGGGCGCGGCGCGCAAGACCGAGCAAACGCTTGTCATTGAGCCGCCCGGCGATCTCCTCGGTACGCGAAAGCAGGGCGCCGCCGGCGTCGAAGTCCTGCTCCACGAAGAGGTAGAACGCGAAATCGATACCCATGGCCGCGATGCCCGGCTCATCATTCAGCTCGCGGTAGATTTCCAGCGCTTCGCCGGTCAGCCTGCGCCCATCCTCGTTGCGGTCGGACATCCATGCGAGGCGTCCGGCGACTGCAAGGCCGTGGGCGCGCTCCAGGTTCCGCTGCGCGTTGTCCGCATGCGCCAGCAGGTTGTTGAGCAATTCCCCGCCCTCCACCAGCATGCTGCGCGCCTCCCAAAATCGCCCCAGCGTAAACGCCAGTTTCAGGCCTGTGGGCGCGAGGCCGCCCACTTCCAGGCTGGAATCCAGCGAGTAGCGGAAATTGTAGAGATCGGGCCGGAGCCGCTCCAGCCATTCCATCTGTTGCGGGCCAATGAGTTTCGGCTCAGCTTCTCTCGCGATCGTCAGGTAATATTGCAGGTGCCGGTTGCGGAGTTCATCCATCTCGCCGGCCTCGGCCAGTTTCTCGCGGGCGTAATTCCACACGGACTCCAGCATGGTGTAGCGGGGGTCCTTGCCAGGGCCTTTCTCGACGGAGACAAGCGATTTATCGACCAGGGCGGTGACGATATCGATGATCTCCCAGTCCGGCACCTTGTCGTCGGAGCACACGGCCTCGACTGCGGGCAGCGTCCGGCCGCCGGCAAAGACGGAGAGCCGGCGGAGCAACGCCCGCTCCTGATCGCTCAAGAGATCGTAACTCCAGTCGATGAGCGCCCGCAGCGTCTGCTGGCGCGGGAGCGCGGTGCGGCTGCCGCCGGCCAGCAGGCGGAATTGATCGTCCAGCCGGCTCGCGATCTGGTCCAGGCTCAGCACGCGGATGCGCGCGGCAGCCAGCTCGATGGCGAGCGGGATGCCGTCCAGCCGCCAGCATATCTCCGCCACATACGGCGCATTCTCATTGGTCACCTTAAAGCCGGGACGCACCGCAATGGCGCGGTCGATGAAAAGGCGCACAGCCTCGTATTGGGTAAGGCGCTCGGCGGCATCCGAGCCGCGGATTTCCTCTTTCCAGCTCTCGGGTATGGATAGCGAGGGGACCGGCCATGTGCGCTCGCCGCCGATGCCCAGCGGCTCGCGGCTGCTGGCCAGGATTTGCAGGCCCGGGCAGGCCCGCAATAGCGTATCCGCAATGCGGGCGCACTCCGCGATGAGGTGCTCGCAATTGTCGAGGATGATCATTGCGCGCTTGTTGCGGAGGTAATTGGTGAGCGTCAGCAGCATCGGCTGGCCCGGCTCCTCGCGCACCTGCAGCGGGGCGGCGATTGCCGGGGCGGCATCTCCCGGCTCCTCGATGGTGGCCAATTCCACCAGCCACACCCCGTCCGGGAAGCGATCCAGCAAATCCGCCGCCACCTGCATGGAGAGACGCGTCTTGCCGGTGCCGCCCGTGCCGGTGAGCGTGAGCAGGTGCGTGGTTTCCAGCAGCCGTTTCACCTCGTTCATTTCCTTCTCGCGGCCAATGAAGGTGGTCAATTGCACCGGCAGGTTGTTCGGAAAAATCTCCAGCGAACGCAGCGCGGGAAAGTCCGTGGGCAAATCCGGCGCCACGACCTGAAAGACGCGCTCCGGGCGGTTCAGGTCCCGCAGCCGGCGCTCACCCAGGTCGCGCAGGGAGATCGCCTCCGGCAGATGGTCCCGCACCAGTTCCTCCGTGGCCAGCGTGAGCAGCATCTGGCCGCCATGCGCCGCCGCCAGCAGGCGGCTCACCCGGTTCAGCACCGGGCCAAAGTAATCCGAGTCCCGGCTCTCCGCGCTGCCGGTATGGATGCCCATCCGCACCTTGATGCCCTCGATGTCCTGCCACTCCTCGTCCCTCAGCGCCCGCTGCGCGGCCACCGCCCCTTCCAGAGCGGAGGCCGCCACTGGAAATGCCACGCAAAAGGCGTCGCCGATGGTCTTGAAAATCGTGCCCCCCCGGCTCTCGAATGCCTCCCGCAGCATGATGTCATGCCGCGCCAATGCCACCGCCATCGCGTCCCCGTGGTTCTCCCAAAGGCGCGAGCTCCCTTCAATATCCGTGAAGAGAAACGTTACGGTCCCTGTCGGCAGCACACTCATCTCGATTCATTCATCTACCACGTTTCCCGTACCAAGGAATCCTTGATTCTCGAGGATGCAATTTTCCCCTGGCGAGGGCCGTTTCCCGGTGCCGGATTACGACACCGGCAATTCCAGCCGGGGAGCGTCGCTCCAGAGATCTTCCAGGGAGTAGAAATCCCGCTTCTGTGTGTGGAAGATGTGGACGACCACGTCCGAGTAATCGATCACGATCCACTGGCTCATCGGGTAGCCGTCCACGGCGGCGGGCGTGGCGCCCTCCTCCTTGAGGCGAACCTCGATCTCCGTGGCGATCGCCTTGAGATGCGGCTCCGAGGTGCCGCTGCAAATCACGAAAAAATCGGTGAAATTGGAGATGCCGCGCAGATCGAGCGCGACCAGGTTTTCCGCCTTTTTATCCGCGGCCAGTTCCGCGCAACGCACGGCAAGTTGTGCACCCTTCATGAAGAGAGGACCTCCCGGTAAAGCTGATGGTTCTCGATGATATGTCGCACTTTGTCCGGAACGAGATAGCGAATCGATTGGCCTTTGGCAATTCGCTCGCGAACTTCCGTGGCAGAAATATCCACCCGCCGCTGCCGCAGGGTGATGTAGGGGTGCGGAGCACTCTCCGCCGCCCGCGCCATGACGACGAATTGCGCCAGGTACTGCAATTCATCCACCCGCCGCCAGGTGTGCAACTCCGCCAGGTTATCCTCGCCGATAAAGTAGAAAAGGTCCGCCTCCGGGTGGAGTGTGCGCAGGTAAAGGAGGGTATCGATGGTGTAGGAGGGGCCGCCGCGCAGGATTTCCACCTCGTCCGCCTCGAATCCGGGCTCGCCCTCGATGGCGGCCCGCACCATCGCCGCCCGCAGCTCCGGGGGCGCGGGTTTCCCCGCCAGCTTGTGCGGGGAGACGGCATTCGGGATGAAGATCAGTTTCTTCAGGTCCAGATCCTCGCATGCATCCCGCGCCAGGATGAGGTGCCCCATATGGATGGGGTCGAACGTGCCGCCCATGATGCCGATTCTCATGGCGGGTTAATAGAGCAGGTAGGGCTGCCGCGCGCTCTCAAAGCGGGATACCTCCGGGGACCAGCTTGCCACGATGCGCGCCGGAGACATGCCGCGCTGGACCTCGTCCCGGATCACGCCGCTGCCATACGCCTTGAAAAACATTTCCAGCTTATCCCCGCTCGAGACGGAGAAGAGGTCCGGATGCCGCCCGGAATCGAGACCCGAGAGCAGGTAGATCCCCAGCGCCGTAAGATTCGTGTCCGTGTGGGCGTCGATATGAAGGCGCACCCCTTCGAAGCTGCCCTCCACATAGGGGGTGAATGAAACGCCATCCGTGTGCATTTCCCTGACTTCATCCATGACGCGCCCGAGGCTGGCGTGATTGGCCGCGGCGATCTGGAATGCCTGCGGGGTTCCGCAACCGGTTTCCATCCCGGCCAGCTCGCCGATCATGCCCGTGGCCACATAATAGAGCGGCGAGGATTCATTCGGGATATTCGGCGATGGGCGGACCCAGCGCAGCCCGGTATCCTCCCAGGTCATCTGGCGGTTCCAGCCCTTCATTTGGATCACGCTGAGGTGGCAGCGCGGCTCCACCCAGCCGTAGGCATCGGCCATGCGGGCCAGCTCTCCGGCGGTCATGCCATGCACATACGGGACGGGCAATTCGCCAATGAAAGAGCGCCAGCGGTCCTCTATGCCGGGGCCCTCCACCCGGATGCCGCCCAGCGGATTCGGGCGATCCAGCACGACGACGTTGATGCCCAATTCCCCCGCCGCCTCCATGCACTTGGCCAGCGTGGAGATGTAGGTATAGCTGCGGCATCCGATATCCTGCATGTCATAGACTAGCGTATCGATGCCGCGCAGCATCTGCGGGGTCGGCTTGCGCGTGGGGCCGTAGAGGGAATAGGCCATGATGCCCGTCACAGGATCGCGCCGGGATGCCACATAGCGGCCGGCTCCCTCGGTGCCATCCAGCCCATGCTCCGGGGTAAACAGGGCCACCAGCTTGACCCCCGGGGCGTGAGCCAGGATGACGCGCGTCTTGATCCCCTGGGAGTTGACGCCGGTCTGGTTGGTCACCAGGCCGATGCGATGGCCCCTGAGCGGCGCGAAATCCTCCTGCTGCAAAACATCGATGCCGAGGAGCACGGTGGCGCCCGCGCGCACCCCCCACAGCGATAACATCAATATCCAGATCCAGGTCTTCAATATAAGGGAGAAATTCTTCTTTCGGCGGTCGAGCATGTGACGATAGGTTGACGATTGTATGGCCCACTCCCAGACCGGTCAACTGCTGCTCACGGGTGTGCCCGGGATTGAACTCGACGCGCACACGGCGGCGCTTTATCGCGAGGTTCAGCCGGGCGGGTTCATCCTGTTCGGCCGCAATATCAAGAGCCCGGCGCAACTGCGGAAGCTGATCGACGACCTGCGCGGCCTGAGCGAGATCGAGCCGATCATCGCGATCGACCAGGAGGGCGGCCGCGTCTCCCGCCTGCGCCTGATCGGGAGCGAGCCGCCAAACGCCCTGCAATTGCGCGATAAGGATGACCCTGGCCTGATTCGGTCGCACGGGGAAATTACCGGCAGGCTCTTGCGCCTCTTCGGCTTCAATCTCGATCTTTGCCCCGTACTCGATATTTCCTTTGATGACGAAGCGGACAACTCGCTTCGCGGACGCTGTTACGGCAGGGACGTGGATCAGGTGATTCGCAACGCCGGCACTTTTAAGCAAGGAATGCGCGAGAGCGGCGTGATGACCTGCGGCAAGCATTTCCCGGGCTACTCGCGCGCCCCGCTCGATGCCCACCATGAGCTGCCCGTGATCCCGCTGACAAAGCAACAACTCGAGGAGCACGAACTGGCCGTATTCCGCCACTTCACGGCGATCGATCCCGTGGACAGCATGATGATCTGCCACGCGCAGTATCCGGATCTGGAGCCGGACGGCCTGCCGGCTTCCCTTTCCCGCCGCATCGTCACCGGGCTCTTGCGCGGGGAGCTGGGCTACGCCGGGCTGGTAATGACCGATGACCTGGACATGGGCGCGATCCTCAACCACTACAGCGTGGAGCAGACCATCCGCCTCGCAATCGGCGCCGGCAACGATCTCGCAATGATCTGCCACCGCGTGGACTCCATCCGCGAGGCGCGCGGCCACCTGGACCGCCTCCCCGCCGCGGAACTCGACCGTGCGCTCGCCTCCGTGGCCGCCTTCAAGGCGCGGCTCGCGCCGCCCGACGCTTTCTCAGACGACGAATTCCTCCGCCGCGATGCCGCGGTGCAGCAACTGCGAGTCGATACCCTTGGCCCGGAACTGGCCGCGGCACGCAGCCCGGAGGATGGAAAACGCTCGCCTGTGGAAATCTATTAGGCACCCAAGGCACCCCAATTATGCAACAAGAGATCGAACGTCTCCTCATCCTTCAGGATCGCGACCAGAAACTTCGCATCCTCCACCTCGAATTGAAAAATCTGCCCGGAGAACGCTCCAGCCTGGATACCGGACTCGCCGCCAGCGCGAAGAACCTGGATGCCACCAAGCAAAAGATGCGCGACACCGAGCTCGAGAAAAAGAAGCTGGAGATGGATGCGCAGGCGAAGCGCGATTCCATCGGCAAGTTCAAGGCCCAGCAATTCCAGACCCGCAAGAATGAGGAGTTCCAGGCGCTCACCAACGAGATCAAGCGTTATGAAGGCGACATCGAAAAGATCGAGGATCGCGAGATCGAGCTGATGGAGGAAGCCGAGCGTTCCAAGACAATCCTGGCCGAGGCCGAGAAACAGCATGCCGCAACCAAGGCCCACACGGACCGGCAACTCGGCGAGATTTCATCGAAGATCAGCGCCATCGAGGCCCAGGTGGCGGAGTTGGACGCGGAGCGCGCAAGGCTCTCCGAGGGGATCGACGAGGATTTGCTCTACCAGTACAACAAACTGTTCGTGAACAAGGCCGGCCTCGCGGTCGTGGCCCTCGATCACGAAACCTGCATGGGCTGCCACATGAAGCTGACCACGCAGACCGCCGTCCGCGTCAGAGGCATGAAGGACATCGTCAACTGCGAGCAGTGCGGCCGCATTCTGTACTACTCGGAGTGAACCCGCCTTGGAAAGGCAACCTCCAATCGTACCGCGAATAACGGGCCCCGGGTTGCGGTTACGATAACCTCTTTCAGCAGGTTGACAGCCCCTCCCACCGCGGGGATAGTGGCGGCGCGCTCCTCACAGCACGTTGTTTGCCCGTTCTTCCTTGACCAATCACACACAGATATTGCGGGTGGAGGGCCTGAGGCGGCACTTTGGCAAGGCGGTCGCAGTGGACGGAGTGAACCTGACGGCGTGGAAGGGAGAAATCTACGGGTTCCTCGGGGTCAATGGCGCGGGCAAGACCACGACGATCCGGGCAATCATGGGAATCATCGCGGCACAGAGTGGCACCATCACTCTCATGGACGAGACCACGCGGCGAACCTCCGTCAAGCAGCGCCGCCAGATCGGGTACGTCTCGCAGGACCAGCATTTTTACCCATGGATGACCTGCCGCGCCATTGGCAAGTTCGTCGGCTCTTTCTATCCCACCTGGGACGCCCCGGAGTATGCGCGGCTGCTCGAAATGTTCGAGATTCCACCGGGCCGCCGGACTTCAGAACTCTCCGGCGGCATGCGGGCCAAGCTGGCCTTGGCCCTGGCGCTCGCCCCACGGCCCGCGCTCCTGATCCTGGATGAGCCCACCGCCGGGCTGGACCCCGTCACGCGCCATGAATTCATGCGGATCATTGTGATGGAAGCGCGCGACCATGGCCGCTCCGTTTTCTTCTCGTCCCATCTCATCGACGAGGTCGAGGCCTGCGCGGACCGTATCGGAATCATCCACCAGGGCCGGATGCGATTCGAGGGACGGATGGAGGAATTGAGGGCGCGAGTGCGGCGGCTGGCGCTGCCGGTGGACATGGAATTCGAGGTTCCGAAAGGATTCAAAATCTGGCGCGACGAACAGGCCGGCACGGGGCGCACCCTCACGATGGATGCGCCGGCCGCGGCTTGGGATGCGCTGGACGGGGTTTGCCCGCGGCCCGAATCGCTTTCACTCGAAGAGATATTCCTCGCGAGCGTCGGATCGCGCCACATCCGGTTATGATCCGGAGCCTGGTCGAGAAGGAGCTGAGGCAGAACGGGATCATCATGTCCTTTCTGCTCGCCTCGTTTGCCGGGGCGCTGTGGCTGTTGCTCAGGAACGATGCGATCATGCGCGCCGGCTCGGCGCTGGATGCGCTGCGGGTGTTGCTGATGCTGCTGACTCCGTTGAGCGCCGTGTTTCTGGCGCAGGTGCTCGTCGCCTCGGAGTTCCGGAACCGCACGCAGCTATTCCTGGAAGGCCTGCCGCTGCCGCGCTGGAAGATGCTGGCGGTAAAATACGCGCTGGGCCTTGCGATGCTCCTCTTTTGCACGGCGCTGCTCTTCGTCTATGTGGTGCGCGTCGGACAC
>DATAXI010000232.1:0-10521 GCA_036266845.1 Chthoniobacteraceae bacterium | reverse complement strand
CGCAACCGATCTCATGCCGTCCGTTCCTAACGCGTGGAGAAGGGCTCCTTGCTTCCGGGCCTCGGCGGGACTATGTTTCGGGCATGAAAACCGGCGTTGGATACCGCTGGGGGATTGCCGTGATCGCGATCTTGTCCTGGGCGTCATTTGTCACGCCGCGGGCTTTCGGGCAATGGGTGGTCCCGGCTTATGCGCGTAATTTCTCCACTTCGTATTACCAGGGCCCGCCGCCTCCGCCTCCATACTATAATGCGAACCGGGTGCCGTATCCCATTAGCGCGAATCCGAGTTTTTACTACTATTACGACCCGGTGAACCGGGCGTACCCGCTGACGCCGGAACCGGTCTGGCGTGCCATGTTTCCCGGCATTCATGCACGGATGCAGGCGGAAATCAGGGAATTTGGGGTGCCGGGCATCACCGCGGATGAGCTGGCCTACTGGCGGCGCATGGTATGGCAGGCGCGCATTGGCCAGGAGTGAATGGGCTGACCGGTGGCCGGGCAATCCAAATCAGGAACGGGCGAACGCTTCCACCAGATCGATGAGCAACCGCGTGCCGAAACCCGTCGCGCCGCGGGCCAGCTCCGGGCGCGCTTTACTGATGGCCGCAACGGGCGCGATATCGAGGTGGGCCCAAGGGGTATCCCGGGCAAAAGTCTTGAGAAAAGCCGCGGCCGTGCAGGCGCCGCCGGGGCGTCCGCCGGTATTCTTGATCGCGGCCACATCGCTGCGGATTTGCTCCGAGTACTCCTCATAAAGCGGCATCGGCCAGAGGCGTTCACCGGTTTTTCCGGAGGCCGCGAGCAGCGCCGCCTGCAATGCGTCGTCGGTGCTCCACAGCCCGGCCGCATATTCGCCCAATGCGACAACGCAGGCGCCGGTCAGCGTGGCGAGATCGACAATCGCCCGCGCCTTGCAATCCTGGCGCGCGTAAGCGATTGCGTCCGCGAGCACCATGCGCCCCTCCGCATCGGTATTGATGACCTCCACGTAAGTGCCGTCGTAAGTCTTCACGATGTCTCCGGGGCGATAAGCCTCCGATGAGGGCATGTTCTCCGCGGAGGCGATCAACCCCACGACGTTGCGCTTCAATTTCAATCGCGCGATGCCCGCCATTGCCCCGAGCACGGCCATGCCGCCGCATTTGTCGAAGACCATCTCCTCCATTTTCTCCGCCGGCTTAATGGAAATGCCGCCGGTATCAAAGGTGATCGCCTTGCCGACCAGCGCGATGGGCGCCTCGCCGGCTTTCCCCCCATCATGGCGAAGGATGATCAGCCGCGGCGGACGCCGGCTGCCGCTGCCCACCGCCATGAGGCCGCCATAACCGCCGCGCTCCAGCGCTTTCTCGTCCAGGACGGTGATTTTAAGACCCTCGGCCTTCGCGATGCGCCGGCACTCCGCGGCCAGCGATTCCGGATAGATGACGTTGCCCGGCTTGTTGCCGATTTCGCGCGCGATATTGGCCGCCGCGCCGGCGATTTCGCCACGCCGCACGGCCCTCCGGGCTTCCGCGAGGTCCCGCGGCTTCACGATCAATCGCACGGAGGACATCGGCGGTTGCTTCGCGGCTTTGAAGTCCTGGAAAACGTAGGCCGCCATCTCCGCGCCGGCGGCGGCATCCGCCAGCCATTCAGGATACTCCCGCAAGTCCAGCGCGGCGGAGCGCCGCCCCGCCTTGAGCAATGTGCGGACTGCCGTGCCGGCGGCGGCGCGCAAGGTTTGAGCCGTCACCCTGGCCGGATCGCCCAGGCCCACGCAGAGCAGGCCCGCGTGATGCAGCATGAGCGTGCTGTTGGGCGCGGCCGGCCACTCCGCATCAGGCACGGGCGTGGGAATGGCCGCGCGCTGAGCCCTGGTAAAGAAGCGCACCAGCGTCTCGCCGGCGCGGGCCTCGGCGCGAATGTCGGCCTTGATCCTCACGGGCGGTTTACAATTGGATGACGCTGGCGCTGCGGATGTCTTCCTCCGCCAGCAGCTTCTTCAGCACGGCCTCGCTCGGCGGGGTGTCCAGGTTCAAAATGGTCAGCGCTTCGCCTCCCTCCTGGTTGCGGCTCAGCGACATGCCGGCAATGTTCACCCTGTCCTCGCCCAGCATGCTGCCGAGCATGCCGACGATGCCGGGACGGTCCCGGTTTTCCAGCAGCAGCAGCACGCCTTCCGGACGCGCTTCCACGTAGCGGTTGTTGATCTTCACCAGTCGCGGGGTGGCGCCAAAGAACGTACCCGCGATCGAGGCGGTATTGCCGTCGCCCCCGGCGGAAATCTCGATCAGGTCGGTAAATTCTCCCGGCGCGCTGATGCGCGACTCGGTGACCTTGATGCCCAGGTTCGCGGCGAGCGCGGGGGCGTTCACCTGGTTTACCTCGCGGCCGCAAGCGGCAAAGAGAAATCCCCTCAGCACCGCGCGGGAGACGGCGGCGGTATCCACCTCCGCCACCTTGCCCGAGTAGTTGATATTGAGCGTCTCGCACCGCTTCGGCGCGAGTTGGGAGAGCAGCCGGCCCATTTTCTCGCCCAGCGCAAGATATGGCCCGATGATCGCCAGGGTCTTCGCGTCCAGCGCCGGCATGTTGACGGCGTTGCGGATTTCCCCTTGCAGCAGCGCGGCGCGGATCGCCTGGGCGATCTCGATGCCCACGCTCTCCTGCGCCTCCGCCGTGGATGCGCCCAGGTGCGGCGTCAACACCACGTTGGGAAGCTCGCGCAATGGAAACTCCGCGGGAGGCGGCTCCTTCTCGTAAACGTCCAGCGCGGCGCCGGCCACCTGGCCGCTCTTCAGCGCATCGTAGAGCGCCACCTCGTCCACCAGCCCGCCGCGGGCGCAATTGATGATGCGCACCCCGCGCTTGCACTTCGCGATGCGCGCCGCATCCAGCATGTGGTGCGTCTCCGCGGTCGCCGGCATGTGCATGGTGATGAAATCGGCGCGCGGCAGCACCTCCTCCAGGTTCTCGATCAATTCCACCTGCAAAGAGCGGGCGCGGCTTTGCGAGAGGTAGGGATCGTACGCCAGCACGCGCATGCCGAAGGCCATTGCCCGCCGGGCGACCTCCGTGCCGATGCGGCCCATGCCCAGCACCGCGAGCGTTTTATCGTAAAGCTCCGTGCCCTCAAAGCTCTTGCGGTCCCACTTGCCGGCGACAATCGAGGCATGGGCCTGGGGAATCTTCCGCGCCAGGGACATGAGGAGGGAGAATGCGTGCTCGGCGGTGGAAATGGTATTGCCGCCCGGCGTGTTCATCACGATCACGCCGCGGCGCGTGGCTGCGTCCACATCCACATTATCCACGCCCACTCCGGCACGTCCGATGACGCGCAATTTCGCCGCGGCATCGATGAGGCGCGCGGTGGCCTTGGTCTGGCTGCGGACGACCAGCGCGGAGAATTCCGGGATGATTTCCAGGAGTTGATCCTCCTTGAGGCCGGTCTTGACGGTGACATCCAGTTCGCCGGCGCCGCGCAACTCAGTGACGCCGCGGTCGGAAACGGGATCTGCTACGAGAACTTTTGGGACTTCCATAAGGGAAATTGGTATTTTCGGGAAGGTCGGGAATACTGCAATCCCCGCCGCTTGGCAAGGGAACGGCTGATTTATTGCAGAGCCAGTCCGGGCATTTTTCGGCTTCCCCTTTCGAACCCCCAGGGTTCGATACCCGCCCGTTTTTAATCGACCAGCGCCAGTTCCGCGGTGCGGATTTTGACAAGGTCCGCCGGCGCTTCCAGGAAGAGCAGCGTCACTGACCAAAGCCGCTCGCCCAGCGGCTCGCATTGCACCACCACGCCTTCCACCCGGACACGCTCCGACGTCCCGGAAATCTCCAGCGTCATTGCGAGGGTGGTGCCGGGGGAGAATTGCCATCGCGAGGGAAAGCACATCCCCCGGTCGCAACACTCGACCGGTTCTCCGTGAAGCCGCGCCTCGTCCGCCCCATCTTCCAGCGAGATGGACGAGCATCGAAGCCGCGCCTCAGCCGTATTTTCTATCATAAATCCCTGACGGGGACCTTAACATGGATGCGGTGTGTGTCAAAGGGAGTGCAAAAAATTGCTAAAAATCCCCAAGATCGTGTTATTGCGCGGAATCGCCTCCTCAGGGCTTGCCCTTCCCGGGGCCGCCGGGTAAGACTTTGCCCGCTCGCGGGAGGGAAAGGCGAGCCCTCCAGATGAATTTTTCTGCCAAAAAGCGCAAATCTTGCCGGAAAAAAGGACCTCAAAGCGGGATTGAACTGCTCGAGTCGCGGATTGCACCCGCCATGCTGGTAAGCCCCACCACGCTCACCTTCCAGGACAAAAATGGCGACCTCGCGACCGTCACGATCTCCAAGCCCCTTTTTAATGCCTCCAACGTGAATAAAATCTTCACGTTTGATACGGGATCGGTCAACGGGAGCAACGGAACGGCGCAACAGTTGGAGCTGCTGAACATCACGAAACTGGGCCAGGCCGCCCATGGCATGGATATCGCCATCACCGCGACTCCGGTCGAAAGCAGCCCGGGCATCGTGAATGTCGGCTTTATCAATGCCAGCGGCATCGATCTGGGCAATGTCTCGGTGGCCGGCGATCTGGGGCGCATCGCCGCCGGGGATATCTCCGCTCATGCGCTCAAGTCGCTGACTGTCGAGAGCATGGGAGCGCAAGGGATCAGCACGCAGAAGTCCGGGGGAAACTTGAATACCAAGATCGCTGGCGGCGTTGGCTCCATTACGATCAATGGCGATTTTGACAGCGCTTCCGTTGGCATCGGCGGCGGTCCGCTGGGGTTGCTGGGCAGCCTCACGATTACCGGTAATCTCAATGGCGGCGCGGCCAACTACGCCGGCTCCATCCGCACCCAGGGCGGCATCACCAATGTGCAGATCGATGGATCCATCAACGGCAGCGGCGGCATGGATTCCGGATTGATCGGCACCGCGGGAAAGATTGGCACTGTGGTGATCGACGGAAGCATCTCCGGCGGCTTCGGAGAGTTCAGCGGATCGATCCTCAGCACCAAGACGATGCTTTCCGTGACGGTCGAGGGAGATATCAATGGCGGCACCGGCGCCAATACTGGCGAGATCGGTACCGCTTCCAGTCTCGGCACGGTCTTCATTGGTGGATCCGTGACCGGCGGCAACGGACCGTTGAGCGGAGTCATTTTGGCCACTGAAAATATCGCCCAGGTTACGATTACCGGCACCCTCTCGGATGCTGGCGGCGGCGCCGGCGCGGGTGAGATTGGAGCGGGCGGCAACCTTGGTATCCTTACTCTGGGAGGGATGGACTACGGGTCGGAAATTCATGCGCGGCAGAACATCCAGTCGATCATTGTCGATAATCCCGACGGATCGGGCATCGTGGGCAGCACGATCCTGGTGGATAAAGGATCCATCGATTCCATCAGCGCCACGGGCGGCAGTGACGATGGGGATTTCGGAATCCTGAACACGACCATCACCGTCGCGGGAAATATCGGCTCCATCACGGCAAACGACTCCGGGCCGGGCTTCGCGATGTATCTCACGGATGTGACCGCCGGCTCCATCGGCGTCATCAGCGCGACCTCGGGCGGGGGAACGGCCATCTGCATCAGTAATTTCACCGCGAAGGGAGCCATTGGGAATATCACCGCCACCGGCGGGCCGAACACCGATAACACCTCGGGCATCGTCAATTCAGTATTTCAGGCGGGCGGCAGTATTGGCTCGATAACGGCCAGCGGAGTTTTGGGCAGCGACTCCGGCGGAATGCCGGAAGCCATTTCCAATTCCGGCTTCAATGCGGGCGGCGGCATCGGCGCGATCAATGCGACCGGCGTGATCGATTCCAGTGTCTTCATTGCCGGCATCAATCTCGGCAGCAGCTTCAATTCCAACGGCGCGGGCGGTTTCGGGAGTGATGCGAATTTTGGCTTTGGCGGAAATAAAACCGCGGTCGCCGCGCAGATCGGGAACATCTCGGCATCGCTCATCGAGGCGAGCACATTTCTCTCCGGTGTCCACGGCGCGGGGCCGGATGGACAACTGGGCACCAGGGATGACAGTGTCGGCGCCGGCAGCAGCATCGGGACCATCACTTCAGCCGGCGGTCTCAACGATGTGTGGATCGAGTCCGGCAACATTGGCGCCACCAATTCCGGCGAGATTGTCAACAGCACCTATCTCTCGACCGATGCGGGAGTGACCTCCGGGGGAATCGGTCCCATCACCGTGACTGTCACATTGCCGGGGGGCGAGCAACCGCTCGTGGCTCATTCCGTGCCTCAGGAGCTGGCCGGGGGTATCTCCGGCGACAACAGCCACGGCATTTACAATAGCTCGTTTATCTCGAATGCCGGCATCGGCCCCGTCAATGTCACCGTCAACGGCGTGCGGGGCAGCGGAGAAAACGGCGGCATTTCCGGCACGACCTTCCAGGCGGGCCACGCGCTCGGCTCCATCACGGTCACCAATAACGGTTCCGGGAGCGCGGGCTCGAATTACGGCATCATCGATACCACCTTTAGCGCCGGTCTCGATGGCTACGGGGCGGTCGGCGATATCAGCGTGACGCTCACCGACAGCGGCCCGGACGGCAACAGCGCCGGCATCATCGGTGTGAATATCGACGCCAGTGTCTGCTCCTGCATGAGCGCCAACATGGGGAGTATCTCCGTGGAGAACGCCGATACGGATCCCACGGCGCAGGGCATCGTCGATAGCGTCTTCCGCACCCATGGCAACATCGGCCCCATCAGCGCGACGATGGATGGCGGCGATCCATCGGCGGGAGCAATCGTTGGCAGCACATTCAGCGCCTACGGCAGCATTGGGGATATCAATGTTTACGGCGCGGTGACGGGCGATAATAATGGCCCAAGCCGTTTTCTCGCGGGCTACGACATCGGCTCGGACATGACGTTTGGCAACGAGGACCTGAGCGCGAAATCGCTTGCGCTCCAAGGCGGCCAGAGCATCGGAGATGTCACTGTCACCGGCTATTTCGAAGGCTCCGATATCATCGCCAGCATCAATCCCGGCGCAGGCTACGTCTTCGGCGGAAATGGCTCCACGAATACCAATGTCGGCGCCGGCGGCACAATCGGCCTCGTGACGATCGGCTCCAATGTGACGGTGGGCAGCAGCCCGTTTGTCTCCGATTACGCAACCTCTCATGCCATCGAGGCCGCAAACTACGCTTCCGATAGCGAGAACCCCACGGCGACTGCGTTCGGTTATACCGATTACATCCCGGTGGTTCTCTACGTGGATGGCGGAGCCAACGACGTTCGCATTACGAACCTCACGCTGGAGACGTTCTAGCGCCGGAGCGCGCCGGCATCAGTCGATCCGCGCGAGCGTGAGGAGATGCCGCTCGCACACGTTAAAAAATTCCTGCTTGTTCGTCACCCGGCGTATTTCGTGGACGAATTGGCCGGTGGCATCCGCGCGGTCCGCAATAAAATTCATGTACTTCTTCATCCGCTGGACCTGTGAGTGCTCGCTCACGTCCGGAGAACAGACGGCCTCATAAAGCCGGCGGATGTAATCCAGCAATTGCGGCCCGCTTGCCTCCGTCACGGTTTCTCCGCGGTGGAGCGCGCGGATTTGCCCGAATATCCACGGATTGGCAATCGCGCCGCGTCCGATCATCAACCCGCGCGCCCCGGTAAGACGCAGCGTTTCCGCGGCTTGCGCGGCGGAGCCGACGTTGCCGTTTGCAAGGACGGGGCAGCGGAGCGTTTGCGCCGCCTGGGCGATGAGCGCGTAATCGATTCCGCCCCGGTACATCTGCGTAACGGTGCGGCCGTGGATGGTGAGGAGATCAATCGAGTGGCTGGCAAAGATCGGCAGAAGCCGCTCGAAAACGGCGGGGCTATCGAACCCGAGCCGCGTCTTGACGGTGAAGCGAACCGTGACCGCGTCGCGCAGGGCTCCGAGGATCGCATCGATGCGCTCCGGCTCGCGGAGGAGCCCGCCGCCGGCGCACTTGCGATAGACGACGGGAGCCGGGCAGCCGAGGTTCAGATCGACGGCCGCGATCGGGTATTGCTGAAGTTCCCGCGCGCTGCGGACGAGCGACGGGATGTCGTTGCCGATCATTTGCGCGATGGCGGGCCTGCCTGTCGGATTGTGCGTGAGCGATTCCAGGATCCACTTTTCCAGGTGGGAATCGCGATGGACGCGAAAATATTCCGTATAATAGAGGTCCGCGCCGCCGTATTCCGCCATCAAGCGCCAGAAGGCGAGATCGGTCACATCCTGCATCGGTGCGAGCGCCAGAAGCGGCTCGGGCGCGGCGAGCAGGGCGTCAAATTCGCGGCAGGGATCGGACATCGGAATGGAATCCATAACCCGGCGGAAGGCTTTCGTCGCGCCGGAATTTGTGCGAGGATGCCGCTTTCCATGACCCGCGCCCTCTATGACCTGAGCTTTGCCGACCTGGAGGGGGAACTGACCGCCTCCGGGCTGCGGCCCGTGCATGCAAAGGCGCTGTGGCGCGCGGTCCATCGGGAAGGGGAGTTGGATCTCGGCGGGCGCGAGGATTTTTTGCCGCCGCTCCGGCGCTGGGTGGGCGAGGGGAGATTTGCCACGGGTCTGCCCCCGGTGAGCGCGGAAATGGCCAGCGGCGATGGGCTGACGCGCAAATTTCTGCTGCGCTTGGATGACGGCCAGGAGGTCGAGACGGTGTTGATGGGTTACCCGGGGCGATACACCGCGTGTGTGAGCACGCAGGCCGGCTGCGCGATGGGCTGTGTTTTTTGCGCGACGGGCCAGATGGGCTTTGCGCGGCATCTGCGCGCGGGGGAGATTGTGGCGCAGGTGCTCCATTGCAGGCGCGCCCTGGGCCCGGCGGGCGGGCTGCGCAATCTGGTGCTGATGGGCATGGGCGAGCCGCTGCACAATTACGATGCCGTGATGGCCGCGCTGGGAATCATCACCGACCGGCGCGGTATTAATATCGGCCCGGCCCGCATTACGATCAGCACGGTGGGCGTGGCGCCGGGAATCCTGCGGCTGGCCGCGGAGCAGCAACCCTACGGGCTGGCGGTAAGCCTGCACGGGGCGAGCGAGGAGGAGCGCTCGGCGCTGGTGCCTGCGAGCCGGCGCTGGCCGCTGGTGGAACTGATCGCGGCCTGTCGCGATTATGGGCGCCTGACGGGACGGCGGATTTTCTTTGAATGGACGCTGATTGCGGGGAAAAACGATTCCACTGAAACGGCGGCCCGCCTCGCGCGGCTTTTGCGCGGCATCGATGCCCATGTGAATCTGATTCCGCTTAATCCGACTGGCGCATTTGATGGCGATGCCGCATCCGCCCAGGCGGTGCGCGATTTTCAACGGGTGCTGCGGGATGCCGGTTTTCCGGCAACGGTGCGGCAGCGGCGCGGCATCGATGTCGCCGCCGGGTGCGGACAATTGCGTGCGGCAAAGCGATCCCGGGAATAAGCCGGCGGTATTTTTCTCTTACAGTTTATGAAGCGTTTTGTTTTCGCCCTGCTTGCATTGGCCACGGTCTCCTGCACGCACGCCGGCCCGGATGATCCGGCAAAGATTGTCGTTCCTCCCAATTCCAAAGCGGCGGTTTTTTCCGGCGGCTGTTTCTGGTGCATCCAGCCGCCTTTTGACGATGCCAAGGGAGTGCTGGAGACGTATGTCGGCTACGCTGGCGGCTCCAAGGAGAACCCGACTTATGAGGAGGTATCCACGGGCGATACGGGATACCGCGAGTCGATCGAGGTGTTTTACGATCCCAAGCAGATCACCTACAACCAATTGCTCGACATCTTCTGGCGCAATATTAACCCGACCCAGACGGACGGGCAGTTTTACGATATCGGCTCGCAATACACGACGGCGATCTATTACGGGAATGACGAGGAAAAGCGGGAAGCCATTGCCTCGCGCGATGCGTTGCAGAAATCCGGTAAATTCACCGATCCCATCGCCACGAAGATTTTGCCGCTCGGTAAATTCTGGCCTGCCGAGGAGCATCACCAGAAGTACAGCCGGAAGAATCCCGCGCATTACGAGGCCTATCATGAAGGTTCGGGGCGCAATAGTTACTTCCAGAATACCTGGGGCGGTAAGTAAGCGGGGTGATCGTATGGCGCGCCGGAGCCGGTGGCGGCGTGAGGAGGGCAAAAGGGCGATGGCTTGGCGCAATGCTATGTGATCCCGCAGGGATCACTGCCGGTATTTGGATGTTTCCGGGGGTGTCGCCCTTCGGGCTCGACCCCCGGCTACCGATATTGCATGCCTTTCGGCATGCTCAGGCGTTGATCAAGTGGGAACGGGCAATTGAGTGGGGACGGCCAAATTGAGTGGGAACGCCCAATTGAGCGGGGACGGCCAATTGAGTGGGAACGCCCAATTGAGTGGGGACGGCCAATTGAGTGGGGACGGGCAATTGAGTGGGGACGGGCAATTGAGTGGGGACGGCCAATTGAGTGGGAACGGCCAATTGAGTGGGAACGGCCAATTGAGTGGGAACGGGCAATTGAGTGGGAACGGGCAATTGAGTGGGAACGGGCAATTGAGTGGGAACGGGCAAT
>DATAXI010000218.1:0-1689 GCA_036266845.1 Chthoniobacteraceae bacterium | reverse complement strand
TGACGATCGATATCCGGGTCGGCGCGGATGCGCTCTGAGCCCGTGAATTTTTTGTAGGGTGGGTGTACTCGCCCACCGGTTTCGTGCGTACTCAGGCGAAGCGGTGGGCGAGTACGCCCTCATCTTTCCCCACATCTTTTTGATGAATTCCGATGTCACGACCGATAACATCATAAAAGAGGAGAGCCACATGGATGTCATCGATCGGGACAAGCTTGCAAATGTTCATTTGGCGAGGCCAAACTAGGCGACGCCCGCCGCACCCGGCGCCTGGTCAAGGTCGCGGCGGCGATCGCCTCGGCGGCCTGCTGCGACGGCGGCGGCACCATGACCAGCGTGTTCGACTGCATTCATCAGGCCAAGGCCGCGTACCGCCTGCTGGATTGCCAGAGCGTGACGCACCAGTCGGTGCTCGGCGGCCACTTTGCGTTGGTCCGCCGGCAATTGCAAGAGCCCGGCGTTTACCTCCTCATCGAAGATTCGACGACCGTCGGGCTCCCCGGCCTGGCGCAAGCTGCGGGACTGGGGCCCATCGGCAAATCCTCCACGCGCGGCTTCTGGCTGCACAGCAACCTTGCGGTGCGCTGGGACGAGCCGTCCGATTCATGCGACATTCTGGGTCTGCTTGGCCAGCAGGCCTGGGCCCGGCCGCCGGAGCGTCCGGCCGGGCGCCCCAGGAGCAGCGGCCGGGGCAAGGAATCCAACTCCGCGCGGCAGAAGCGGGACGACCGCGAATCCAAACGCTGGGCCGCGGCGCTGGCCAGCCTTTTGCCGCGAGAGAGTCTCGATAGTCCCGCGCAATATATCTATGTGGCCGACCGGGAAAGCGACATCTACGAAGTGATCCTGGACTGCCGGTCGTACGGCGTGCAGCAGGTGATCCGCGCCAGCCATCCCCGCGCGCTGGCCGGAGAGTTGGCCGGGACGGATCTCCTGAGCGCCGTCGCCAATGCCGCGGTGATCGGCACGATGGAAGCTGAAATCAGCCGTGAAAACCGCACGGCACAAGTGGAATTGCGCAGCACCAGCGTGGAGCTGCGCGGGCCGCCGCGCCCCGGCGGGCGGCTGGCGAACGTTACGGTCAACGTCGTGCAGGCCCAGGAGATCAATCCGCCGGAGGGATGCGAGGCGGTCTCCTGGATCCTGCTGACCACGTTGCCGGTGCAAACTTTGGAGCAATGCCGGCGCGTGGTCAATATCTATCGCCGCCGCTGGCTGATCGAAGAGCTGCACAAGGGGATGAAGACGGGCCTGCGGCTCGAAGCCAGCCAGTTGAGCGACCTGCGGCGGCTCTCCAGCCTGGCGGCCATCATCTCCGTCTCAGCGATATTCCTGTTGCAAGCCAAGTGGCAGGCGCGCACGCAGGGCGAGAAGCCGCTGCCCCCGGAGGAAGTGACGACGCCGATGGTGGCCATCCTCAAACGAAAGTATCCTCCCAAGGAACCGCTCACCTATCGCTGGCTCTGGCGAAGCATCGCCAAACTGGGCGGCTTCCCCGGACGCAAAGGCGATGGCGACCCCGGGTGGCTCACCCTCTGGCGCGGCTGGCGCAAACTCCTCCTGCTCGTCACCGGCCATGAACTGGGAAGGACATGAAATGTGGGGAAAGATGAGGGCGTGCTCGCCCACCGGGAGGCGTTCACTTTTCCGCAGCGGCGCGCACGCGATTTGCGCGGGTGCCATGTCCCA
>DATAXI010000206.1:0-43783 GCA_036266845.1 Chthoniobacteraceae bacterium | reverse complement strand
TGGCATTCACGGCAACGGCCGGTCGAGTGTCCAGAACGCGGTTGTTCGCGAGATAGATATTGGCGCAACTGGTCAGCTTGATCCCTTCCGCGGTATGGCTGGCAACGTCCGGGACGGAAGTGGTTTGCACATCATTGTCGGAAATCGAGCAATCCGTGCCGGTGACGCTGATGCCGGTCGAATGCAATGAGGAGTCGGGGGCGCCGCCGGTGGCAAAAACCCGATTTTTCGTGATCTGGATGTTATTGCCCAAGACGGTGATTCCGGCCACGTGATTGGTGGTGAGAATAAGACCGGAGACAGTGGCGCCATTGGAGACGAGCGAGAGGCCCGTATGAAAGCCGAGAATGGTCCCGTTCTTGATGGCAACGCGGTTGTAACCGGTTGTGGTAATGCCGGTCGCGGTATTGGCGCTGCCGGAGAGACACTCGATTTCATAGCCGTTCATATCGATCTCGACCTGCGCGGCGTTGATCGTAATCGCCGCGCCGGTGGAGCCTTCGAACGCCAGATTCTTGGCGAGATGGTAAACCCCGGACTTGGTTATGGTATATGGGACGGCGCCGATGGCGGGGCCAATGGTGGTTTCGGCCGAGGCGCGCAACGCCACCAGCGCCAGCAGAGGGATGAGCCATTTCATGGCCGGAATCATTGGCCAGGAAATGCGGGCGTGCAAGGGTCCCCGAGCGTTATTTCCACGCGAACCGCGCGGGGTGTGGCTCAAGCCGCGCCAACCGGCTCGGCAGCGGGGTCTTGCCGCGTGACTGGAGATTGCGGCGAGAGAGCCGTTTCCCGCGGTGGTTTGGCCTGCGCGAGGGGGATATCCTCCGTTCTGGCGGCCAATGCGGCGCCGGCGCTTTGCCCGAGGCACCCGCGGCAGGTTTCCACCGCGTAGTGGACGAAGAGGAACTTGCGGGCAATCTCCACGGAAAAGACGAAGGGATAGAATGCCTCGTGCCCCAGGCTTGCGACGATCTCATTGAGCGCCGGCGCAAGTTTGGCCCAGGCCTCCAGTTCTTCGAGAAATTTCGTCTCGTTCTCCCCGGAGCCGCTCCACTCCAGACCGGGCGGGAGCGCCAGCGCCTCTCGAGGGAATGGCGTGAAGGGGATCGGCACCCCCTCCGGGTTGAGCCCGAAGTTGAAGGCCGTCTCGGCGCCATCCCTAATGTGCAGATAATGTGCCCATGTTTCCGCCCAATCCTCCCACGGGTGGGCCGACGCGTAGCTGCTGATGAATTTCTCCGGCGGCGCGGGCGTGGGATTCGCGTAATGGCTCGCGATGGCCGCGTCATAATCGATCCGCTCGTCGCCAAATATCTCGCGGAACCCCCGCATCAGGGGATCGTCGCCGGTGCGCCCCGTGAAGAAGCGGTCCCAATAGTAATGCCCGATCTCGTGCCGGAAATGGCCGATCAGCGTGCGGTAGCTTTCGCCCAATTCTCCGCGAAGGCGCGCGCGCTGGTCATCCTCCGCCTCGTTGACGTTGAGGGTGATAATCCCGTCGTCGTGGCCCGTCAGCACGTTATTGCCGGGGGTGGGCCGGAGGAAATCGAACGCGAGTCCGTTCCGCGGGTCCTGCTTCCTGCCCACCGGGTGCAGGCCCAGATCGTAGAGCGTGTAAAGAATGCGGCGCTTTGCGATTTCAATCTTGTGCCAGGCCTCCAGATTGCGGGCAATCCTGAGGTCCGGGATGATGAGATTCAGCGCGCACGCCGGGCAGAACGGTTCCGCGCCATCCCTGGGGACCACCCAGTTGCACACCGCGTGGTCGAGGCCATTCTTGCATCGCTTGAACGGGCTGGCCAATGCCACGGTGACCATGCCGCCGGATGCGGGATCGTAACCCACCTGCGAGCCACACTGCACGCACCGGGAATTATCGAAAAAGAGAATATTGCCGCATTGGCAGGAAAAATGGCGCATAATTCTTGGCTGTCCGGTTTTTTCGAGCCTAAGGACCCCTCCGGCTGTATCCGCCGCGGGCGGTCATTTTCTCGTTGTGCAAGCACCTGTCCATGAGGAAGAATCCCGCGCCAAAATTTTGAGCCGTCATCCCGGGAGACAAGTTGTTGCCGGCTCCGCAGGGGACTGCGCGGCCTGAACCTGCCCTAAACCCATGTCCATCCACGTCGCGCTCAGACACGTTACCCAGTACGTTTATGAACGGCCCATTTCCCTGGGGCCCCACACCGTCCGCCTCCGGCCCGCGCCCCACTGCCGCACTCCGATCCTCAGCTACTCGCTGCGCATCGACCCGGCGAATCATTTCATCAACTGGCAGCAGGATCCGCAGTCGAATTACCTCGCGCGTCTCGTCTTCCCGGAGAAAACCCGCCAGTTTCGCGTGGAGGTGGATCTGCTGGCGGAGCTGGCGGTTTACAATCCATTCGACTTTTTCCTGGAGGCGGATGCGGAGCGCTACCCGTTTGCGTACGATCCGGCGTTGCGGCATGATCTGGAGCCGTTCCTGGCAAAATTGCCCCCGGCGCCGAAATATGCGGAGTACTTTGAGGCGATAAAGAACGGCCTGCCGGGCAAGGGAGAACGCCCGCGGACGATCAACCTGCTGGTGGATATCAACCAGCGGCTGGCAAGCGATATCCAGTATCTCATCCGCATGGAACCGGGCATCCAAACGCCGGAGGAGACGCTGGAAAAGCGGAAAGGCTCCTGCCGCGATTCCGCATGGCTGCTTTGCCAGATTCTCCGCGGCCTGGGCCTCGCGGCGCGGTTCGTGAGCGGGTACATCATCCAGTTGAAGCCCGACGTGAAGGCGCTGGATGGCCCGGTGGGCGCGGAGCAGGACTTTTGCGATCTGCACGCCTGGTGCGAGGTGTACCTGCCGGGAGCGGGATGGATAGGCCTGGACGCGACCTCCGGCATGATGGCGGGCGAAGGCCACATCCCGCTGGCGGCCACGCCGGACCCCCAAAGCGCAGCGCCGGTCACCGGCACGCTCGAGAAATGCGAGAGCACGTTCACGTATGAGATGTCGGTGCATCGCATGGAAGAGTCGCCGCGCGTGACAAAACCTTACTCTCCGGAGCAGTGGGCGGCGATCGAGGCGCTGGGCCACCGGATCGACGAGCGGCTGACTGCCGGCGACGTGCGCCTGACGATGGGCGGCGAGCCGACCTTCGTAAGCATCGACGATCCCGACGGCCCGGAGTGGAACATCGAGGCGCTGGGGCCGCGCAAGCGGCTGCTGGCGGGCGATCTCATCCAGCGGCTGCGCGGCCGCTTTGCGCCCGGCGGCCTGCTGCACTATGGCCAGGGCAAGTGGTATCCGGGCGAGGCGCTGCCGCGCTGGGCGCTCGGCTGCTACTGGCGGCGGGATGGCGCGCCGGTCTGGAGCGACGCCTCGCTCATTGCCGATGAATCGAAGAATTACGGCCATGGAGCGAAAGAGGCGCATGCCTATATCTCACGCCTCATGGAATTGCTGGAGGTGGATCCGCAATGGCTGATGCCGGCTTACGAGGATATCTATTATTACCTCTGGAAGGAGCGCCGGTTGCCCGCGAATGTCGATCCGCTCAAGTCCAACCTGAAGGACGAGCAGGAGCGCAATCGCATCGCCGGAGTTTTCCAGCAGGGGCTGGGAACGATCACCGGCTGGGCGCTGCCAATCAAGGCGGACAAGGGCAAGTGGAATACGGGCCCATGGTTCCTGCGGGACGAGACGCTCTGGCTCATTCCCGGCGATTCTCCCCTGGGCTTCCGCCTCCCGCTCGATTCCCTCCCCTGGGTGTCGGAGAGTGATTACCCTTGGATCCATCCCGCCGATCTCTCCGGCGGGATGCCGCCGCTGCCGGCTTCCCCGGACCGGGGCGGCCAGCGTTACCTGGCCGGCGCACCGGCGCCTCTGCCGCCGGGCTGCGGGCCGGGCCAGCGCAATCAATGGCTGGAACCGCCGCCCGGGAAGCCGGCGGGGGAAGAGGAAGAAATCCGCCGCCCGGGCGCGCAGGAATCCGCGGCGTCGATCACCCGCACCGCGCTTTGCGTGGAGCCGCGCGAGGGACGGCTGCATGTCTTCATGCCGCCGGTGAAGGAAGCGGACGATTACCTGGACATGATTGCCGCCGTCGAGCAGACGTCGCGCACGCTCGGCATGCCGGTGATCATCGAAGGTGAAGCGCCGCCGCGCGATCCGCGGCTCAACGCGATCAAGGTCACGCCCGATCCCGGCGTGATCGAGGTCAACACGCATCCCGCAAGCTCATGGGATGAATTGGTGAAGCACACAAACATCGTGTACGAGGAGGCGCGGCAGTCGCGGCTGGGGGCCGAGAAATTCATGCTGGATGGCCGCCACGCCGGCACGGGCGGCGGCAATCACATCACCATCGGCGGCCAATCGCCCGCCGACTCGCCGATGCTGCGCCGGCCGGACCTGCTGCGCTCCCTGCTTGCGTATTGGCACAATCACCCCTCGCTCAGCTACCTCTTTGCGGGCCTCTTCATCGGCCCCACCTGCCAGGCGCCGCGCGTGGACGAGGCACGCAATGACTCCGTCTATGAACTGGAGATCGCCTTCCGCCAAATCCCGGAAAAGGGCGAGGCGCCGCCGTGGCTGGTGGACCGGATTTTCCGGAATCTGCTGGTCGATTCCACCGGCAATACGCACCGCTCGGAGTTTTCCATCGATAAACTCTACGCGCCCGATGGCCCCGCGGGCCGCCTCGGGCTGGTGGAGATGCGCTCCTTTGAGATGCCGCCTCATGCGGAGATGAGCCTGGCGCAACACCTCCTGCTGCGCGCGGCCATTGCCCATTTCTGGGAGAAGCCGTATGCGCCGCGCGAGCTGGCCCGATGGAACACCCAGCTTCACGACCGCTGGATGCTGCCGCATTTTGTGCGGGAGGATTTGGAGGATGTCATCGGCGATCTGAAGACCGGCGGTTTCGAGCTGGAGCCGGCGTGGTTCGCGCCGCATTTCGAGTTTCGCTTCCCGGGCTACGGCGCCATCTCACACCGCGGCGTGCACCTCGAGCTGCGCTCCGCGCTGGAGCCGTGGAATGTGCTGGGCGAAGACCCGGCGGCCGGCGGAACGGTGCGCTTCGTGGACAGCTCGCTCGAGCGCCTGGAGGTCAAGGTTCGCGGCCTCACCGATACCCGCCACGCAATCGCCTGCAACGGGCGGCGGGTGCCGCTCCATCCCACCGGCACGGCGGGGGAATATGTGGCCGGCGTGCGTTACCGCGCGTGGCAGCCGCCGGAGTGCCTCCAGCCGGCCATTGGCGTCCACGCGCCGTTGGTGTTTGATATTCTCGATACCTGGAACCATCGCAGCATCGGCGGATGCACCTATCATGTCACCCATCCCGGCGGGCGCAATTACTCCACCTTTCCCGTCAATGCCAATGAGGCGGAAAGCCGGCGCCTGGAGCGCTTCATCGCCTTTGGCCATACGCCGGGGCCGATGATCCTGCCGCCCGCGGAAACCAACCGGGAGATGCCGATGACGCTCGACTTAAGAAAATGACGAGTCGAGGCTTCGCTTCAGGATGAAGCCAGCCGCACGCACCCTTCCCGCCCCGATTGCGCGGGGCTCGCTTTTCTCCGGCTATCAGCCGCCGCCGGGCGTTTACGATGAATTGAAGGATGCCGCGGGCCACGTGCGCCCGCATTGGAAGATATTTGTCGAGACGATGGCGCCGCTCGGCTTTGACGCGTTGCGCGAGCGCCAGGAGGCGGCCCAGCAGCTCCTGCGCGACCATGGCGTGACTTACAACGTGTACGCGGACGGCGGCAGCGATGAGCGGCCCTGGAAGCTGGACATGCTGCCGCTGCTCATTGGTGCGGAGGAGTGGCGCCGGCTGGAGGCGGGCCTCATCCAGCGGACCCGGCTGCTGGACCGGGTGCTGGCGGATATTTACGGACCGCAGCAACTGGTGCGCGACGGCCTTTTGCCGCCCGCTTTTCTTCACGCGAATGTTGGCTTCATCCGCCCCTGCCACGGGGTGCGTCCGCCTTCGGATCAATTTCTCAATCTCCATGCGGTGGACCTGACGCGCGCGCCGAATGGCGAGTGGTGGGTGCTGGGCGACCGCACGCAGGCGCCCAGCGGGCTGGGCTACGCGATGGAAAACCGCTTCATCCTTTCCCGCGTAATGGCGGAGGAGTTCCGCGCATCGAGTGTCCGGCGCATCGCCTCGTTCTTCCTCGCACGCCATGGCGGGCTGCGTGCGATGGCGCCCTGGACTGATACGCCGCAGATCGTGCTGCTGACTCCGGGGCCGCGCACGGAGACTTATTTCGAGCACGCCTACCTGGCCCGTTACTTTGGTCATGCGCTGGTGGAGGGCAGCGATCTGACGGTGCGCGACCGGCGGGTCTTCATCAAGACGATCGAGGGCTTGCGTCCGGTGGATGTCATCATCCGCCGCGTGGATGATACCTATTGCGATCCGCTCGAGCTGCGCAGCAATTCCTTCCTCGGCGTGCCGGGACTGGTGGAAGCGGCTCGCGCCCGCAATATTTCGATCTCCAACGCGCTCGGCTCCGGCGCGGTGGAGGCGCCGGCGCTGCTCGCCTTTCTCCCCGCGCTTGCGCGCGCCCTGCTGGGGGAAGAGTTGCACATCCCCAATGTCGCGACCTGGTGGTTTGGCCAGGAGCGCGAGCGGGCGCAGGCGCTCGCGCAATTGCCCAGGATGGTGGTGAAGCGGGCTTTCACGCTCGGGCGCGGCGATCCGGAATTTGGCGAGATGCTGGACGAGGCGGACATCGATGCGCTGGCGGCGCGCATCCGCGCGCACCCGCACGACTTTGTGGCCCAGGAGCGGGTGGCCCTCTCCACGGCGCCGGTGTGGACGGGCGGGAAGATCGAGCCGCGCCCGCTGATCCTGCGCTGTTTTGTGGGGGTTACGCAGGATGGCTATACCGTTTTTCCAGGCGGCCTGACGCGCGTTTCCGCAACACCGGTCTCGCCCATCGTGACCTCCACGCACGGCGGCAGCAGCAAGGATACGTGGATTATTTCCGATGCGCCGGTCGAGGAGTTGATGCTGCGGGACATTCGCGGCTTCGTCGCGGAGCAGCAGCACCGCACCCCGTCGCTGCCGAGCCGCATCGTGGATAATTTCTTCTGGCTGGGCCGCTACGCGGAGCGGCTGGAGGACAATACGCGGCTGATCCGCACGGTGCTGGCGCGGATGGCCGGCGAGGGCGGAACATTGGAGGTGCGGGAGCTGACGGCCATGGTGCACGCGATGGTGAAGATGACGAAGCTGCATCCGTCGTTCGCCGGCGCGCCGCGCTTCAGCGATCTGGCGGCCGCGATGCGGGAATTGATTTTCGACAAGGGCATCCCCGATTCAATGCGCGGGCTGCTCGACTCGATGGCCTATCTCGCCGCGAGTTTACGCGACCGTTTCTCCGGCGATACCTGGCGCATTCTGCATCAGCTTCAATCCGATTTTCCGGCGCCGCCGCTCCACTTTACCCCCGGCGGGATCATCGTTTCGCTGCACAGGCTGATCTTCCAGCTTGCGGCGCTCAGCGGCATGGAACTGGAGAATATGACGCGCGGGCATGCGTGGCGTTTTTTGGAGATTGGACGGCGCATCGAGCGCGCGACCAATGTGATGGAAGTGATCCGCGCAATGATCGCCTCCGAGCCGGACGGCGGTCCGGCGCTGGCGCCGCTGCTGGAGTATTGCGATAGTACGATGACTTACCGCCGGCGATACCTCGGACGGCCGGAACTTCCAGCCGTTCTCGATTTGCTGGTGGCGGATGCCCTCAATCCACGCGCCGTCGCCTTCCAGATTTCCGCGCTCGGCAATTATCTGCGGGAGCTGCCCGGCGCTGACGAATCGCTGCCGGAGCGCCGCGCCTTTGCGGAGATTGAAGCGACGCTGCACGCGGCGGATCTGTCTGCGCTCGGGGCGGAATCGGCCGCGGGGCGCACCGGGGATCTGGATACCTTGCTGCGCGGCCTTGCCGAGGGCTGCCGGGCGATTTCCGATGCCCTGACTTCCCATTACTTCAGCCTGGTTTTCCCCACCGCAAATTGATGCTTTATTCGATCTCTCATCGCACGACTTACGCTTACGACGCGACCGTGTCGCTCTCGATGCATCGTCTGCACCTGCGGCCCCGCGAGTTGCCGCGTCAGGAGCTGGTCGAGTTCTCCCTCGAGATCGATCCCGCCCCCACCGCGGAAGTTCCGGAAATGGATTATTACGGAAACCCGGCCGGCTTCCTGGCAATCGAAGGCGCTCATCGCGGCCTCACCGTCATTGCGCGCGGCAAAATCCGCCTGAAAGCGCCCGCATGGCCGGATGCCAATGCCACGCCGCAATGGGAGACCGTTCGCGAATGCTGCGCCGTGGATGTGCTGACCCAGGACAGCCAGGCGGGCGAGTTTCTGTTCGATTCCCCGCATGTGGTCCGCTCGCAAGCCTTCACGGAATACGCCGCGCCTTCCTTTCCGCAAGGGGCGCCGATCCTCGCTTCGGTGCTCGATCTCACTTCCCGCATTTATCGCAATTTCAAATTCGACAGGCGCGCCACGAATATCGCCACGCCCATCGCCGAGGTGCTCAAGAACCGGCGCGGCGTGTGCCAGGACTTTGCGCACCTGGCGATCTGCTGTTTGCGCTCGCTCGGCCTGCCCGCGCGCTATGTGAGCGGGTACATTGAAACCATTCCACCGCCCGGCGGTGTCCGCCTCGTCGGCGCCGATGCATCGCACGCATGGTTCTCCTTCTGGTGCCCCGGCTCTGGCTGGATCGATGCCGACCCGACCAATAATGTCCTCGTTGCCGACCGCCACATCACCGTTGCGTGGGGCCGCGATTTCAGCGATGTCAGTCCCGTCCAGGGCGTGGTGGTCGGCGGCGGCAGCCACAGTCTCCGCGTCGGCATCGATGTTGCCCCGATTGAAGAGACGACTCCCCTCCCCGGCTGAACATTGCACGGCTCGCGCGCAGGCCGGATGCCGCAAGCGGACTGATCCGCATCCCCGCTCCTTCGCTCGGGATTACCTGCTAAAGCTCGATCATTGCCTTGATCACGCCCGTCTCGATCCGCGTCCAGGCAGGAAACTCCCGCGTCACTCCCTCGAAGTCGCTGCGATGGGTGATCCAGGGGGTCGTATCAATGCGCCCGGCCTCGATGAGACGGATGATCCGGGTGAAATCCTCCGGCCGCGCATTGCGGCTGCCCATGAGAGTAAGCTCGCGCCGGTGGAAGGCGGGATCATTGAAAGTAACGTCGCCGGAGAAAAGCCCGATGAAGACGAGCCGTCCGCCGGGCGCGGTAAAATCGAACGCGCCCATCATCGATTTCGGATTACCCGTGGCGTCAAAGACGGCGGTGGGTAATTCGCCGGAAGTGATGCGCTGGAGCGCCTCCAGAGCATTTTCCTTGGCGCCATTGACGGCATGCGCGACACCGATCTGACGCCGGCAAAATTCCAGCCGCGCCTCATTGATATCGAGCACAATGACGCGCGCTCCTTTCTCCACGGCAAATTGCATTGCCGACAGCCCAATGGGCCCGGCGCCAATGACAAGCGCAAACTCGCCGCTTTCCAGTTGGGCACGCTCGACGGCATGGGCGCCGATGCCGAGTGTTTCGACCAGCGCGAGCTGCTCGAAGGGCAGCATGGGGGAAGGATGCAGCTTGCGCGCCGGGAGGATGAATCGCTCACGCATCCCGCCATCGGAATGGACGCCGAGCACACGGAGATCCGCGCAGCAATTCGGCTTGCCGCGGCGGCAGGCGACACATTTCCCGCAATTGAGGTACGGCTCCACGGCGCAACGGTCGCCAGGCTTTACGTTTGCCACCCCGCCGCCCACCGCGATGACCTCCACGCCCAGCTCGTGCCCGAGGATGCGTGGATAACTGAAGAAGGGCTGGCTGCCACCGAACGCGTGAATATCCGTGCCGCAGACGCCAATGCAATGAACCCGCACCAGGGCCTCGCCGGGCTCTGGCGAAGCCGGCTCGGGTGCGGAAACGAACGCGAGACGGCCCGGCTCCTCAAGACGAATGGCTTTCATCCTCAAGGCAGCATGGCGACCGGGCGGCAAAATGCGCCGGAGTGATTGCGGAAGTTGACGGGCAGGGCCGCGAATTGAAATGGCTGGGATAATGCAAACGCCTCCGGCGGAAACCGAAGCTCTTCCACAATCCAGATTCCCGCGCCGAGCAGGATGGAATGGGTTTCGGAATTATCCGGGTCGCGGCTGCCGCCGATGGAATAGTGATCGATGCCGACGGCGCGCGCCTTCTGTTCCACGAGCCACCGCGCGGCCTCCGGCGAAAGATACGGGGAGCGGTGCTGCCATTCCTCGGTCATCGCCCGCTTCTCTCCCCACCCCGTGGCGAGGAGGACGATACGCCCCGGCGCAGGCGCTCCCAGGGCATCGGCGAGCCGGCGCGCGGAGATCGCTTCGTCAGCCGCGATGCCGCGCAGGTCGGCAATCACCGCTTCGCCGATGAATGACTCCAGCGGCAACGCGTCGAGATCGGCCCCGCCGGCCAGCTTGTGCAGGGGAGCATCCACGTGGCTGCCCGTATGGCTGGCCATGGTGAGCATTTCCATGCGCCACCCGTCGCGGGGATGATCGGCAATAAGATCGATGCGGACCGGCGGATGCGCGGGGCAGTTCGGCGCGCCGTCAAAGATTGGCTGCGATAAATCGATGAGTTTCATTGGTTGTTCTCCGCCCGGCCGGAAGGCCAGGTGATGTTGTGAATCGGCTTCAGAATGGCGAGTACGCCGGCGAGCAATTCCTCATCCAATGGCTCCTCTATCTCGCGAATGTTTTGGAGGATGCGCTTCGGGCTGGCCGTGCCTACGATATTGGTGGGGATGTGCGGATTGGCCGCGGAGTATTGCAGCGCCAGCTTGCTGAGGCTGCCGTTGCGCTCGCGGCAGAAAGCCGCCGCTTCCGCGCATTTCGCCCTCACCTGCTCCGGCGCCGGATGCCACTGCGGCGGACCGTCGTCGCTCAAGAGCCGCATGGCCAGTGGCGCGGAGTTGAAAATGGCGACCCCGCGCTCCCGGAGATATGGCAGCTCGTCCGCCAGCGCGGTATCGTTCAAGCAATAGTGGCAATACGACTGGACCTGGTCCACTTCAACGTGATCCATGACCTCGCGGTAAAGTTTCACCGGCAGGCAGGTGATTCCGGCGTAACGCGCCTTTCCCGCCGCCTGCGCCTTCCGCAACGCGGGAATGGTCTCGTTGATGATCTGTTGGATGTTCCCAAATTCCATGTCGTGCACCTGGATGAAATCGACGTAATCGACGCACAACCGCGCCAGGCTTTCATCCACGCTGCGCGTGACGCGCGCGGCTGAGAAATCAAAATCCTGCTCCTTGTAACCATAGCGCCCCACTTTGGTGGCCAGGAGGTACTTCTCCCGCGGAATCTCGCGGAGCGCCTTCCCGAGCACGGTCTCCGCTTTGGTCAGACCGTAGAAAGGGGCGGTATCGATCAAGTTTACACCGGCGTCGATGGCGACGTGGACGGTGCGAATGCCCTCGGCCTCCTCCACCTCCCGGAAGGCGCTGCCCAGCGACGAGCCGCCCAAGGCCAGGACGGAGACATCAAGCCCGGTGCGGCCCAGTTTGCGGTATTTCATGGCTTAGCCGAAAATAGGCTTGATGTGGCGCTCAAGGAGGTTGCCGGTCACGTTGCGGGCAATAATCTCTGCGTTCGCCTCGAGTGCATCCGTGTAGCGGGCGCCCATATGCGCCGCGATTTTAAAGCCGACATGGATCAATTGCCTAAAATGGAGATTGTATGCTGGACTCGATGGGATGTGGCGCAGCGCCGCGACGTATTGCGCGGAGTCCCAGCCGGCTACTTCCGCGGGGCTTGGCAGGCGCTCCTTGGAGATATCGATAACGGTCGCATACGGCGCGGTAAGCTCCTCGAAGCGCCCATGCGCGCCGGCGTAAATCTCCTTAGCGATCGCGAGACCCTCGCCGCCTGATTCCGCCAGTCCGATGACCTCTTCAAGCCAGGTGGTTCCGGCGGTTTTGACATGCAGCCCGACGCCGTGCTTTTTGATCTGGCGATTGATGACCGGGTAAAGCGAGAACTTATCGCTGCCGGAGTGCACGCTGAGTTTCAGCGTTTCGGGCAGGCCGAATTTCTGGACCGCGAACGCGATTACGCTCAGGTCGGCGTCGAACTCCTGCTCGAATCGCTGTAAGTCGCCGACATAGTCCACTCCCTTATTGAAGCGCCCGGTAAACTTCGGCGCGATGGTCTGCACGGGAATCTCCGCCTGGGCTATCATGGCCAGGATGAGGAACAATTCCACCGGAGTTTGGGGTTGATTCGTCTCATCGATGGAAATCTCGGTTACAAAATTCTCCGCTCCTTTTCGTTCCGCCACGTGGCGATGGATTCGCGCCGCCTCCTGCACCGCGAGGAGAAAATTGGCCGCGGAATTTCTCACCGATTCCGGGGTGATCTCGAGCGGCGCCGCCAGGCCCGGAATGGAAATTGAGCCGCTCCATTTCTCCATGCTGGCCGCAAACTGCCGGATATCCGACGCATCGGCGGGCCTCCCGGTAAAGTCAGCCACGTCCAGCGTGTAGAAATCACTCCCGGGAATAAAAGGGTCCACGGTCTTCAGCCCGATGTGGTCGGCATCCACGTAATAGGCGCCTTTCCATTTCAAGGCGGCCACTGCCGCATCGGCTTCCGCGCGGACATCAGCGGGCTTGCTGGCGATAATGGCGTGTTCGCGATTTGATTTATTCCAAACGGGATGAATCTTCAAACCCGACTCCGCCGCGGCCTGGATTGCACGGAGTTGCGCCTCGCCTTGATGCGCAAAGCGATCTCCGATGCCAAAGGTGTATTTCTCAATTTTCATCATTTTCATCAGGAAGGGAAATCGGGAGGAATTAAGTCATAAAGAGTCGCTTTGGAATAGGCCAAATCGACGAAATCATGGATATTCTTGACCAGTCTCCCTCTTATGAAAGCGCCATCGACTCTTCCATCCTTTTCGATTCAGGTTTCGGAGGCCGAAGTGGGATACGACGATCCTCTCCATTTCTCGCGTTTGTTCCGCTCCACTTTCGGACAATCCGGAACGGACTTCGTGAAGATGTAGCGCAAACATGTGACTACTCTACTTACGGTGCAGGCGTCAACTTGAGGTAATCGAGTCCAAAATGGACCCCGCTCGAAGCGGGATTCTTGCCTGTGATGGTGACGTCGAAAGTTGGTTTGCCGTCTTGAGGGAGGGTCACAATACCAAGATCGACAATATCAATCGGTTCGAGCTTTGGACTGTAAAGATCAATAGGCTGACCCGCACCAGTCCCATTAAATCCGGCTTGAATAATCCCATAGTCAGGACCTTTTGTATAACGGGCCAGGAGATGATACTTCCCTGCTTTTTGGGCCGGTAGCTGGAGTTCCTGCCTGGCTCCGATATTTTTAGCGCTCCATAGCAGTTGGGTATCGTTGCTCCACCCTTTGCCGTATTCATACATCTCCTGGGTGTGAATTTCCGGGTCCCTGATGGCCGGACGAAGCCACTCTCCCTCGATCACCCGCGGTTCTTTATAGATATCGGGCCGCACCCAGTAACCGATACGATCCGCAACTGGAACCGGTCCGTAAGGATCGATTCCCGATGCGTCCAGATACCAGAAGGCTTCGGCGGCGTAAAGCACTCCATGGTCACTGGGAAACACGCTCGGGACATATTTCTCAATGCAACCCTCGAAGGACGTCTGAAACGGAACAGAATCGGAAATATGCCAACGATTGTCGTCGAAGTGACCCCAGTTATTTTCATTCAAAATCTGGTTGTGATAAGGTCGCGAAAAATGGCCGGACGAACTCCAGGCGAACCCAAAGTAATCTTCCGAGCCGGTGCCAAAGCTCGAAGGAAATTTCTCACCATCAATGAAAAACTTGTCGTCGCCTTCACCCCACCAGCCGCCCCGGGGATTCCAGCCATGCAGATGGGTTCCGACATACCGGCCCCGTCCCTGGGTCGTAAGCAGGGTCCAATCGGGAACACGGTCGGGGCGTTGAGGCTCGAAGGCATCACGATGCCATTTGGCATGGAAACGCGCCAAGGTCGCGATGGGTTGATCGAGCGGGGCATGACTGACCTCCCATGTCGTGGCGACGGGCGCGGGGCCGTCATTGCCGACTTCGATATGGGCCTTCTGGCCGTAGGGCATGTACCAATAGCTATAAAAGGCGCCATCAGGCATGAGGCCCACCGGTAGGGATTGAAATGGATCCGCCCCTCCCACGTAGCCGAAGAAATCGCCCAATGGCGACCAGACCGCCGGCGACTTGTCGCCATCCCATGTGATACTGATCGTGAGTTGGCGAAGTAACTCGCGTTGCGCCTCCGCCGCCTTCGGCAAATCAAGCTTCACCTTGAGGGCAGTGATCGCACCGGGACCGCTCAGGTCGTCCACCGTCGCCGTCTTGCCGGCTGCGACGGTGATCGCCTTCCTGTCCGTTACTGCGGACGAAGCGCCGGGTGTCGGATTTTGCCCGCATTGACCGAGAAGTTTATCGGCTCTGTCCAGCGCAGCATTGTCTTCCGCGGAAAGATTCATGCTAAAGGTCGGCACGACCGTTCCCGCCGGAAATTGTGTGTAGGTGAATTGATAATAGGCGCCCCAATCCTTCTCCGCGATAATCTTGCATGACTTCTGGAAGGGTATCGGTGTGAAGTTATCGAAACCGTGCGCTGCGTTAGACGGTACGTAAACCAGATTCGGACGATTGAACGGGGCCGCCTTTCCATCGAAATAGCCGGTGAACGGAAGATCGACCGTCGGGGTGGTCGAGCCATCAAGATAGATTTTCACATGACCGGCCTTGGTGGTGGCCGCCCATATCCGCCAGATGCAGCCCGGTCCCTGCACATCCATCAAGACATAGTGGTCCCCCTCTTTGCGAACGATCCCAAAGCCATCGTTATTTGCGCCCCAATCAACATAAGTGCCGGTCGCCGCATCGTATTTGCTGCGCCGATCGTAGCTGGAGGCAAGCGACGTCTTTTCCCCCGGAGGCGGAAGCTTGGCCAGTTCGGAAAGATCGGTCATCCGGCCCACCAGTTCTGGATAGGTGTAGGTTTCGGCTCTCGCGGCGGAGGAAAAGAGGACTGCTCCAAAAATGAGTAAAAAGAGGACGCGAGTCATCATTCGAAAAAATAGAAAGGCAGGCGTTCCAGTTAAACCGTCGCCGTATCTTCGCTGCATTAATCGTAACAAATGGTTCACCTTTGGACCGTTTTGTATTATTTTACGCCACTATTTTGTAAGTAGCGGCACAGCATAGGCTGCGAAGCATACCAGTACGCCCATAATAGCGGCGAGAATCAGGCTGGTAAGAAAAACGTAGCGAAGAATGCGCCCCTCATGCCCATACCAGTTGGTGGCGGTGCTGGCGACGACAATGCTTTGGGAGCTAATCATTTTTCCCATGACTCCGCCGCAGGTGTTCGCGGCGCACATGAGGCTGGCACTGATGCCGATCTGTTGGGCGGTTATCTTTTGAAGGCTTCCGAAGAGTACGTTGGTCGAGGTGTCCGACCCTGTGATGGCCGCGCCGATCCAGCCGAGAAGAGTGCCGAAAAACGGATAGAGACGTCCCGAATGGGCAAGCGCGAGGCCCATAGTCCCATCGGCTCCTGAGTACCGGGTAACATTTCCAAACGCGAGCATGGCGGCAATAGTCAGGAGCGAAAAGCGAATGTGCCAGAGAGTTTCCAGGTAGGTTGCCATCCATTCAAATGGGGAGTAGCCGATAACAAGGCCGATAAGGATGGATCCCACAAAGATACCTGTACCGGTCGCGGAAAGAACGTGGAGCGTGAAAACGGCCTTGATCGGCGTCGCATGGGTGAGAACAACCGGCGGCATCCGGCGCACAAGATTATGCAGGTAGGGCATGTCCAGGTCGGCGGAGAATATCCGGTCCAGGGCGTTCTGAACTTGTGGAACTCCCCAAATGAGAATCAGGGCGGTGAGGATGGCCCATGGAAGCCAGGCGTAGAATATCCGGCGCGGAGAGTCAGGGGACTCGGCGGCCAAGGCGGATTCCGCAACCGGAAGGAGGCGGCCCTCCGAGTTGAATCCCAATAACTCACGCGGCCGCCAGAAGCGCAGAAGGATGACCAGCGAGGCAATGCACGAGAGCCCCGCGACAGGCGCCGCCAGCCAAGGCCCGTGCCATGTGGCGAGAATCCACTGAGGTATCGTGTATGACAAACCGGCAACCAATGCGGCGGGCCAGATGCCGGCAAGGCCGCGCCAGCCCGCAAACATGATCACGATGAGAAACGGGATTCCAAAGGAGAAGGGGGCGAGAAGCGCTCCCGTAGTGGCGGAGAGCGCGTGGATATCGAGGTCCGTAACCTGTTGGAGCGTGGTCAGCGGAATGCCGAGCGAACCAAAGGCCACCGGCGCCGTATTGGCCACAAGGGCCAATCCTGAAGCATGAAGCGGACGAAAACCGAGCTGAATCAAAATGGCGGCGGTGATCGCCACCGGCGCGCCAAAACCGGACATTCCTTCCAGAAATGCGCCAAATGCGAATGCGATAAGGATGATCTGGACCCGCGGATCCGGCGCCACCTGCGCAAGGCTCCGGCGCAAAACGTCGAACAATCCCCGCTTCACCGTCAACTGGTAAACAAAGATGATATTGAGCACCAGCCATCCAATGGGAAATAGTCCGTAGCCCGCGCCATAAACCGTGCTCGCCGCGGCATAGGCGGAGGGCATGTGATAGAAGCCGATTGCGATGGCCAGACACGCCGCCAGCGCCGCGCACGCGGCAATATGGATACGCACATTTAAGCCGGCCACCAGTGACAACAACAGAATCGCGGGAATCGCGGCAATCGACGCGGAGAGGAAGATGTTTCCGCACGGATCATAAGATTGGGACCAGATTGCCATCGGCTTTACGATCCTATTGGACTGATGCAGCCGGGCTGCCGGAGTAAGTGGATTCCGCAACGCCGCTGTCGGCCATGCCGCTTTTGTAAGCGATCGCCTTGATCGTCATCCCGGGGCGCAAACTGACTACTCCGCAGTAGATATAGCCATTGGTCCGCGAGGGCTGGGTGCCGTCGAGCGTGTAACGGAACCATGCGCCCGGCGTGGAACTCTTCAGCATCACAGGAGTAATATCCTTGATCGCCGTGGCGGCGGGATCAAACTCCGGTTTCCCCACCGGATCCTTGCCTTCCTCATAGTAACCGGAGCCGGGATAGTTCTTCACGACATTCCATGCAAGGCGCTGCATGAGTTGCGCCTGTTCGTGGGTCAGATGGGTCCGGATTGGCAGAAACTTTCCCTCGGGCGATTCGCCGCGGAATGCCGCATACCATGTGCAGTCCACCAGATACGAACCTTCGGCGTTGGTGTGAACCGAATCTTTAAAGAGTTCCTGATAAAAGTCGGTCTTCGCCACACCGGGAACTTCGCCATTCTCGATCATGTAATGGATCCAGCCCATGGCGAGGGCGCTCGGGATGATACGGAGCGGCTTGGCTCCATGGTACGACTCGTTGATTTTCCGTTCGAGGTCTTCGCCATAAAGGATCATCGCACCCATGGATTCCTCCCACGTTGCCGCCGGCCATACTTTTTTCATCTCGGAGGTCGGCTCCTTTCCCAGGTCGGTGGGACGCTTCCGCGCGCTTTCGTCCCACTCGATGTAAAGCCACGGCTGTACATTGGGCGATACCTGCAGGACCCAGTTCAGGAAGCGATTGTCGTAATCGGCCTCCTCCGCGATATCAAAGTCCCGTGGCTGTAAGGTAAAATCATCCACCTGGGTGGCGGATGGCCAGAGCTTCTTCCAGGCTGCTTTCCCATCTTCCATCGTCGCCGGAGAATTTGCCGGAGGCGTTTTTCCGTAGTCCACCCAATGAACCTTCTCCGTCGAGATACCGAGGTGGATCATCTCGATCGCCGCGTTCCAAAGCCGCTTGGTGTAAGCGCCGGAAATAATCAAGGAATGCCGGTCCACCTTGCAACCGGCGGTTTCCGCCTGACGCGGAAAATAGCTGGTAACCTCGGTCAGACTGTTTCCAACATGGAGGGTACTCAGATGGACGGCAGGCCCGATGATATAAGTCGCATCGACTGGCGGGGTGGGAGCTTTGCCCTCCTGGAAAGCGGCGGCGCATATTGTCGTCGTTTTTTCGATATGAATTGGTCCGGAATAAATCTGGCCGCTCCCGGCGGTGGGAATCGTCCCATCCGTGGTGTATCGAATCGTTTCCTTGGGCTCCTTGCTGATCAGGGTTACCGTGATTGGATTCCCGAATTCTCCGGAGCCCGGATTGATAACCGGGCGCCGTCCGCTTGCCGCATCGCCCAGATCAAGGCCGATCCTTTGGCCGTCCGGCTGATTGCCCAGAAAGAAAACATTGGCTGTGGGAGTCTTCCCATCGAGGGCCAGCCTGGCGCCGCTGGTGGGAAAGCTCCCAATAATGTCGCCGATAAGTTTGTGTTCGCCGGAATAAAATTCAACCTTTGCAACTCTTCCATAGGAGCCCGACGGCGCCAGATATTCAATCCAGCGATAAATCTTCGCATTGGGAAAGGTAAGTTCGGTCCATTGGTTTGGCGCCGGAGTGGTTTTGATTTCGGCCAAAGGCTCGAAGCCCGCATCCGAAGAGATATTTGAGCCGAGGAACCTGCCCCCCAACATATCCTTCTCATGACCGGCAGCCGGAAAGAATCTTGCCCGATTGAACAGAACCGGATTTCTCGATCCATTGTCGCTTGCGTGGCCTGCATACGGCAACGCGCAGAAGCAGCAACTAAGAAGTAAAACGGAGATTATTTTCATGAAGGATCCTCTAATGTGTACTTTTCGATGAACCTGACCACCGGCTCCGGATCATCGAGGCAATGCGGGTGATGCTTAATTCCGGGTTTGACAATCACCTGGATATGGCCGCCCAAGGCACGGTACTCGCGTGCGAGTGGAAGCGTGTTCTCCTGGAATGGAACGACGTCGTCCGCATCGCCGCCCACATGGATGAGTGGAATCCCATGCGATGCCAGGGACTCGAGGCGGTATATCGGTTGAAATGATTCCTTCAGGGCGTCCGCTTCAGATATCCCGTGGGCCGCGAGGAGCTGTTGAAACTCCGGAACCGCCCTCTGCGCAACACCCAGCCCCCCTGGCCAACTGCGTACGTCGCAAACGGGCGCGTCCGCGTAAATGACCGCCACCTGTTCAGGAAACGCCTCCGCGTAGCGGTAGGCAAATAATCCTCCGCGGCTCAACGCGATGAAAGCGAATTTGGCCGCCATGCCGATTTTCCGCAGCAATGCGTGGAAATGATGGCCGTGCTCAACCCCGGCCGGGGAGGCGTAGAAGTCCAGGACATCCGTATAGGCAAGATGGAAGCCTTTACGAATCAGCCGAAGATCAGTCTCAGGCCAGGCGCCAAAGAACGTGGGACGCCACAGCCACGGCCGGAGCGGGTGCGGAGTCTCCGGCAGCACGAGGAAAGACTCCCGTCCGTGATAGGAAAAGAGAAAGCGTCGGCATTCCATCCACACATCTTGCTCCAGGTTCGTGACCGCTTCCTGCCGGCGCAGCAAATCGGCAAGCCGGGCAAAATCAGTTTCTTGGAGCATTCGATTTATCTTATGGGGAACGGTAGTTCTGGCCAGGTGCCTAGAGTCGCCAAGGCGTGTCTATTGCGGACTTTGGGTGTCTGTGCGAAAGGGGCGCAAAGGCAGGCCGGCCCCGTTTTCAATCGAGATGACCGGGTTTGCCGCCCATGCATAGCGGGCCGCGACCGGTTGGGGAACGTCGTCATTCCAGAGTACGATGGAGTCTCCCTGGATGCTGCCTTCCGCCCATTTCCAATCGCCGGTCGCCCCTTTGATGGCGAAACCCGCAAATGGATGCCCGGCAATGAGTCGCAGCCCGGCGGCATCGGTAAACTGAATCCGGAGTTTATTCCCATCCACCTGAAAACTCTTATAGGCGGGGCTGTTTGCGGCGCACTTCTGGCCGTATAGGTTATTGAGTGCGAGCAGTGCAAGCCTGTCCCCGACTGGTTTCTTGTTGGGAAAATGGGGCTCCGGCTGCGGCAATCCCACGTCGATGGAGCAGGCGACACCCGTCTCCGGCAATTCGAGCGCGGCCTGTTGCTGTTCGCGCAAGACGCTGAGGTTATTGTACTGAACAGGTTCCTTTTGCGGGTAGTCCCGCATGTTATTCATCTCGACATAATAAAAGGGAAGATCGCTCTTCCATTGGGTCCGCCAGTCGTTGATCAAGGTCTTGATCAGGATGCCATAATCCTGAGGGTGCCCCAGGTTGCCGTCGGCCTGGAACCAGATGGCTCCCCGCAGGGCGAAAGGCGCCAGGGGAGCAATCATGCCATTATATAAAAAAGATGCGACCGCGTGACCGCCTCCCGCCGGGCCGACTGGCGCGGGAATGGAATAATTGGGCGCGGGCGGCTGCGGTTGCTGATGGCTCGCGGCCTCGGCGGAAGCCTTTCTCCAGGCGCCGAGAGCGCTCTGGTAGTCCTTGTCCCGCACGCGGCCGATGTTCCATTGACTTACTTTCTCTTTGTAATCCGCGTAATCCTTCAAGAATTGGTCCGCTCCGCCGGGATATTCCTTTGCAACCCGGTTATACCCGCTGGCATACTTATTAAGGGATGCCACTTGCCTAAGGGTATCCATGCTGATCCAGACTTGCGCCGAGGTCCCGCCCCAGTAACTGCCGATGAGGCCCACCGGCTCATTCAGAGAAGTACGAAGATGTTTTCCAAAGTAATATCCCACGGCGGAAAAGGGAGAAACGGTCTTCGGGGTGCAAAGGGTCCATGAACCGCTCGTCAGGTCCTCAAGCGGGGCCATTGCCGGTTGCTCGGCTACCAGGAAAAGCCGCATCTGCGGGTCATCCGCGCGGGCGATCTCCTGCTTTGCATTAAGAACCCTCGCCATCGGGAACTCCATGTTCGACTGGCCTCCGCAAAGCCAGTCTTCGCCCGTGAGAACATCCTCGATATCGCGACTCTCCGCTCCAGCGCTTACCCGAAGCGTGCCGGCAATGCCTGGGTGCAGCGCGGGGAGAGTGGCGGACCATCGGCCGCCGGCGCCGGCTTTGGCGGTCGCGCTCGCGAGGGAATTGCCCTTGCCATCGACAAACCGGACAGTCACATCCGCGCCGGGCGCGGCCCATCCCCAGATCGGGTCCGGAGTTCCGGATTGGAGGACCATATGGTCGCCGATGATTGCCGGCAGCCGTAGAGTTGAACCGGGGGTCCCGGCGAAAAGAGGATGTGCGAAGGCGGTAATGAGCGACAGGAGGACGATGGAGATTTTGATCACGGGACGGGAGGGTGGAGAGTGGTACGGCAAGCCGGGAGGCTCAGAGATTGAGGGAGACGGATTGGCCGGAGCCCGAGTTCGCACGCAGGGGGCCGTCCAGTTCCAACTTGATGACCGTTGCGTCGGGATCCACGTGTTTATCGGGAACATCGATCCAGAGTATCCCCGGCAAATCGACCCATGGAGCTCCGCCGATCTTGCGATGGTGAATATCGCCGCCCCCGATGATACTGGCGCGCCGGATTTCGTTTTTGAGGCCTTTCACGGCAATGGGACCCATCGGACGGTCAAAATAAAAGAGATAAAGAATATCCCTGGTTTTATTGAGGGTGGAAGGTCCGTAGAAATGGCCATGCGGCAGTCCCGCGACGGTTCCATAAATGGCTTCGCCGTGTTTTCGCATCCATCGTCCCAGACCCTCCAATATCTTGATTTGCCTGGAAGGGATGGCGCCATTGCTCATCGGGCCCACGTCCAGCAGCAGGTTTCCTCCCATCCCTGCGCAGGAAGCGAGCATTTGGACACATTGGCGCACGGTTTTGTAATTGTGATCTTTCTTCTGGTAACCCCACGAATCATTCAGCGTTACATTAAATTCCCACGGCCCTTCCGGCTGCGTCACGGGGATCGATTGCTCCGGGGTCTGGTAATCGCCGTATCCGCCCATCCGGCCGTTCAGAATGACGCCGGGAGCCCACCGCTTTAATTGCCGCCGCAGCTCCTTAAAACGCCATTGCTCCGGATCGCGATCCCAATCGCCGTCAAACCAAAGCAAGTCCGGCGAGTACCGGGCGCAGAGTTCCTTGAGCTGGCCGCGGTGGAAATCCAGGAAGTGATTCCACGCCTCGGGATCTTCGGCTCCCTGCGGGAATGCGTAACGGTTCTTGCGCTTCGCAAGAAAATCAGCCTGGGGACGCGTGGGCAGGATGGTCGCGTATCCCGGATGGCTCCAGTCCAGGTGGGAAAAGTAGAGTCCCACCTTCAGCCCCTTTTTCCGCAGGGCATTGCAAAAAGGATCGATCAGGTCGCGCCCTGCAGGCGATCCTTCCTTCGCGTTGAGCCTGTTATATCGCGTATCCCATAGGGCAAAGCCATCGTGATGTTTCGCGGTCAGGACTGCGTAGCGGGCTCCCGCCCGGGAAAACAGGTCCGCCCATTCGTTGGGGTCGTATCGGCTGGCGGTAAAGCTTGCCGCCTGCGCCATGTAGTCTTCGTAGGGCATCTGGCCGTTGTAAATGGGCCACGATTCGCCCGCTTCCCCCTTCGAATATATGCCCCAATGAATGAAAATTCCGAGTTTCGCGTCAGTAAACCACTCTTGTATCATTGGATGTGTAGTTCACGTAATCGAAACGGCGGCGGAGACAATCTTCATCTTGACTCTAACTATAGTGTTCACAGCCCGTCGCTTCCCGCAAGCCAATCCTCCCGGAAGCCGGCGGACGCGCCAAACCGCCAAAATCCGCCTCCGTGGCTGTGGCATTTTTTTACGGAGGTTGAATGCGAGCATCGCGTGAATCGGCGGCGAATGATTCGGCCAACGGCCTCTTTTGCTTCCTTTCCTGCTCGCAATGAGTCACTTGCGTCGCCTATATGCCAGGCCGAGGGATGTTTTCAAGAGCCCTCTACAATTAGAGTCACCTTACTCATTGTGGGAAAACGGCAATGGTGATCAATTTGTCCCAACTTTCCGTCCTCCCCGAAAACCAACTCCCCCCAATTCCCCCATATGCCCCCTATGCGCAATCCGATTATCTGTATAAAATATATATCAATACAGCTCCGCCAATCAATGCTCCTGCTATCGCTCGTTCTATTGAGCCAGTCCGTCCAAGCGGCAAGCGTCACCTGGCTGAATAGCGGATCAACCGATGGAAATTGGACCGATGGCACCAACTGGGTTAATGGCGCAGCACCAGGTTCCACCGCGGGCACTTCCAATACGGATACCGCAATTTTCAACACCGCCGTTGGGACCTACGGCACCTCGCTCTCCCCCGTGGTAATTGATTCCGCGAGTGAGAACATCAAGAACATTACCTTCACCGGGACAACGGGCAACTATTACATTGGCAGCACTTCCGGGAATCCATTGTACCTCACCGCCGGGGGCGCCATTTCACTTACGGCATTGGCCAGTGCGGTAAGCAATGTTCAAATCAATATCAACGCGCCGCTCGTCATCGAGGGAGCGGCATATACCCTTTCAAATAGTTCCAATACGGGCTCGGGAGCGCAGGATGGGACTTTGAACTTCGGCGGGCAGATCAGTGGCGGAGTATCCGGAAGCGCGATCCTGACGCTGGCGGGAGGAAACGGCAATGCGAACACCATCACCGGGAGCATCGTCAACGGCGGCGCTACCGCGCTGGGTATCACTCAGAGCAGCAGCGGCTTATGGGTACTGGCGGGCGCCAATGCTTACACCGGCGCCACGACGCTCGCCGCAGGGACACTGGAGCTGGCGCCGGCTTCCTCGTCCATCGATCCGCTGGGCGGCGGCGGCAGCATCACCTTTGCGGGGGGAACGCTGGAATTCAGCGCGAATGATACGGTGGATTATTCGGGCAGGATCACCAACAGCACTTCTCCCATCCTGATCAATACCAATGCGCAGAGCATCACGTTCAATTCGGCAATTGACGGCAGCAACGTGGATGGGCTGACCGTCGTCTTCAACTCGACCAGCAAAACCGGCATGCTGACCCTGAATAATCCGAACAGCGCATTCACCGGCGCCGTTAGCATCATCAGCGGCACGCTTGCTGTGCCGACGATCGGCAACATAGGCGCCAACAGTGCGTTGGGACAGGGAGTCAGCTCGGGGCCATCGATCATTCTCAGCTATGACGTCAGCGGCAATCAGCCGGACGGAGGGTTTCTGCTCTATACCGGCACTGGCGAAACGACGAACAAGAACATTGAAATCGGCGGCTTGAACAATGGCGGAACCATCCAGCTTGCCGCCACCAGCTCAGGGCTGTTGAATTTTACCGGCACCGTAAGCAGCCAGAATACCAATGCGAACACCACCAAGGTGCTTCAGCTACTATCGGCGAGCCCCGCTTCCGTCGGTGAGATCAGCGGGGTTATATTGGATCAAAGCGCCACCCAACTTACCGGGGTATCGGTCGGCTCGACCACCGGCTATGGCAGTTGGATTCTTTCCGGCAATAATTCGTTTACCGGCGGTGTCACCGTCGCTGGTCAGTTGGCCGTTGCGGCCATTGGCAATACCGGCGCCTCCGGCCCCCTGGGCGTCAATGGAACCATCGATTTCAACAACGGCTTCAACAATACGACGCCCGTTCTCCAATATAAGGGACCCGGCGAGGTTTCGAACAAGTCGATCGATATTGTTGACTCAAGCGGAGATAAGAACGCGGCAATTGACCTGGAAGGAAGCGGCGGCACGCTGGAAATGACCGGCACGGTAAGCGTCACAAACAGTGTCGTACTGGTCCTGGCAGGCAATACAGCCCAGAATGGCTTGCTCACCGGCGTGATTTCCAACGACTCCGCAAACAACGCCAAGACGCTGGGGCTGATCAAGGCCGGATCCAATACATGGACACTGGCGGCGGCGAATACCTTCACGGGCGGCTATAACGGAGGAGTCCAGGTCAACGGAGGCACGCTGGAACTGGACTTCAGCCAGCCTACTTCTCCCGCAACCAATATTATCGCGGCCACCAACCCGCTCTCACTGGGCGGCGGAACGCTTGCCGTGAACGGTTCCTCCGGCGCGACCAATAGCCAGGCCTTCGCGAATACCAGCGTGGCGGCGGGCCAGAATTACTTCACGATCTCGAACAACGTGACGTCGAACCCGATTCTGATCGCCACGGGCACAATCAGCCGAACCACCGGCGCGACAGTGGATTTTGGAAATCCCAGCGTTGGATCGATTGCCGCTAACAACGGGTACACCACTTACACCGCCAATATTTCGAACGGCATACTCGGCGGCTGGGCCACTGTGGGAGGAACCACGTGGGCTGTCAGTGCCGGGACTGGTAGTACGGCGGGCAGCATCACAGGCCTCTCCACCTATACCACCACCACCGCCGCGGGTAATACGGCCTCGAGTTACTCGACTAATAATATTGATGTCACCAGTTCCCCAACTTTCACCGCAACCATCTCCCCCAATACCCTCCGGTTCAACACCGCCGGCGCCGAAACCGTCACGCTCTTTTCCGGCGGAAACAGCAACCTCGCAGCCGGCGGCATCCTGGAGACCGCAAACGTGGGAGCGAACAATGAACTCATTACCAGCGGCACCCTCCAGGGAGCGAATCTCGCGAGCGCAAAAGATTTGATCGTTACCCAGAACAACACCTCCGGCAGCCTGACGATTGCCTCCACCATTGCGAATAACGCCTCGGGTGAAGGATTGACCAAGAGCGGCCCCGGAGAATTGATCCTGACCGGCGCAAATACCTATACGGGCGCCACCGTGATCGACGGCGGCATTCTGAACGCGGCCACTCTCGCCAATGCGGCCTCCGTTTCCAGCATCGGCGCCGGCGCCGCGTCAAATTCCGCCTCGCTCCTGGTCCTGGACGGAGGGACTCTCCAGTACACCGGAATGACGGCGGCCACCACAAATCGTAACTTTACCATCAACGGTTCCGGAGGCACCCTCGACGCATCCGGCGCCATCGATGGCGCGTTGACGATCAGCGGCAGCATGGAGAATATTTCATCGTCCCCGGTCGCGACGCTGACGCTGGCGGGGTCTGGCGCCGGCTCAAGCGGCGGCGGCACTCTCAGCGGCGTGATCTATAACAACACCGGCGGAACGGTGACCGATTCTTTCCTGACTGCGCTGGCAAAAGTCGGCTCGGGCCAGTGGACAGTTTCCGGTTTGAATAGCTATTCCGGTGGAACCCAGATCGAGGCCGGGACTCTCTCGATCAATACCGTGGCGGCGCCTGGCACCGCGCAGTCGCTCGGCGAAGGGCTGACAGTGAGCCTCGGCGTCGCGGCCACGTCGTCGGGCATCCTGCAATATACGGGTGCCGGCGGCACCATGGGCCAATCAATCTCAGTGCTGGGAAATGGAAGCGATACCGTCCAGAACGCGGGGTCCGGCCCCTTGACTCTCTCAGGACCGATTACCAACAACGGGACCACGCTCAATCTAAACGCGGGCGCCGCCGGACTCACGATCGCGGGAACCATTACCGGCAGCGCCGCAAATTCGAATCTGGTGATTGCGGGAGGCTCCACCATCCTTTCCGGAGTAGATTCGGACACGGGCGCCGCGGCAATTAAGGCCGGAACCCTGATTGTCACGGGCTCCATCTCTGGCAGCACTCCGGTCACGGTGGGAGATAGCGCAAACCTGGGGACTGCCGCCATTCTGGCCGGAAGCGGCTATGCGGGCAATGTGACGCTGGGCGCTGCTGCAAACAATACCGGGGCCGAAGTGGAACCAAGTGCCGGGAACGTGGAAACCACGGGAAGTGGCGCCACCTTGGGGACCGGGGACTTTACGATCGGTGCGGCCTCCGGTGCGACGCTTGCGCTGCAAATCGGCAGAACGCTGGCAGGCGCCTCCGCCTCCGGCGACAGTTCGGACCACATCCTTGCAAATGGTCCCTCCGTCTCGCTGGACGGAAACCTGGCCTTGACTCTTGAGAGCGGGTACTCACCCACGCCCGGCGATGTGCTTTACCTGATTATCAACGCGGGCGGGAATCCGATCTCCGGTAATTTCGCCACCGTCAATGGCCAGACTCTGGCAGGCGATCAATTTACATTTGATAATTACACGTGGGACCTGACCGATACCGCGAGTTACGGCGATAACTCTTTTACGGGTGGAAACGACGTCGCCGTGGAAGTGATGGCCGCCGTTCCGGAGCCGGGGACTTGGGCCGAGTTGCTGGTTGGCGCAACCATGCTGTTGCTGCTGCGCCGCCGCCGCTTCAATGCTTGACGCTTCACAATGAGGTCCACTTACCGATTGGGGATTCGGTGTGAGCATGGATTGTAACATTGTGATCTTGCCGCCGCGGAGGATGGGAACCCCGCGGCGGCGCCTTTTTGGGCGCAATGGATTCACTCTGATCGAGTTATTGGTTGTGGTCAGCATTATGGTGCTGGTCGCCCTATTCGTGGCGCCCGCGGTGGTGGGGGTTTTTCGCGGATCGAATCTCACCCAGGCCGCCCAACTCGTGAGCGGACAACTGGACCTGGCAAGACAGTCCGCCATTACCCAGAACCACACGGTGGAAGTATTCTTTTACCAATACGCGGATCCATCCGTGCCCGGGCAAAATACCGCGAATTCGAACACATGGACGTTTCAGGCGGTGCAATCTTTCGTGATTTCCGACACGGGAGCGGTTTCGCCGCTGGGAAAAGTTGAAACATTGCCATCGGGCATCATCATGGACAGCGGCCCGACTTTGTCATCGCTCTTTGACCCGGCAAAGCGCACGTATTCCACCAATCCAACGACAGCATTGCCCAGGGCCGGGAAAAATTACGCCTACTTCTCCATGCGATTTTACCCGAACGGTTCCACTGATCTTTCGCCAACCATTAATGGCGTTAACGAACCCTGGTGCCTGACGCTGCACAGCGCCCAGTCTGGTGATAAACTGGCGGTTGCCCCGGCCAACTTCTGGACAATCCTGATCGACCCCATCAACGGCGGATTAGCCGGGTTTCATCCGTGAGCTATCGCGATCGCAAGATCTCGCGGAACGGCAAGGTATGGCAGGTCGGCACGTTGACTTATACGATGGGGGGCCTGGCGGCCCTGTTCTGCTGGCTGCTTTGGGGCGATTTCGCCTGGTACATGAAGGATCGCTCGGTTCCGCAGATCGTTCAGCTTTTGCTTGGCAAATACGGCGCATCGGATTCCATCGTTGGGATTCTTCTCGGTTCCCTTCCGCCGGCTTTGACGATTCTTGTCAGTCCTGTCATCAGCTATAAATCTGACCGGCATCGGGGGCCCTGGGGGCGCCGCATTCCGTACCTGCTGGCTTCGATACCGGTGGTCGTCTTTGCGGTTGCGGGCCTGGCGTTCAGCCCAAAGATGGGAGGCCTCCTGCATCGGAGCCTCGGAGCCCACTCTCCAGGCCTTAATGGATGTGTCGTCGGCTTCATTGGATTATTCTGGGGGTTGGCGGAACTCGCCTTTTTTACGGTCAACGCGGTTTACGGAGCGCTGGTAAATGATGTCGTCCCGCCGGAGATATTGGGACGGTTCTTCGCAATGTTCCGCGCCGTGAGCCTGATTGCGGGCATAATCTTCAACTATTGGCTGCTCGGGAACGCGGATGTGCATTCGATCCTCATCCTGCTTGCAATCGGGCTACTCTACGGAATCGGGTTCGGCCTCATGTGCATGAAAGTCAAGGAGGGCGCTTACCCCCCGGTCCCGCCGCCTTCAAGCCCATCCTCAGGCATTCTCCTTTCCGTGGGCGGCTATTTCAGGGATTGCTTTGGGAATTCCTATTACTTTTGGTTTTTTGGGGCCATGGCGATGGCCTGGACCATGGCGGGGCCATTCAATCTCTACGCCATGTTCTTTGCCAAAAGCGTCTCGATGAGCCTCGGGACCTATGGCAAATGCATTGCGCTTACCTACGCAGTCTCGCTGGTTATCGCTTACCCCCTGGGGGCGTTGTGCGACCGCTTTCACCCGTTGCGCGTAACGATGGCGAGCATCGGCTTTTATGCGTGCGTGATGTTATGGGGCGGGATTTATGCGCGCGATTTTAATACATTCGGCATCGCGCTGGTCGCGCAGGGTGTGGTATCAGGAACGTTCCTGACCGCCGCGTCCTCCCTGTCACAAAGGCTGCTTCCGCGTACAAAGTTTGCGGAATTGAACTCCGCCGGCGCGATCCTGGCATCCATTGCGACCGCCCTTTTATATCCGTTTGTCGGCCTTTTTCTGGACCATGCGCACCATACCTACAGGTACACGTTCTACTTTGGGTTTGCTCTCGCTTTGATGGCCCTGGCGGGACTGGCGGTGGTGCATTCCCGCTTTTTGAAACTCGGCGGACCGTCCGGTTATGTGGCCCCGTGACGAAAGGCGTTATTTAACGCGCCAATACCAGTCATCGGTCCGGAACGTGGGCGCCGGCAGGCCCGCCTTGTTATAGAGGTTGAAGCCAACTGGATTATCCGCCCACGCATAGCGGACCGCGACCGGATTTGGCACCTGGCTGCTGGAGACCAGCACGGTGTCCCCATCGATAACGGCGTCCGCCCACACAAATTTCTTATCCGCCCCTGCAATCGAGAAGGTCTTCAATGGGCCGCCTCCCTTCGCAATCAACCCCCCATCGAGATGGGTGAACTTGAGGCGCACCTTGTTTCCCTCGATCGTCATCGAGTCATAGACCGGACCGGAGTACTCGATATTGCGCCCATAGACTCCCGCCAGAGCTGCCAGAGCCAGGCGGCGGCCTGCTTCCTTTTTGTTTTTGAAGTGAATATTCTGATCGACGACCAATCCCAGCATGACGGCCATGTAAGTATCCGGCGTACTCTTCCATGTCCGCAACTCCGCATCGCGAATCTGGGACAATGCGCTGACTGGGGGCTGGGGGCTGACGGAACCGATATTGGGATGCTGCGTGAAGACGAAAGGCAGATGGCTGTTACTCCAGCGCGTCCGCCAATCCTGGATCAATGCCGTCAGCAGCTTCTCATAATTTGCGGCGCGGTCCTCGTATATGGCTCCTCTTGTGCCATAGGCATCGGAGGTTCCCTGGTCCCATAGGACACCTTTGATACCGTAGGGAATTACGGGCGAGAGCATTCCATTGTACAACACTGTCGGAACCTGCACCGTGGGCACGGCCACCGGCGGTTGCGGCCGGGAAGCCAGCGCGGCCGGAGGCATGGGCGGAAAGGCTGATTCCATTTTGGCTTTCCACGGAGTCGCCCAGTCCTTGGGATCGATTCTTGGTTCGAGTTTGAATTTTTTGCCTCCAAAAAGCGGGCCCGTCTCCCTTTGATCCACGATCCGCACGGCAAGCATGTTCTTCCCGGCTTTTACCAATGTCCCAGGCACCGTAACCAGGGCGCCGTCGGACCCGGAGAAAAGATGTTGAAGCTTGTGACCGATCACTCCGGCAACCTTTCCATTGAAATAGACAATGCCGGTTACATTGCCGTAGTTCATGCCGGTATTCATCAGGTTGCCGAGTGCGATCTGGATATCCTTGCCGGCGGCCCCTGCGGGGAGATCAATTTCCCTGCGAGCCCAGATGATTCCGCCGTTGGGAAGATTCAGCGATTTCCAATCTCCCAATTCGGGAAGTACCGTCCAGTCGGAATCCGCAAAAGCGGGATCGGCCCAGCCCGCGGCCGCGCCCTTGTTTACCGTGTCCCCCCGTCCATACTTTGCCTCCCATGCCGCCAGATCGCCGGTAAGGAATTTCTCTCCAAGTTCGTCCGCGTCCTGCCACTCCTTTACCATTTCATCGACTTTCCCACCGAGGCCCAGCGCCGCAAGCCCCTCCCTCGATGTCCACGCCTCAGATGCGGCTCCGCCGTAGGAAATATGCAGGATTCCGATCGGCACGCCCAAATCCGCGCGCAGATACCGGGCGAAGTAATAGCCCATGGCGGTAAAGTCTCCGACGTTCCTGGGACTGGTCGGTTTCCACTCTCCGGCTATCGCAGTGGATGAACCAATATCTCCTCCCTCGGCGGCTGCCAGTTCGGCATTTGCCGTGGTGCCGGGTTTTCCCGCCAGGGGGGTTGCGGAAGCGAAGAATCCCGCCGTATAACAGCGGATAAGCGGGTCGGTGGCGGAGGTGATGACATCGGGATCGAAGTCCTTAACCGCGGCGACAGGCAGTGTCATGTTTGACTGGCCCGAGCAAAGCCAGACATCTCCCACCGCAACATTGGAAATGGATACGGGAGCACTCTTCTCGCCTTTAATGGTAAGCGTGAAGGGGCCGCCGGCGGAGAGCTTTTCAAAAGTGGCCGACCAGTTGCCCCGCGAGTCCGCCACAGCCGATACGGCCTGCCCGTTCAGCATTACGGTAATCCTCTCGCCCGCCTCCGCCGTCCCCCAGATCGGAGCGGAAGTCTCCCGTTGAAGGACCATCCCATCGCCAAATACCGGCGAAAGAGCGATGACAGCCCGTGCGTTGGAAAACGCAAGACATACTGCCGCCGAAATCAGGATCGCCGGGATTCGTAATTTTGGCGCCGGGAGCCAGCGCCCAGAGTGGAGGGAAGGAGAAAAAACCATTAAGAATAGATCATGGAACACACAGCCCCCGGCAACGGGGATGGGGGCTCTAATTATAGAGTTCGAAAAATGAAGGAAACTCTATTATTAGAGTTCCAAGGCGGTTGCGAATCGCCCTGCGGGTGCGACGATCCCTTTTAATGAATTCTGTGATGATCACCGCCGGGGCCGGAGACCGGTATCCAAAGTCAAAGGTGCGTCGATTCTCCGGTGAGGGATGAAAGAACCAGCCGGAAGGCCCGCTGGCGCCGGACTCGACACCCGATCGTTTCCGGGGAAATGAAGGAGCGCGGCCCATGAATCACACCATTTTTTTTCGAAGCGGCCCATGAAATCGATTTTCTATAACACCCAGCATTCACCAATCGGCGCGTTTGCGAGCCTGACCCTCGGAGCAAAAGGCGCGAAGGGCGGCCTCGGTCTCGAACTCGCAAAACCCGCGGACCAAAACGTCTATATCGGGTGCGAGGATGCCGATGGGAACGGGTTTTCGTGCCTTCCTTTTTTCGATTCCTGCGGGGACGAGGTCATGCATCTCGAGGGGCCCGCGGCCAGACTTCCGGCGCAGATTCATCTGAGGCAATTCGAGGACGAACGGATCTCTCGCGTGCTGACCCCCTGCCGGGATGTTTGGAAGGCCGGGGATATTGAGTTCGCCATCTTTACACCCGGCTGCCCTGCTCCCGATCCCGGGCGGGCGAGTGCCAGGGATCTGCGCCTGGCTTACGCGCCCGCACTGGCGCTGGAGATGGTGATCGATAACACTCGTGGACGGATTCCCAGAAGAGCCTTCTTTGGTTTCATGGGCAATGATCCCACTTGCGAAATGAGGCGGCTCGATGACACCTCCCGGGGCAGGTTCGTGGGAATCGGTTGCGGGAGATCGAAGGCAATCGCAAGCCGCTCCGGGGATGTCCAGGCAGCGCAGGGTCTTTCCGTACAGGAAATTTTGAGGGATCACAGCGCGGAAAGCTTTGCCTTCGGGATCGGCCGCGTCGCCTTGCTCATCGCGACCATCCCCGCCGGCGAAAAGCGGAAACTGGAATTCACAGTATGCTTTCATAGGGCCGGCATCGTGACCACCGGTCTCGATGCCTCCTACCACTATGCACGTCACTTTCCGGACGTCGAGTCAGTGGCCGTTTTCGCCCTGCGAAATTACTCCGCATTGAAGCAACGCGGGGCGGACTTTGAAGAGCGTTTTCAATCCTCGAATCTTTCCGACGCCCGGAAGTTTATGCTGGCGCAGGCCGTTCACAGCTATTACGGCAGCACGCAGTTGCTGGATGTGAGAGGAGAGCCCATGTGGATCGTCAACGAGGGAGAGTACCGCCTCATAAACACGCTGGATCTTACTGTCGATCAATTATATTTCGAGATGGAATTGAATCCGTGGACGGTTCGCAATGAGCTGGATTGGTTCGCGAAGCGTTACTCTTACAAGGATCGTATTCAATTTCCGGGAAGCGATCGGGCATACCTCGGCGGCATCAGTTTCACTCACGATATGGGAAAGGCAAATCACCTGTCGCGCCCCGGTTTCTCCGCATACGAGAAAGGAGCGATGCGCGGCTGCTACTCCCACATGACGCATGAGGAACTGGTCAACTGGCTGATTTGCGCGCTCACTTACGAACATCGTACACGGGATACGCGCTGGCTTGCGAAGACGATGCCCTTGTTCGATAGGTGCCTTCAAAGCCTTTTGCGCAGGGACCACCCCAATGAGAAGCACCGTGACGGCATCATGTCGCTGGATAGCGCACGCTGCTGCGGTACGGGCGAGATCACGACATACGACAGCCTGGATGCCTCCCTGGGGCAGGCGCGCAACAGCGTTTATCTCGCGGTCAAATGCTGGGGCGTTTACGTCGGTCTCGCGGCCTTCTACCGGCGCAATGGAAATCCCGCCGCCGCGGATGTTTGCGAAACTCAGGCGGCCCTGTGCGCGCTAAATATCGTCTCGTCGGCCGATGCGGATGGGTTTCTGCCGGCGATTCTTCACGAGAATGTTTTCAGCAGGATCATCCCAGCCGTGGAGGGCTTGATCATCCCGTACCTCCTCGAGCTAAAGGAATTGCTGGAGGACCATACTCTTTATGGCGGCCTGGTCCCGGTCCTCAAGCGCCATCTCCGGCAGGTAATGCGCCCGGGCGTTTGTCTCTTCCCGGACGGAGGCTGGAAGATCAGTTCCACGAGCGATAACTCCTGGCTGAGCAAAACCTATCTTTGCCAGTTTGTAGCCGAGCACGTCCTCGGAATGGAGATGGATATGGAATCCGCGGACGAAGCCCATGCATCGTGGCTGCTTGATGAGAGAAATCTGTACTGGGCGTGGAGCGACCAGATGGTCGCGGGCGAGGCCAGGGGGAGCCGGTATTATCCGCGCGGTGTGACATCGATATTGTGGCTTAAACAGACCGGCTCCACGCTCGACGGCAGGGAAATTGCCAATGCCGCCATCGAGCAGCGGCCCCGTTTGGGCTCCGGAAATGGGAACCGCGGCCACTACCGGAACGGAAACGTTCGCTCCCCGGAAATCGCCGCCCGGCGCCTGGATGGAGTTCCGCTTTAGCGCTTCGGCAAATCCGCCGTTTTTCAAGGGAAAACCGAAACTCTACAGTTAGAGTCCAAAAACGATTTGCGGTTTGCCGCTCCTCACCGAAGATGTTAAGCGCATCCCCTGCCGTCCCCCGCTGACCGATTGGCGGGCGGCCGCAAGCGCACCCCCCCTATGGGCCATGAAATGACCAAGTCAAACAACGTCTGCGGCTTTACGCTGATCGAGGTAACGGTCGCCATTGGCCTGGTGAGCTTTGGACTTCTCGGTTTGCTCGGTCTGTTGCCCGTGGGACTTCAAACTTTTCGCTCCGCGGTCGATACCTCCGTTCGCTCTCAAATCGCCCAGCGCGTGATCAGCGATGCCATGGAAACCGATTTCGATACGCTGATCGGGACCACGCCGGCCGATCGCTATTTCGACGGCCAGGGCCTGGAAGTGGCCCAGCCGCTTTCTGTTTACGAGGCACACGTCCAGATCACCGGCAGCACCGCGCTGCCCGCCGGTGGCTCCTCTCTCGCCACCAATGCGAATCTCGCGACCGTCGAAATTCAGATCGCCGATAATCCCGCCCACCTCGCCAATCCGTACTCGGGGAATAGTACTGCGCCCATCTTTACAACGACCACGTTTATCGCGCGAAACACGCCGCTGCCGCAGCAGCAGTAACAATGGCAGAGTCCAAACTTCGGCGACTCCGGGCGGCCTTCACTTTGATCGAGATGTTGGTTTCCGTGGCCATCCTGTCGCTTATCCTTGTGGTCGTGGCTTCAATCGCCGATCAAACCCGGCGCACGTGGAGTTTCACGAACTCGAAGATCGAGCAATTTAGCGGCGCGCGCACCGCTTTTGAGACCGTGACCCGCCAGCTCAGCCAGGCAACGCTGAATAGCTATTGGGATTATGTGAATGCAAGCGGCGTCGCGAGAAGCAGCAGCAATGCGAGCACCTTTATACCCGCCAGTTATGCCCGCCAGTCCGAGTTGCGATTCGTCACCGGATTCACCGCAAATCTCGCGGCCGGCCTTCCGCAAAATTCAAATCCGCGGCCCTTTCACGCTGTTTTCTTTCAGGCTCCGCTCGGCTATAGCGAGCCGATGGCCTCCACCGGGGTGCAACTCACCGGCCTTGATAGCTTGCTCAATAGCTTGGGGTATTTTGTCGAGTTTAATAGTGACACGTCTTATGAACCCTCCTTCCTGGGCACAGTCAACACCATCAAGCCGCGTTATCGCTTTCGCCTGATGCAATTTCTCGAGCCGGCGAATTCCTTTTCCGTGTACAGCTACACCTCCGGCCAGCCCACTTACGATAAGATGCAATGGTTCGAGAGCGCATTCGGCACACCGGGCGCCACTCCGGATCACATTCTCGCGGAAAATATCCTCGCCCTTATATTATTGCCAAAACTCTCCGCCGAGGAGGATCCAACCGGCGCCTCCATCGCTCCCGCTTACGCGTATGATACGGCGAATGCCACGGACCAAACGACCATCAACCAATTACCGCCCGAGGTGCAATTGACTCTGGTTGCAATCGACGAAGCTTCGGCGAACCGCCTCGCCGTCCTCAATGGCAGCAATATGCCGCCCGTTCTGTCCGGCTCGAACCTGTTCACATCCGCCAGCCAGTATTCCGCGGATATCCAGACAGTCGAAACAACCCTGACGCAACAGCACATAAATTTCCGCCTGTTTACGACAAACGCCATCATCCGGGCCGCGAAATGGAGCGGCACTCAGCAATGAGCGAACAGCAACCAGCGCACCTGGCGGAAGGCGTAAGACAAAAAGGGGCGGCGAACCGGTGCGGAGTGGCCCTGGTCATTGTCCTTTGCATGCTGGTGCTTATCGCCGTGCTCGTGGTCGGATTTTTCTCGAACGTCACCAGCGATTTTACCACGACCCAGAGCTACGCCAAGGCCGCCGATGCCAGGCAGCTCGCGGAGGCGGCGGTAAATCTCGTGATGGCGCAGATTGGGCAGGGCGCCAATTCCAGTACCACATTGACCTGGACATCGCAGCCGGGCCTCATTCGCACTTTCGATAACAACGGAGTCCCTCAAAACTTCTACAAACTCTATTCGTCAAATGCGATGATCGTTCCGGGCGGCGCCTTTTCCCTGACAACCGGCAGTTCGGACGTGCCGCCGGCGGGATGGAACAACGAGCCCGCTTTATACACAGACCTCAATAGCCCGGTCCTGGTATCCGATACATTAGGTAACGTTACCGATAGCAATGGAAACCTTTGCGACGCATGCTTTCCGATCATCGACGGCAATTACCTGGTGGATGGAAGCACCCTGACTCCGCCGGTGCCGGCCATCAAGCCGAGCCCGGAGCCCTATCCGGGCGCCACCTATCTCACCTATGATGCGCCGGTCCGCAACAGTGCCGGCGCAATCGTCCAGCAACCCGATGGCGTGCCCGACATGAATGGCTTCTATGTGGTAAGTCCTCCCACTTACAATGGCAATCCCACTCAAATCTCCGGCGCCAACAATCCCGTGCCAATGCCCGTGATGTGGCTTTATGTCCTGCAGAATGGAACAATCGTGGCCCCTCAGACAACCGGGTCAGGAACAATCGTAAGCTTTTCCTCAGCCCCCGCGGGATCGCAGCCGACAGCATCAAATCCAATCGTTGGCCGCATTGCTTTTTGGACGGATGACGATACCTGCAAAGTCAATATCAACACAGCCGCCGGAGACACGTGGGTAAATTCAACGACGCCACCCGCGATGGGAAGCCCGGGCAACCCGGGATCCTACTGGGACACACCGCGGGTTTCGTCCCCATTTGACGAGACATGCCTGGCGGCCTATCAACCAGCCCAGAATGAATACCAGCGCTACCCCGGACACCCCGCCACGACTTATCTCAGCGCCGTCTTCCCGACCCTGACGAGCGCTCAGATTTACCAGATCGTCCCCCGGGTGACCCAGGGCGGCTCCCTGGGCGGCACCGTGACCGCCACCGGAGCCATCGTCCCGGATACCGACCGACTTTATGATACTGTGGATGAGTTAATGTTTGCTCCCTCCCTATCGGGGAGCACCCGTACCATCAATCCTCCCCTGACCGCATCGGCCGTCGAACGGGCCAAGTTTTTCCTTACCGCGCATAGCCGCGCTCCCGAGGTCAATCTCTTTGGACAGCCGAGGGTTGTCATTTGGCCGGTCAATGCCGCAAACGATGCGCAGCATCGGACAGCATTTGACGATTTGATCGCCTTCTGCGGAACATTAAACAATTACGTCTATTATTTTCAGCGCAGCAATCCGAATTCCCCGACCGTCGATCTGCCTGGGAAGGCGAGCGCCACCGGCCTGGGTAGAAACCGCTCGCTCATATCTTATCTCCGCTCTCTTACCAACCTTCCGTTCCCGGGCCTCGCTGAAGGCGGCGCAACCTTCCAATCGAAATACGGCCAGGATCGGGACCAGATTTTGACTGAGATATTTGATTATATCCGCGGCACCAATGCGCAGGATACCTCCGTCCCGGGTCTGGTCGCATACACCAGCACCAACGGATATGGAGAAGGGCAGATCGTCCCGATTACGGATACAGCCTCGAACGGAACGACTCCGCTGCGCGGCTTTGGCCATTACCCCATCATTACCGAAGCAAGCCTTCTCTTCATCGGCAGGGCACAGACCGACCTGTCTGGCAGCAACAGCTACCACGATCCTGCAATCGACGGGACCTCCCCCGCGCCCGGCTATACCCGAATTCAGGCCGCATTCCTTCTGAAGTTTTTCGATCCCAACCAGGGTTACGCCTCTTATCACCCAAACTTTGATGTCAACGTCTCCGGACTGGAAAATCTCGAATGGAATGGCTCTTCCATGGGATTTCCGAAGGGAGGCGGTACGATCCAGGTCAACAATGGGAATTATCTCTCAATGGGCGGAGGTGATATGGGGGTGACGCCGTTTGTCTGGGGCACGAACTACTCCAGTTATTGCATCAGCAGCACAATGGATGTTCTCACGTCCGGCAGTTCCTTCGCCTTCTCCACCAACGGGACGCCGATCACCGTACAGATTTTCGATCCGTCGGATCTCAGTACCGTTTTGCAAACTTACACGCTGACGTTTCCCAACAGCACATTTCCCTTGCCACAACTTGCCCCTTATTTGACGGATCCCAACCCTGGATCAGGCTCCATCGGTACCGGCAATTGGTGCGATTTCAAAGCCCGGTTTAACCCCGCCAATAGCAATGAATTGCAAACCTACATTTGCAGGACCGATGTGGTGCGGAGTATCGTTGCGAATACCGATCCCCGGTTGATCGCCGCATCGACCAATGTTCCAAGCGGCATGTTCACTAAAATTTCCGGTTACGACACTCTCAGCCTCAACCTTGCCCACGGGATTTTCGATACCGTTGACGGTAACCACCGGCCGTTTATGTACACGCAGATCGGGAAGCTTGTCGCCAATACTCTTTACTCGAAGCCGGGTACCAGCCCGTACACCTCGGCAGGTGATTTGAATTTTTCGCCCGCCCTGCCGGCACCGCAAGGAGTGCAGCCGCAAGTGACCGGTTCTTGCGGAATTTGGAAAGCTCAATTAATTTCTGATCCCTGTGTTTTTACCGGTTCGAATGGATTATACGCCGTTCCGGCCAATGGTGTTTTTGTGGGAGGTACCGGTTCCGTGCCAGGAGACTGGGACAATGGGGCCGGGTCCGAGCGCGATGGCGCCTATGTCAACAAAGCCGACGAAGGCGCTCAACCCTACGGCACGCTGCTCCCTTACTTCGGAGCCGGCTATCACCCCAATGGCACAACCTTTTTCTCTCCGAACCGGCAGATCCCTTCAGCCGGGATGTTTGGTTCGCTGCCAACCGGCGTGGTGGCAAACAGCCCCTGGAGAACTCTTCTCTTTCGCCCCGATCCCACAGGCAATCAACTTCACATCGGCGCCCAGGCGCCCCCGGATTATTTACTGCTTGATCTATTCAATATGCCGATCGTCGAGCCCTACGCCATCAGCGATCCTTTCTCCACGGCCGGCAAGATCAACATGAATTACCAAATCGTTCCATTTACATCCATTACAAGGGATACCGCGCTGGAAGCAGTCCTCAGGCCAGAGCAGCTACTGGCCATTTCCAACAGCACAAGCGTCAGTACGACCTATAAATTGGGAACGCCGCCGGGAAACAGCCTGCGAAATTACATGGACCTCGACCAGACCCTCACGGGCTTCACCAACCGATTCAATTCCAACAACATCATCGGGAGCGATGTCTTTCGCAGCGCCAGCGAAATCTGTAGCATTTGGCTTGTGCCGCAGGGGCAGACCTACGCGAATATGCAGAATTACTGGGCAAATTATCCGTTGACTGGCGACAATTCCCGGGAAAAACCCTACGCGGACATTTATCCGCGCCTGACGACCAAGTCCAATACCTTTACGGTGCATTACCGGGTTCAGGCATTAAAGAAATCCCGGAACACGAACCCGGCTGAATGGGTGGAAGGCACCGATCAGGTGACAGGCGAATATCGTGGATATTCCACGATCGAGCGATACCTGGATACCACCAGCAGCGGCATCCCCGACTACGCCACCGCAAGCAGCCCACAAGCCCCGCAATCCATGGATTCGTTTTACAAATTCCGCGTCCTCGAAACAAAACAGTTTGCCCCGTAAAGAGAACTTACAACCCACCATTATGCCAGGCCGATGGATTACCCAGCGGGATATCGCGGAAAAGATAGGCGTGCACGTGACGACCGTCTCCCTGGCGTTGCGCAACCACCCGAGCATCTCGGCGGCCACCCGCGGCAAGATTCAGGAATTGGCTCGCAATTTGGGATACTCGCCCAACCCGGCTCTCAGTTCACTCATCGCGTACCGGCGGGCGGTCAAGCCCATCCGCTCGGAGTCCGTGATTGGTTTCTTGACTCCCTACGAAAGCGAACGGGCCTTCAGGCAATGCCTGTGCGATGTGGAATTCTTTTCCGGAGCCCAGAAACGAGCGCAGGAGCTTGGATATAAGCTGGATTGCTTCTGGCTGCGTCAACCGGGACTGACCGCGCGGCGATGGAACACGATTCTGCAAACGAGAAATCTCGCGGGTCTGATCGTGGGGCCTCTGCCCACCGGCAGGGGTCATTTGCGGCTCGATTGGGGCCGGTTCAGCGCGGTTAAAATCGATCCGAATATTTTCTGGCCTCCGCTTCATTGCATCACCAATAACCAACTGGAAGCGATGCGCCTGGCCATGCGCACCGCTTTTCACCACGGCTATCGCAGAATCGGAGTCGCCATGAGGCACAGCCACAACGAGCGGGTAAACCGCTATTGGTCCGCAAGCTACCTGGATGAGCAATCGCGGCAGCCGAAATGCATTCCGATACCGATGTGCCTCCCCCGCGACTGGGGAGAAAAGGTATTTCTTGACTGGGTTTCCGCCTGTCAGCCCGACGTTGTTCTCAGTACTCATGTGAAGGTGCAAGGCTGGCTGACCAAGGCCGGTTATCGTGTTCCAGAAGATATCGGCTTTATCGATCTCGATTGCTTCGATCATTCGGGAATTCGCGCCGGGATCAATCAGCAGCATAGACAGGTGGGCTCCACCGCGGTGGATACTCTGATCTCGCTGATCCATAACAACGAAAAAGGGCTTCCCGAAACTCCACGTACCATCTTACTCGGCAATTGCTGGGTCGAGGGAAAGACCATCCGCGTTGCGAATGGCGGCATGGAGAGCGTGAATGGCGACTCCAAGCCGTCCGCCAGGATGAAACTCCACAGTTAGAGCCGGGATGCCGTTGCCAGCCAGTCGCATCCCCGGTATTGCCTTGAGACCCTGCTCCCTCGCAGCCTCCCGGAATTTTTATGTTTAATGTTAAATTCGAATTGAAATCGGCCTGCCTCCTGGGGATTTCAGTATTGCTGGGTTTGGGTTCGGCGAGTCTTGCGGCGGATTTGGGTTCTCCATCCGTCTCGCTCCAGGGAAGCGCCCGTTTTGATATTGAAAAGCACGCTGTGGCGGGAGTTCCACCCGCGCAGCAACCCCTCTACCAGGCGCGCCTTTTCGGGACCTTTTCCGCAGTGATCACGGGATTGGCCCCCGGGAAATACAGCCTCGTTCTCGGCAACGCGGAGCTGGGCAAAAACCAACCGGGCTACCGCGTCTTCTCGGTGAAAGTGAATGGCCGGATGATCGTACCATCCGTGGATCTTGTCAGTCAGTTCGGCTACGCCACCAAAGCTGACATCACCTTCACCGCAGAGCCCATCAACGGGACCATCACCGTGGGGTTGGAACCGGCCGGCGGCACTAATACCTCCTCCACCGCGCATGTCTCCTTCAGCGGGCACCGGGTTCAACTGCTCAATGATGACAAGGGCACCATGCCTTGCATGAGTTTTCTGCGAGTGAATAATTCCGAGGGCGGGCAGGTATGCGAAATCGATGCGCTTAGCTATAAGCCGCAGGATTGGAACAGACTCTCCAGTCTGGGCATCAATCCAATGTCCATCGATGTCCTGGCCACCGCTCCGCCATTCCCGGGAACCTATAATATCAAACCGGAGGATACCGCCCGATTGACGCCGGACGATGTGGTGGGTCCCGACGGAATCGTGTATCCCAATTGGCGGGACGTGGGAATCCCGGGAGGCATTCCGCCTCTCCCCGTGGCATTGCGAATCTTCCCCCCGGATACGGACGGAAAGATTCCCTTTGATGCGGCCGCCGCGCTGCAGGGGGCGGTAAATCAACTTTCCGGAAAGGGCGGCGGAGTTATACTGCTGGGTCCGGGCACTTACTTCCTGGACCGCCCGGTGTTCATTTATTCGGATAACATCGTCATCCGAGGCTCCGGAAAGGACCGCACCAGGCTTGTCTTCCGATACCAGGATCTCGATTCCGGACCTGTCTTCCTCTGGCCAAAACCAAATGCCGTCGTAAATGGAGGCACCTGGAACATTGAGGTCAATGCGGACCCGGCGAATTTGAAGGATCTGATTGTAACGGTGGATAACATCCCGGTGGGACGCCTCAACCAACATTCTGAAGGTCCGGAGTTTTCTGTCCGGGTCAGGAGCAGGGATCTTCTAAAATTCAACATTGCCGGACCCCATGCGCTAAAGGCCGTCGCCACCTACTCGGATGGAAAGACCACGAGCAGACAGATCAATGTCACTTTTGACGGAAAGGCGAATCTCCAAAAGGTGGGACTGCCTTCCTATAGCGATGTCGGGGCGCTCAACTTCTATGGCCTCGGAGTGAGCGGAGGGTACTATCCGCTGGCGGAAGATGCGCATCGGGGCGATACCTCGCTTACTCTTCGCAAGACAACGGGACTCAAGCCGGGAGACAAAATTGAGATCAGAGGGCCGGCGACGCCCCGCTGGAAGAATATCCTGCGAGTCGTCTATCCCGGTGGCGGCGCGGTCAATAACTACCGGGATAATCAGTACGAAATTCAATCGATCACCGGTAACACCGTGCATCTCGGGCAGGCGTTGCGGCTCGATTTTCCGACTATCGACGGAAGTTTTGTTTTTGTGTTTACGCCAATCGCCGGCTGCGGAGTGGAGGATCTAACGCTCGATCAGCCCCGTAACATATGGACCAACGGAATTGATTTTCAGTATGCCTGGAAATGTTGGATGCGAGGCGTGGCCGTGCACAAGGCCGGGCGGCAGCCCTTTTTGTTCAATGAAGCCAAGTTTTGTGAAATCCAGGACTGCGATTTTAGCGACGCATGGTGGAAGGGCGGAGGAGGCACTGCTTACGTCGCATGGGAAACGGCATTTGACTGCCTGATGGATCACGTCACATCCAGTTTGCTGCGGCACGGTCCCAATTTTGAATTGGCCTCATCCGGGGACGTGGTCCGCAATTCCACATTCGTGGATAGCGACCTTCAGTTTCATGACGGATGGGCCAACGAAAACCTCGTGGAAAATTGCACCATCGTTTCAAGGAAGGGGAATGGCAGTTATGGATTCGGCGCATGGGCATCCGGACCGGACGACTGGATGCACGGTCCGGAGGGGCCTCGCAATGTCATTTACCATTGCGATATATCGTCTCAACTCGCCGGCCTCTGGATGGGTGGGATGAATGAAGGCTGGATCATTGTTTACAACCGCTTTGTGGTCGGCGGAGGCCCTGGCATCGTGGCAAAATCGGCCAGCTTCGATCATATCATTCGCGGCAATGTATTTTGCTTTCCTGATCCCGTCCCGTGGGCAATTTTCCTGGCGACAAAGGACTGCAGCGGTATCGAGTTGATTTCAAACCAATTCTACGGCGCGTCAAAGATCGTTGAGGGACCCGCCGTCCTGGCAGTGGACCGGGATAACCAATTGCTGCCCTATGCTGACGCGAAGCGGCCCGATGCGCCCGTCCCATCCATCCTGGATTGGGAGCGCCGGAAATAAAGGGCGTTCGCATTCCGGCAGTGCTTTGCAGCCGGCCGATGATCCTTTTTCAAAAAAAAGCAGGCATGGTCTTTTAGCAGCCTGTTGAAATAGCCCTGCTTTTTAGTCGTCGGTCATTTGAAGGGGCGGACCGGGACAGAAGAGCCGATGGGCTGAGGAAAGGCGACTGGATGACGGGCACGAGGACAAAAAGCGCGAAAAAGGCAGGTAGTT
>DATAXI010000205.1:0-34317 GCA_036266845.1 Chthoniobacteraceae bacterium | reverse complement strand
ATATAATCACACTATGAAAATCCACCTTTCAGCATTTCTAATTCCGCTGCTTTCCCTGATCATGGCATTGGGCCAGGGATCAGCCGTGGCGGACTCGCCCCAAATATTGACTCCGCCCGCGGGTCCGCAGCCGAGAATTACAGGCGCAAGAGTCTTTGGAGTAAGACCGGGAAACCCTTTTCTCTTTAGCGTCACTGCCACCGGAGACCGTCCGATGACGTTCTTCGCAGACGGCCTCCCGGCAGGACTGCAACTTGATCCGCAGACCGGGCGGATCACCGGCACGCTCAAGGATGAGGGTACCTATGCGGTTACCGTTGGAGCATCGAATGCAGCCGGGTCGATGAAGCGTCCGCTGAAGATCGTCTGCGGTTCACAAATCGGACTTACTCCGGCGATGGGATGGAATAGCTGGAACTGCTTTGCGTCGAGCGTCTCTGAGGACAAGGTAAAGGCAGCCGCGGACGCAATGGTAACGAGCGGTCTTATTAATCACGGATGGACTTACATCAATATTGATGACTTTTGGCAGGTCAATCCAGGATCGAGCGATCCGACGCTGCACGGTGTGGGCCGGGATTCGCAAGGGCGCATTCTGCCGAATAGCCGCTTTCCGGACATGAAGGGCCTGGTGGATTATGTCCACGGAAAGGGTTTGAAAATCGGCATTTATTCCTCCCCCGGTCCCTGGACATGCGGAGGCTGTGTCGGAAGCTGGCAGCATGAAGAGAGCGACGCGAAACAGTACGGCGATTGGGGGTTCGATTATCTGAAGTATGACTGGTGCAGCTACGGAGGCGTGGTGCACAACGATCACAGCCTCGCCGCCTTGAAGAAACCTTACGCGGTGATGCACGCTGCGCTGGAGAAGGTCCCGCGGGATATCCTATTCTCCTTCTGTCAATATGGATGGGGGGCCGTATGGCGGTGGGGCGCTGAGACGGGCGGCAATTCATGGCGGACAACAGGAGATATCACCGATAACTGGGACCGGGTATCCTACATTGGGTTCAATCAGGCGGGGGAGGAGCAATATGCCGGGCCCGGGCATTTCAATGATCCCGATATGCTGGTGGTGGGACGCGTAGGCTGGGGGGCGCATCTGCACCCCACGCATCTGACCGCGAATGAGCAATATACGCACATCAGTCTCTGGTGCCTCCTTTCCGCGCCGCTCCTGATCGGTTGTGACATGACGCAACTGGACCCATTTACGCTAAGTCTTCTGACGAATGACGAAGTTCTTGACGTGGACCAGGACCCGCTGGGCCGCCAGGCATCCCGGGTCTGGCAGGAGGGGCCGTATCAAGTTTGGTCAAAGGACATGGAGGATGGATCGAAGGCGGTGGGCATCTTCAATATCGGGGAACTCCCGTCGCCCGTCACGGTAAACTGGAGCGAGATCGGCGTGACCGGCAAACAGACCGTCCGCGACCTTTGGCGGCAGAAGGACCTCGGGGTATTTGACGGAGCATTTACGGGCACAGTCCCCACCAACGGGGTGGTGCTCGTTAAAATATCTCCGGCGAAATAATCTGCGGGAGAGCGTTGAAAACTGGAAATGAGTCCCTTGCGCCTTTCAATCCGCGGATCCGGTTTTCGGGCCGTTGTGCTTATCGCCCGCGCCCGACTCCTGTTCGTAAATTGAAAAGCGGCCCGCACGACTTGTGGTAAATCGCCTCAGCGCACTCGATAAAGATCACGCAGGGATTTCCCTGCCTGCGCTCCACTTACCTCAGGCAGCCGCGCCGGGATGGTAACGTAACAGAAAAAAACGCTTCGCGGGGTTCCGCGAGATGAACTAATTTCCACCATTGAAAAGCGGAAAGCTTCCTTCCAGCCGTTGCCGGACATTTCGAGTCTTGGAGGGCGTCAGAGAGATCAACCGGCTCCGACTTGTATGATCCCCCTGAATATGATTCCGCGAAAGAGCAGGATTTCTGCTTTGGCGATCGGCATGCTGGCGCCGCTGGTCCTGGCTATCCTGGGGCGGAACGCTGACGCCGCTTCGAGACCGGCATTTTCTTCTCCCGAGATCGTAAACGTCTCGGAGCCCTTCACACTCCGGCTGATATCGAACGGCGCGGCGATAAAGACGTGGCTCGTCCAATGGGGCGATGGTTCCCAGAGCCGCCAGAATCAGGGAGACGCCGCCGATATCGCCCTGAGCCACACTTACGGCGCTGCCGGCGCTTACCGGATTTCCGTGAGCGTATTGCATCCGGATGGGACTCAGGAATCGGCTGCGCGGGATTACCCATTGGCGATCATGGCGGACAAGCCCGTGGATTATGTGCGTTATTGGGGGAAAGGCCCATCCGCCCAGGCGCCCGCATTGCCTTGGAGCGGCGCCTCCGCGGGGCCGGCGCCTGTCGTGACGAAGCCGGCGGATCGCTTTAGCGCCGAGTTCTGGCTCTGCCCCGCGGACTTTGACGGACGGCAGGATATCCTCTCCTCGCGCACGGCGCAGGGGGTTCGGATTTATCTCGAAGGGCGGTCTCTTTGTGTCCAGTTGCCGAAAGGGGATATCTTCACGCAACCGCTGCCGCTCGGGCTGAGCGCCGGGGCCTGGCATCACATCGCGGTATGTTATGACCGGGCCGCACTTTTTCCGTACGAAAACACGATGCGGTTTTACGTGGATGGCATCCTCGCAGGAGAGCAGCATCTCGATGTCTATGACACGGGCTCCGTGACGCTGCCGGATGCCATTCTTGGAACCGGCTCGAACGGCCTGCCCTCCTTGAAGGGCGCGATTTCCGATCTGGCCTTGTATGATGTTGCGCTGCCCCCGGATCGTATCCTCAGGCATGCGGCCATATTGACCCATCCGGGCGTGGAAACGGTTACGGCGGTGCCAGTGGCCGTAAAGTTCTTTACGGTGGATGCGCCCCGGATCACGCGGACGGTCAATGTCCCGCTCGATCCAACCCCGGGCGTGGATAATGGTCCGGCACTGCGAGCTGCGATTGGCGCCGCTACTGCCGGGACGCGGTTGCAAATTATCGACAAGGCTACGGGCAAGCCGGATGCCGCAAGTTATTATTTCAATAGCCTGGACAAAGGGAACGATTGGTCGGCCATCAGGATAATAGGAAAGGATGATCTTGAAGTGGACGGCGGCGGGGCCACGCTCGTCTTTGGCGTCAATTGCCGCCAGTTCCTGGTGAAAAATTGCCGGCGCGTGGCGTTTCGCAATTTTTCATTCGACCTGGACCAAAAGAAATACCGCGTGGCCGTTTACGCGCGCATCCTCTCCCTGGACCCAAGCACAGGGGATGCGCGCTTCCAGTTCGTGAACGGGCGGGACTTGTCCCCGGACAGGACGGTGCCCAAGGACATATCCATGTGGAGATGGCGCGGGCACGATCCCAGGACGCTCCGCATCGGCCACGGGCCATTTTTCAATACCGGCGCCGCTTTCGAGAAACGGCCTGTGCGCGACGCCGGTGATCCGAGCATTCTGACCGGCACCGTAAGGCATTCTTACATTGGGATGCTGGAAAAATATCGTGAGGGCCCGAATTTCTTCCTGATCAACAACTCGCGCTTTCAGAATACGCCGGTTGGAATCTGGAACTGCGAGCAAGTTACTTTTGACCGGGTCAACTTTTACGCGTCGCTGGGGATGGTTTTCCTTTCCAGCGAGCTGGATCACCTGAGTGTGACGAACTGCAAGATCGGCCTGCCACCCGGCCTTACCGCAGCGGACCGTCCGCTGGCTGCCGGCGCGGACGGCTATCACTTTCACGAGATGCGCGGCTGCCTGCTCTTTGAGAATAACGAGATTGCGCTTACCGATGATGATCCGATTTCGATCAAAGCCGGCGTCTGGCGGGACATCAAGCCGGCCGGGCCCGCATCGGTTGTCCTGCACGATGCGCATCCGGGCGATGAATTTGTTTTCTATCGCTGGGACTTCAGTCCGCTCGATTTTGAGGCCACGGTTCTCAAGATGGAAGGGGGGATTGCCCGGTTGGATCGAAACCTGCCGGCCAATCCGCCGGCGAGTTTCATCGCGCAGGATGCGAAGCATCCCACCGCCAACTGGATTATCAAGGACAGTTATCTGCACGATTACTATGGGCGCCTCCTGCTTTGCGCGCCGCATGGTTTGATCACCGGGAATGAAATCCATGACAGTTACGTACACCTTGGCGCCAATGACGCCCCATTCGATAGCGCGGGCATCGCTTCCCAGGTGTGCGCCGTAAATAACCTCTTTGTAAACACGGACGTGGATACGGGCATCTGGGGGGCAAGCTCGACTTATCCCGTCTTTCGCGATGTCGCTATCGTAAACAACAGTTTTATCGGCCGGGGATTAAGCCTGGGCAATGCGGGCGCTCCTTTGGTATGCGGAAATTACTTTGAGAACCATCCTGAAAATGCTCGGAAAGCCACGACAAAATGGATCGCGGTGAGCCTGGCGCACTGTACCAATCCATTGGTCATGGGGAATGAGGAACTTTCCAGCGGAGCGCAGAAATTCGATCTAAAATCGACGCAGACCGAAGGGATGACGGACGAGAATAACTCCGTGCTGGAGCCGGGAGCGAAACCCGCGCTTTTGAACGCCTCCCTGCCATAGTGCGGGGAGGCGCAGCGCAGCCTTTCGGATCGTTTCTCCAAACACCGGCCTGGCTGGGAGGGATCACGAATGTCCCGCGATGGGGTGCGGCACATACGGCTCTTCCAGCGGGGCGATCTCCTCCGCGCTCAGCGTGATTGCCAGCGCCGCGATGGCATCGTCCAGGTGGTGCGGCTTCGATGCCCCTACGATGGGCGCAACGATCTCCGGTTTGTGCAGGTGCCAGGCCAGCGCGATTTGCGCCGGCGACGCCCCTTTCTTCTCCGCGAGCGCCTCCACCCGGCGGACGATCTCCGCGTCGGAATCCGCGATTTCCCTGCCGTACAATTTCTCTGCGAAATCATCCGTGCGCGCCCGGGTGGTCTGCGCCTTGCGGCTGCCGGCCAGCACGCCGCGGGCAAGGGGGCTCCATGGGATGAGGCCGATACCCTCCGCCTTGCACAGCGGGATCATCTCCCGCTCCTCTTCCCTGTAGAGCAGGTTGTAGTGGTTCTGCATCGTCACAAATCGCTCCCAGCCGCGCGCCGCCGAGGCATCGAGCATTTTTGCGAATTGCCAGGCGAACATGGAGGACGCGCCCAGGTACAGCACCTTGCCCGCGCGCACCAGCGCGTCCAGCGCATCGAGCGTTTCCTCGATCGGCGTTTCATGATCGTACCGGTGGATCTGATAGAGATCGATGTAATCGGTCCCCAGCCTGCGCAGGCTTTGCTCGACGGCGTGGTGGATGTGCTTGCGCGAAAGCCCGCGCCGGTTTGGGCCGTCGCCCATGGGATTGAAGACCTTCGTTGTGATCACGATATCCTCGCGCGGCGGGCCAAACTCCTTGAGCGCCCGCCCTGTGATCTCCTCGCTTACCCCCAGCGAATAGACATCCGCCGTGTCAAAGAAATTGATGCCGGCCTCGATGGCCTTGCGATAAAACGGGCGCGCCTCCTCTTCCTCCAGAACCCAGTCCCGCCATTTCTTCGAGCCATAGGTCATCGTTCCAAGACAAATGCGGGACACCTTCAGGCCGGTGCTGCCAAGTCGGACGTAATTCATATGCTCTCTATTCGTAAGCCGGGACCGAATGGATTTCACGCGAAGAAAAACCTCCGCGGCGCATTCCATCGGGGTCCCCGTATTTCCACGGACGTTCAGTTTTACTCCGCCATTTCCGCCGCCGCCGCGTTCTCGTCCTCGCTTTCGATGAGGTTTAGAAAAATGCTCTCCAGTTCCTGGGCTCCCGCGTTCTGGCGGCGCAATTCCTCCAGCGTGCCGTGCGCGATGAGCCGCCCCTGGCCAATGATCCCGATGCGGTCCGCCAGCTCCTGCGCGACGCCGAGCTGATGGGTCGATAGGAAAATCGTCGTTCCCGCGCGGCTCCGCTCCTTCAGCTCGTCCTTCACGATTCGCGCATGCATCGGGTCCAGGCCCACCATCGGCTCGTCGATCACGAGCACCTTGGGCTCGTGCAGCAGCGCGCTCGCGATCACCAGCCGCTGCCGCGTCCCGTGGCTCAGGTTTTCCGTCAATTCATGCCGGAACGCATCCAGGCCGAAGCGCTCGAATAGCGCTCCCGTCCGGCGTGGGATTTCCGCCCGCTCCACCTCAAACATCTCGCCGATGAAGCGCATGAACTCGGCGCAGGTCAGTTTCTCGTAGAGGAAGGGGAAATCCGGCACGTAAGCCAGCAGCCGCTTCGCCGCTTCCGGCTCGCGCTGGAGATCAAACCCTCCGATGGAGCAGGAGCCGCTCGTCGGCCGCAGCAGGCCCGTCAGCATTTTGATGGTTGTCGTCTTGCCCGCGGCATTCGGGCCGAGAAAGGCGAAGAACTCGCCCGGCGCCACGTCGAGCGTCAGATTGTTCACGGCTTTCAGGTCGCCGAAGCATTTCGTCAGGTTCCGGGTTTCGATCATTGGTAATCCTCGGCGCCCAGCGTGTAGCCGAAATTTGTGTTCACCAATACCACCTGTCCCAGTTGCGTCATATAGATATCCATCGCGGTGGAGGCGCCTTCGTGGATGCTCACCTGGTAAACATCCAGCTTCTCACCATGCATCGTGATCTGCGTTTCCCGGGCCGATACCGTGGGCGGTGTCATCCCCGTGGGCACGATTGGCAGGACGCCCGGGTCCAGGCCCACGCTCTGCATCAGCGCCGGCGTGATGCCCGCCGCATCCAGCGGCAGCCGCTGGGAGCTGCTTACATGATCGCCAAAGTAGGTCTGATAGGTCAGCAGCTTGCGCGGGATGTCTCCCTGCACGGCGAGCCGGGTATGCGGCTCCTGCACCGTAAAATCGAGATGGAACGTCCGCACCTCCAGCGCCGCATTCATCGCCATGCCGCCGTTAAAATTGTACCGCTGCCGCCCGTTGCTCAGCGGCATCTGCACGGAGAGCGTGCCGGAAAAATCGAGCAGCCGCGCATCCGTCCCGGTAATCGATGGCCGCAGGGAAATGCTGCCCACCGGCTTCTCTCCGTCTCGCACATCCAGAAAGGAGGATTGTCCATGCTTGAACATGATCCGCACCACGTAGGAGACCGGCACATCCAGGATATTCGTCTCGTCCGGGTGCACCTCCAGCCGCACCAGCATGCCCATCATCACCAGCCAGAAGGTGATAATCCCGAATGCGGCAAAGCGATAAAGCATGGGCTCAGTGTCAGGGGGCCCAGGGGCGCGGCCGTTCAGGCGCCGGCGAGAGCGGCCAATGGCGCTCCGGGGATAATGGCCGGCAGATTTCGGGAGCGTATTTTCTCAATGGCAAAACTACCCCTTTTCGATCAGCGCGTATGCGTTGTGATTGTGGATCGACTCAAAATTCTCCGCCTCCACGCGGTACCACGTGATATTCTCCTCCCCGTTGGACCGGGCCGCGATATTCCGCACCAGATCCTCGACAAACACCGGGTTCGCGTACGCCCGTTCCGTCACCGCCTTCTCATCGGGGCGCTTCAGCAGGCTGTAAAGCTCCGCGCTTCCGCAGCTCTCCACCAGCCGGATGAGGTCCTCGATCCAGATGGGACGCTTGAAGCGGACCGCAAACGTCACCTGCCCCCGCTGATTATGCGCCCCATGCTCGGAAATCGCCTTCGAGCACGGGCAAAGCGTCGTCACCGGCACAATGACCGTCAGCACAAAATCCAGCTCCCCTTTTTGCAACCCCGCGCTGAACCGCACCGTGTAATCCATCAAACCCACCGCCCCCGTTACCGGCGCCTTTTTCTCCAGAAAGAAGGGGAACTCGAAATCGACGTGCGCCTGCTGCGCATCCAGGCGGTCCAGCAGGCCGCGCGCGAGTGTCTGGATCTTCTCGATATGGAACACCGGCCCGTACTCATTGAGCGCCTCGATGAACCGGCTCATGTGGGTCCCCTTGTACTGGTGCGGCAGGTCCACCGTCAGCCCCACGGTGGCGATGGTGTTCTGGGTCTTGTGCGCCTTGTCCCGGACGGTGATGGGGTAACGCAGATTCTTCACCCCCACGCGATCAATCGCGATCTTCCGGTGATCGATCTCACTCTGCGTATCCTTGAGCTCAACAATCGGCTGCATCCCCCAGACCATACGTTCCCCCGCCCGGGATTCAATTTTGGAATTTACCCGTTGTTCCCGTTTCGATTTCCGGGCAAAACGCCTTCGATCCTCCCGCCGCGCCACCGTTCCCAGGCCGGAGGCTTGGAAATCGATAGCCGGCAGTGGCGTTCTTCGCCTCGCGGAGAATGGAACCGCCGGAATAGAGGAAAAAAATGGGAAACCGCCCCGAAGGCGGCGGACGAGGTCCGCCAAATCGCCATTGAGCGGCTGGCGAGCCCGGAATTGTTTTCGGGAAGGAAAAAGTGGTCGCCGCACAAAGGGAGTGGGAAAAGACGAAGCATAAGCGCGGGTCTAGGCCGCAATAGTTTTTTGTATGAGACGAAGAAACTCGGTTATGTCCAAAAAGAAATTAGGGAACGCTTTAGGTAGGGCATTTAAGGATTCAACTGACACCAATACAACTTGCCTTCCGGGAAAGTCCTTGTTTTCTTTTTCGATCTCCAAGCATTTCTCTTGGGCTAAAAGTAGACTCTCGCTGGCAAAACCGGTAGTTTTGATAGTCCTTTTTTCGGAATCCAATTGCAAAAGAAAGATTTTAGAGAGCTTGCCTTCAATAATTTCAGTGGCCTTTTGAAATCCCTGGAGAAGGGTTATTTCGTGGGAAAATTTATTAAGTTCTTTCCTTAAATCTTGAATGTTGTCGGGGGTACCAGGCACAAGGGTTCGTTTTTCAATTGATGCGAATGCGCTGGCAGCTAAGGCAAAAAATCTCTTCCATCGCTCAGTTCCCATGTCCGATTTTAATGCCTGAGTAGTAAACATATCCACAGTTTCTACGGCTGTAGCCCATTGATGTTGTATTCGGGATCGCAACTGAATCTCAATTCTCAGGCCATTGTAAACAGACAAGGCAGCCGAATCGCTGTGGTATTTGTAAACGAGATGAACGCCACGATAACCGGTCTTTTTCGGGCAGGTAATGTAGTCGTATTTTTTGACGAACTCCCCTCCGCGACGTGGATTTTTAATGACGGCATCCTCGTAAACTTTGACTAGTTTTTCCACCTGGGAAACGCTCGCCAAGATGGCACGGCACCCCCCTATATCGTGCATCTTTGAAAGTTGCATCGAGGAATTTTGGCGAAGTTTTAATTCAATTGCCGGAATTCGCTTGCGCCTTTCCGCTACTACGGCGCCCGCATACACGGAGCGAGCGCGCCCCGTTAGGGTCATCTTAATGCTTTGAAGTGGATAACCATGCGAAGACCGCCAATTATTAACGATCTTTAACGCTCGATCCACGTCTTCAAAAAGCGCAGTGGAAATCAGGGTCTTCCCTGCTTTATCAACGGTATGGTGCCCATATTCTGGTTTCGTCCAAGCCATGCCGTCGCATTGTCAGGGCCCCATCTTTTGAGTCAAGTAGGTAATCACCTTAATTTGGTTTTTCGCGCTGTGGAACACCTTTGGCGTCGAGGTTCTGCTCGCGTCGGCGCGTCCAACATAGACGCAGCAGAGAAATCAGTTCACCCAGCGCCAAATAAAACCAAACGGTGGCGATGAAGACATGAAAAATAATTCGCGTGGCTAGGTCGCCATTATGGCGCGACGGCTTACCTTTGAACAAATTCCATGTAAGCCATATGCCGACCGCCATGTATAAAATGATGCGGATGATCTTGTCCTCCTTGCTTTTGGCAGGAGGGGTTTTCCAATATAATTTCACGACAATTTCGGTCCCGTAAGTTCGCGCTTTTGTAGGTGATGTCCTAATTTGGAAATCGCCTCAGTGTAGTAGATATCGAAAAACAGCATACGCTAAGCCCGCGGCGACCACTTCGGCTATGAGCACGGCGAGCACAATGTCTACAGGGTGCAGAAATGGACGTGCCTGATTGGGTTTCCCGCGATGTGGACACTCGTAGGCCTTGGCGGATATCGGGTTTTGGCAATCCTCACATGTTTGCAGGGCGATTCCTTTGGATGGTGACGAAAACTGCCAAATATGCGAGACTCTTTGCCGAGAATGGCCTTGGAGATTCGGGGGTTCCTGCCCGGGGTAGAGCGGTGCGCAGCACCAAGCTGCCACTTTTTACTCTAAATCCATAAAACACCCTATTGTTCGTGGAAATCGAGCCGTGCGAAGCTGCTTCCGCGTAAAATCCTGAGGACGCCCAACGAGTTCGCCCGGTTCGAATGGGGATTGATCGGGTGGGCCGGGTCCCGGCTGCATGCCTCTTTACCGAAGTGCTTGCCACGGGTGGGGGATGTGGGGATTCTGGGCCATGCAGAAGGACGTTCGAATCGGTGTTGTTGGCCTCGGCATGGGGCGATTGCACATTGAGCATTACCGCAAGCACCCGGGGGCGCGGCTTCAGGCGATTTGCGACCAGGACGAGGGGCTGGCGCGGAGGCTGGGGGCGGAGTTTGGGATTCCGCAGGTGTTCACGCAGTTTGAGGAGTTCCTGGCTCATGCGGAGATCGACGCGGCGACGATTGCGGTGCCGAATTTTCTCCATCAATCGATGACCCTGGCGCTGCTGGACCGGGGGGTCCATGTGCTGTGCGAGAAGCCGATGGCGATGGATACGGCGGAGGCGCTGGAAATGCGGGACCGGGTCCGGAAAACGGGGCTCAAGTTCATGATCCATTACAACCAGCGGTTCCGGCCGGAGCATCAGTACTTCAAGAAGCTCATCGAGTCCGGGGCGCTGGGGCAGGTCTATTACGGGAATACGGGGTGGCGGCGGATGCGGGGGATGCCGCGATTTGGAGGCTGGTTCAGCCAAAAGAAGATGAGCGGGGGCGGGCCGCTGATCGACCTGGGGGTTCACATGCTGGACCTGACGCGGTGGCTGATCGGCAGTCCGCGCGCGGTGACCGTTTCCGCGAGCACTTTTTCCCACATTGCCGGGTCCATTGCGCGGGAGCAGAAGAAGGAGTTCGACGTGGAGGACCTTGCGAGCACGCTGATCCGGTTTGATAACGGGGCGAGCCTGATCATGGAGGTAAGCTGGGCGCTGAACTTTGAGGAGCGCGAGAAGGTTTACCTGGAGCTGAGCGGCACCAAGGGGGGGCTGTCCAATACCACGTTCGATTACAAGGACACGACGACGTGCATCTTCCGCGAGGAGAATGGGGCGATGGTCAAGAGCGTGCCGCTGCGGTACCCGCCGACGTTTGAGAACGCGCAGCAGCATTTCGTCAATTGCATCCTGGAAGATCGCGAGCCCGAGCCGGACGCGGACGATGGGGTGGAGACGATGCGCATTCTGGATGCGATTTACGAGAGTGCCCGGATCGGGCGGGAGGTGGAGATTCGCCATGTCGATCTCTCCGCGCCGCTGCCGGACGGGCCGGCGGTCCACCCGTGATTTCCTGATTTCATCTTCATGCGCGAATACCATGATCTGCTCCGCCTGGTGCTGGACCGCGGGGTCTTCAAGGAAGACCGCACGGGCACCGGGACGTACTCCGTGTTTGGCGCGCAGGCGCGGTTTGACCTGCGCGAGAGCTTTCCGCTGCTCACGACGAAAAAGCTGCACGTGAAATCGATCATTTACGAGCTGCTGTGGTTTCTGCGCGGCGATACCAATGTGCGCTGGCTGCAGGAGCATGGCGTGACGATCTGGAATGAGTGGGCCGATGCGCAGGGAAACCTGGGCCCCGTCTATGGGGCCCAATGGTGCGCGTGGAAAACGGCGGACGGACGGGAGATCAACCAGATTGACCAGGTTATCGCGCAGATTAAAAAGAACCCCGATAGCCGCCGGCTGATGGTGAGCGCGTGGAATGTGGGGGAGATCGAGAAAATGGCGCTGCCGCCTTGCCACGCGCTGTTTCAGTTTTACGTGAGCCGGGGGGAATTGAGCTGCCAGCTATACCAGCGCAGCGCGGATCTTTTCCTCGGCGTGCCGTTCAATATCGCGAGCTACGCGCTGCTGACGCTGATGATCGCGCAGGTGTGCGGGTTAAAGCCCGGTGAATTTATCCACACCTTTGGCGATCTGCACCTTTACGCGAATCACCTGGAGCAGGCGCGCGAGCAATTGAGCCGCGAGCCGCGCGCGCTGCCGCGGATGAAGCTCAACGCCGCGGTGGACGATATCCATGCTTTCCGTTACGAGGATTTTGAGATGGCGGGGTACGATCCCCATCCGGCGATCCGGGCGCCAATCGCCGTCTAGCCCATGGCGATGCGCGCGATAGCGGCGATGTCCCTGAACCGGGTCATTGGGAACAAGGGGCAGGTGCCGTGGCACATCCCCGAGGATTTCAAATGGTTCAAGCGGGCGACCAGCGGCGCCACTGTCGTGATGGGCCGGAAGACCTGGGAATCGCTGGGGCGCCCGCTGCCCAACCGGCGCAACATTGTCGTGACCCGCTCCACCGGCGAGACGCGGTCATCCATTGCGGCCGGGGGGGGTGAAGTGATCTCCGGGCTGGGGGCGTTCGATCCTGCGTCGTATCCGGGGGATGTGTGGGTGATCGGCGGCGCCGAGATTTACCGGCAGCTCCTCCCGCAATGCGACGAGATTTTGCTCTCCATCATCCCCCGCGAGGTGGACGGCGACACTTTTTTCCCGGAGTTCGAATCCCGATTCGATTTTGCCGGGGTGGTGCTTACGCATCCCGACTTCGAGGTGCGGCGGTATGTGCGGGCAAAGCGGGCCTGAGCGGGTTTTTCGTCCGGGTGGGCCGTTCTCTATTTTATCGTTTGCTGCGTCGTTTCTGGCAATAGACCAGAAGCCCAAACCCACTGATGATGGCGCTCCAGGCGCCGGGTTCAGGCACGGTTGTGAAAGTCACTTCGTATGCATTATTGGTGCTGTTATAGCCTACGGTGCCAACAAGACCGCCGGCGTCAGGCCCCGTAAGGATCGCGGCACTTTCAAAGTTGCCACCACCGCTCCCGTTGGAAGCGATCAGGAAGTCATACGCCGTATCGAGCGCGGGAGAAGCAAGCAGATCGACTGTCAGTTCGTCATCAAGATTCGCGCTCAGCCCCAGAGTCCCGGCAACGGCGATGTTATCGATTCCCCCGCTTAGCAGATTCAAAGTGATACCTGCCGAATCGCTCAGGCTGAGACTGCCGCCAAGAGTCAAAGTGGTGGGACTCGAGCTATCGCCAATGCCCGGATAGAGCATCCCGCCGGTGGCAATTGTGACATTGCCGAAAATTTTTCCCGCGCCTCCCAGAGCGGCGCCCGCATTCACTGTTACAGCGCCCGGCCCAGCGAGCGAGCCGCTGACAACCAGCGCACCCGCATTCACGGACGTGGCGCCGGAGTAGGTGTTATCGCCGGAGAGCGTCAGCGTGTTACCGCCCAGCTTTGCAAGGCCGAACGATCCCGACAGGACGCCGGCGTCGGAAAAATTTCCGCCCGTCGTATCGATGCCCAGAGCGGAGCCCGTGGCGAAATTCGCTGTTGTAATCAGATTATTGATATCCCCGCTGGCCCATTCTCCAGCGCCACCGGCGGCGACCGCGAGCGTTCCGCCATTATTCACGGTGACAGAGCCCCACGTACCGCTATTGCCAGGAGTGCCGGCCACTCCACCCGTTCCGCTGGCGAGCGCACTGGTGGAGGTAACCTCCAGAACGCCGTCGTTGACGATGGTAGGCCCGCTGTATGTGTTTACGCCGGACAGGACTTGCGTGCCGGAGCCGTTCATGACCAGGGAAAGGATATCGCCGGTGCCTGTGGTCGAGAGCCGATCAATGATTTGTCCGGCATAAGTGGCATTCGTGTTTCCGGTGATAACCATTGTGCCGCTGGTGGCGTAATAGGTTTGCAGATTGGCTGCTGCCGCGATCGTGGAGCCTGCGTTCGCAGAGGATAGATACGCAACATCGATCAGGCTGGTAGTGCCTGCGTACTGTCCGTCGTTGAGTGCGAAGGAGCCGGCACCGGTAAATGTGATGCCGCCGTTGAACGCCGCGCTGTACCCATAATTCCAAGTAAAAAGCTCTCCGTTCCCTTCGATGGTCGTCAGCCCGGATACGGAAAAGCCAATTCCGGAAAACGAACCGGCATCGGCGTTTCCAAGCTCCAACAGAGAGTTCGGCGAGATATCGATCGTGCCGGCGTCAACACTGAGAATGGCTGTCGAGTTACGAATGGCGGCGGTGCCTGAAGTAACCTCAAGGGCGCCGACGGTCAAAACGGCAGTCGTGCCGCCGGTTGGGCCCGAGATAATTTCCGCATTATGACTGCCGATGGTTGTGGGGTCGAAAATAAGAGTGCCGACAGTGATGTTTTCCGAAACCCGCAGTCTGTTACTCGAGTTGTTAAGAATAGCCGTGTCATCAGGTCCCGGAGGCGGGGTACCGCCGGACCCACCGACCTGCGTCCATGCGATCGACTGCGACCAGTCATCGAGATCCCCGCCGGTGAAGTTCCAGGTATTCTGGGCAGATGCGGAGCGAGCGCCAGCCGCCAGCAGCGATAACGCCAACGCATACCGCGAGTACTTAGGGAGCGTGCTCCAGATATTAAAGCGCTCCATCATTTTTAGGCAGGAAGCCTGCGTACGTGGATTAGGCAGGGCGGCAATATTGGGGGCAAACATCGGGTTTGGTTTCATGGGGGATGTGAACTGGGGGTAAAGGTTCGAGTGTCGAGGAGGCTACTATTTTTATCTGAGGCCACATTGGCATCGCTGCGATATCTAGCAAATGGGCATTAAGTCACCTGTTGAACGCGCCTGCTTCCAAAGGGGGTTCGAGACGATTTTCTTCTCTCCGCTTCTTTACTCCCGGTTGGGGAACTCGTCCCGGAAGCGGCTGTTGAATCAAACCGTGCCTGGGGGTTACCCGCCGAATTGGCCTACTACTTCGATCACGCTTACGCAGACGGCGTCCAGTGCTTCGCTGTACTTGTTGTGGGGCAGGAGGGCGACCTGCTGTTGCGCCTCGCGGAGCATTCGCTCCGTGGTGTTGATCGCGAAACGGAGTGCGCCGCTGGAGCGGGCGGCTTCGGCGAGGCGAATGGAATCTTCCTCCTCGCAGCGGAGGATCATCTCGCTGTAACGGTGGCGTTCCGAGCCGGAAGCGCTCTGGAGCAGATGCAGGATCGGGAGCGTCAGCTTGCCCTTGCGGAGATCGGTGCCCAGGGTTTTGCCCGCGCTCTCCTCGCTGCCCGCGATGTCGAGGCAATCGTCATAAATCTGGTAGGCCGTGCCAAAACGGAGGCCGAAGGTCTTCATGCCGGAGATGATCTCGGGCGAGGCTTCGTTGATGAAGGCGCCGAGCTCGCTGGCCGCGGCAAAGAGCGCCGCGGTTTTCATCTCGATGATGCGGAAGTAATCCGCGACCCCCAGCTTCAGATCGAAGCGGCGCTGGGTCTGGATGATCTCGCCGCTGCAGACATCCGATGCCGCGCTGGCGATGCGGCGGGAGATTTCGCCATTCGGGAAGCTGGTGGAAAGCTTGAGCGCGTGCGCAAAAAGGCAATCTCCGAGGAGGACGGAGATCGCATTGCCCCATTTGGCATTTGCGGTGGGCTGGCTGCGGCGTTTTTCAGCGCCGTCCATGATGTCATCATGCACCAGCGTCGCGGCGTGGATGAGCTCGACCACCACCGCAAGGTCCAGGTGGCTGGGATTGATGTCCCCCGTGGCGCCGCCGGCGAGGAGGGCCAGGGCCGGCCGCAGCCGCTTGCCGCTGCTCTCGCAGGCATACGAGACATAAGGCTCCACGGCAGGGTCAAAGCTTTTCGCCTGCTGCGCAATGCGCTCCTCGACGCTGTAGAGCTGGGCATTGATCAGTTCAAGCGATTTCCTGATGTTCCCGGCTGCGCCGCTTCTGTTGTCGCCGAGATTCCGGACGAATTTCACGACGAAAACGTATCAGCCGCGTTTCGATAAAGTCAATGGTTGCAGCCCACCGAGGCAAAAACCGGGCAAAAAACCGGGTTTTACCCCCCGGTAACCCCGGGTAATCCCCTTCGCGAAAATGTTACAACGATTCTTCCGCCGCGGCACGGAAATCGCCCCATTTGCGGCCAATGATTTTTACGCCGGACAGCGATACGAATGGGCGCACGAGGATCGAGCGTCTTGAGATCGCCAGCCAGGTCGAGCACGCCGCATGCGTGCCGGCCTCCATGCCATTGGACGCTGTTTATGAGGAATTTAGGACGCATTCCCACGAGTTTGCCGGGGTGGTGGAGGATCGGCGGCTGATCGGCGTCGTCTCCCGGGGCCACGTCGGTTTTCTGCTGGGGGCGCGCTATGGTTTTTCCATCTACGGGCGCAAGCCGGTGGGCGCGCATACGATGCCCCACCCGCTGATCATCCGGCGCGATATCCCCATGATTGGCCTGCTGGAGGCGGCTTTGGGCCGGGATGGCGACGCATTTCACGACGATGTGGGAATCGTGGAGGAGAACGGCGATTTTCTGGGGCTGATCTCCGTGCGGACGCTTGTGCGGCTGCAATCCCGGCTGGTGGAGGAGAAACGGCTCATCGAGGAAGAGCAGCACGCGGCGCTTGCGGAGAAAAACCGCCAGCTCTTCCGCAGCCTCAACGAGTTGCGCCAATCCCAGGGCCGGTTCGAGATCCTGTTCGAGAACAGCGCCCTGGGGGTGGCGCTGCTTGATCACCGGGGGAATGTGGAAACGTGCAATCGCCGCCTTTACGAGCTGCTGGCGCTCAAGGCTCCCGCCCGGCCCGGCGAGGGCGGGTTGTTGAACCTTGCGGAGCTTGTCCCGGCTGCGCGGCGGGAGGACTTTCTGCGGGCGCTCCGGGAGCGGGAGCGCCATGGTGCGGGAGAGTGCGGCAGGCCGGAGGAGATCACCGTGCAGGTGGAGGATCGGCCCCGGCTGTTCCGGATATTCTTCAATTGGATCAAGGAGACGGGCCAAATCTGCGCGCTGCTGGATGACGTCACCGGCCAGCGGGCCATGGAGCGCCGGCTGGCGCAGGAGGAGAAATCCGCCCTGCTCGATTCCCTGGTCGGCGGCATCGCGCATGAGATCAATAACAAGCTCTCGCCCATTATTGGCTTCTCCGAGCTGCTGATGGCGCAGGCGGCGGCCTCCGGCTCGGACAACGGGGACCTTGAGCAGTTCAGTTCCATCATTCGCCAGAGCGCCACCGAGTCCGCCCGCATCATCTCCCAGCTCTTGCAGCTTTCCCGTCCCTCCTCCGCCACCGAGCGGGCCGTGTGCGACCTGGGCGCGGTGGTGGATGACTCGCTGGCCATTTTGAAACTGCGCCTCCGGTCCATCGGATCGCGGCTCGAATGGACGCAGCCGGATGTCCCCATGCCCGTGCTGGCGGATGTGAGCCAGATGAAGCAGGTGCTCATTAACCTGGTGATCAACGCCGTCGATGCCATGGAAAAGTGCCCGGTGCGGGAGCTCAAGATCACCATCGAGCGCGCCGGCGAGAATATTTGCCTGGCTATCAGCGATTCCGGGCACGGCATCCGTCCGGAGCATCTGGGGCGCGTCTTCGATCCCTTTTTCACCACCAAAGGTCCGCACCGCGGCACCGGGCTGGGGCTGAGTGTCTGTTTCTCCCTGGTCAGGCAGCACGGCGGCGATCTGCAGGTGGAGAGCACCGCCGGCGTTGGCACGCGCTTCCGCATCACCCTGCCCGCGAGCGAGGAGCCGATGCCGGAAGCCGGGGAGACGGGCGTCATCCGGCTTGAGCCCCATGTGCTGCGGCCCAGCGATAACCCGGCGCAGGCGCTCGTGGTGGATGACGAGTCTTACATTACCGGGCTGGTGCAGGAGGCGTTGCGCGTGCGCATGGGCGTGATTGTCCGCCGGGTTTCCAGAAGCCGGGATGCGATGGAGTTCTTGAAAACCGGCAATTACGATCTCGTGATCTCGGATATCCGGATGCCCGATTTCGACGGCTTCGAGTTTTACGCATGGCTTTGCGCCAACTGCCCGCATCTGCGCGAGAGATTCCTCTTCATCACCGGCGATGCGGGCAGCAAGGAGCTGAACGCAAAGCTGGAGGGGCTGAATGTCCCATTCCTGCGGAAGCCGTTTTTGGTGGATGACCTCTTGCTGAGCTGCCGCCGCATCTTTGATAAGACGCTGAGCGCGGCGGTTTAGTTTAGAGGATATTCTCTTGAATCTGTCGCAAGATTCTCCCGCGCCGTTGGCGCTTGGCGCATTTTGCGTAAGTACCTGGGGCTGCGCTCGTTCCTCGCTACACCCCAGGCTGGCCTACAACGGGCCTTTGGCCCTTAACGATGCGTCAAATTAAAGCAAAAGGGCTCTAGCTGCCCGAGGTGGTTGCGCCGCTCTGCGGGGCTTCGGATGGCGATTGCTCAGGCGTGGGTGCCGGCGTTGAGGTGTCCACTGCCGACGGGATGTAGGTCGTGGTATCGTGAGAGGCCCCGCTGCCGATTTTCGGAACATGCGGCTTGGGGGTGGGCGACGCCGGAGGGCGTGGCGGGGGTGGGGGAGGCGGCGGGGGCGGCGGCGCGGGAGGCGGCGGTGGGGGAGGCGGCTCGGGGCGGTCGGCTTTGGGCGTGGGCGGCTTTGGCACGTCTTCCTTGGAATCGAGCTGTACGCCCGGGGCGGCAGAGTGGCCGGGGCGGAATGTGTGGGCCATGACCAGGGAAATGCAAAGGATCAGGCAGTACGCCGCTTTCATAAGCTTGAAGTTACAAACTCCCTTCGGTCCGTACAAGGCCGTTGCGCGGGGATCACACGGCCTTTTTTCGCGCGGTGGCCGAAATTAACTCCGTATGCGATTCAAGGTGCTTGCCACGGATTACGACGGGACCATGGCCTGGAACAGCGTGGTGGATCCGGCCACGGTCGATGCATTGCAGGAGGCGCGCCATTCCGGGCGGCAATTGATCATGGTCACCGGGCGCGAAGTCGAGGACCTGAAAACCGTTTTTCCCCGGCTGGACCTCTTCGATCTGGTGGTGGCGGAAAACGGCGCCGTGCTTTACCGGCCCAGTGACGGCCTCATCAAATTGCTGGCCGGGCCGCCTCCCGCGCAATTCATCGAACAATTGAAAGCGCACAAAGTGACCCCGCTCACGGTGGGGCACGTGATCGTCGCGACCATGGAGCCGCACGAGATCACCGTGGTAAAGCTGATCCGGGACCTCGGCCTGGAGTTGCAGGTCATTTTCAACAAGGGCGCGGTGATGGTGCTGCCTGCCACTGTCAATAAAGCCAGCGGCCTGGAGGCGGCGCTGCGGGAGCGGGGCCTCACGCCGAGGGAGGCGGTGGGAGTGGGCGACGCCGAGAATGATCACGCGATGCTGGAGCTTTGCGGCTGCGGGGTGGCGGTGGAGAACGCGCTCCCGATGCTCAAGGAGCACGCCGATTTTGTGACCCGGCAACCGAATGGGCGCGGCGTGCGGGAATTGATCGCCTACCTGGTGGAAAACGATCTCGGAAAGATTTGTCCCAGGGTCCGCAAGCCCAAGCCGGTGGAATTCGTCGCGCGGTAACGGGGAAAAAATCCAAGGAGCTTGAATTGGACTTCGAAGGGCCGTTTGGCCCTTAAAATTGCGTCAGTATAAAGCAACAGTGCTTTCGTTCGCGTTAGGGAACCACTGATTAAATCAAGGGGGCTCTTGCACCCCTCCGGGGTGCTGCCGTAATTCTTCGCACTACCGGGGGTATCGCTTCGCTCAACCCCCGGCTACCGATCTTTGAACCCTGTGGGTTCATTCCCTTTGGGTCCGATACCCCGAAGCTTGCTTCGGCTTTGTCGTTTTCGTGTCTGAAATCATATCTGAAATGCCTCGGGGCTTGCCCCGAGGTTCTTTACTTAATCAGTGGTTCCTTAGCGCAGGTTTAGCGTGCGCGGCTTGCCTCCGGCGCGGCCGAGGCCGATGCCCCATAGCCGCAGGCCGCCCAGGAATGCGTTGCGATTGTTGCCGAGGCGGGCGCCTTTGGGCAGGCGCGTCAGCCGGCGGGCATTGCCGCCGCCGATCACCAGGTAATCGACAACGAACGCCTTGCGAAAAATCTTCACGATGTCATCGAGCGCATCCTCCCATTTCTTTTGCCCCAGGCGCTTGCGTCCCTCGCGTCCCAGCATGTCCTCAAAGGTGCGCTGCGGGCTGTAGGTCAATTCGCCCAGCTCCAGCGGAATCAGCACATCCTCGAGGATGAGGGCGGAGCCGAGGCCGGTGCCGAGCCCGATGAAGAGCATCCGGCCTCCTTCATAACTGCCGAGCGCCTGCATCGCGGCGTCGTTTACCAGCTTGCACGGCTTGCCGAATGCCGTGTGGAAATCGAACTTCGTCCAGCCGCGTCCGAGGTTATTCGGCTCCGCCGCCGGCCGGTCGTGGACGATCGGGATCGGCAGCCCCAGCGAGACGCCCTCGTACTCCCAGTCCGGCGCATATTTCTCGATGCACGCCAGCAATTGCCGCGGGGTGAAGTGCGGGCCCGAGGGGAACTTGATGCGCTCCTTCTCGCCGGCCAGCATCAACTTCACGTTGCTGCCGCCGACGTCCACCACCAATATTTTTTGCGGGCCGGGTTTCGGGTCCTTCATGCCGTGCCGTGGGTCCTGGTCAAACGATTGGCAGCATGCCAAACGGGCGACCCAGCAGCGGCGCGCTCGGGGCGCCCAGCCAGCGCTCGAGGACGGTCGCGTAAACGGAGCGGAAATCGGTATCGTAAACGATATCGCCATCCGTCAGCGCCGCGAGGTCCGGCGCATGGCCGTGGACGCCCGCCTTGAGGCTATCGCCAAAGAGGAACACGGGGGCCGCAGCGCCATGGTCCGTGCCCGCGCTCCCGTTCTCCGCCACGCGCCGGCCAAACTCGCTGAACGCGACCACCATCACCCGCTGCGAGTTCTGCTGCTGTTTGAGGTCATTGCGGAAAGCGTGCACGGACTGCGCCACGTCCGCCAGCACCCGGGCATGGGTGCCAAGCTGGTTTGCGTGCGTATCGAATCCCCCCTGGTAGGCGTAATAGACGCGGGTCGGGAATCCGCCGCCGATCAGCTTTGCGATCATGCCGAGCTGGTTGCCCAGTTCCGATTGCGGGTAGGCCGTGCCGTGTTTGGCGTCCTTGCCCAGGATGCTCCGGATGCGGTCGCCGGCGAGCATGGCATTCATCGCCGTGTGGCGGAGAAAATCGAGCGTCGCCGGCTCCGTGTCATTGATGGCGCCGAGCGTGGCCATGCTGGACATGGGGCTGGCCGCGACACCGCCCGGCTGGTTGAGATGGGCAAAGATTTCCTCCTGCGCCTTGGCCAGGCCCAGGGTCTCGCCGCTCGCGTTCCATTGGAACGTGTTGGGATTATCGACCGCCAGGCCCACGTTTGACTGGTTGCGGAAAGCCTGCGGCATCACCTTGCCAAAGCTGACGCCGATGTCCGCGTTATCGATCACCTTGTGCGGGTCCGCGCCTGAGCATTGGGCATCGAAGTAACGCCCCAGCCAGCCATAGGTCAGGCTCGGCCCGGTGGAATCTCCCGCCGTGTGCCAGATTTCCATGGAGCGGAAATGGGAGCGGTTCGGGTTTGGATAACCGGTGTTCTGGATGATCGCCATGTGGCCGGCGTCATACTCCGCCTTGAGCGGGGCGAGCGAGGGGTGCAGGCCGATCTGGTCGTTGATCTTGAGCGTCGCATCCCTGGGGATGCCGATGGTCGGACGCGCCTTGTAATAGAGATCGTTCGCGAAGGGCACCACCGTGTTGAGCCCGTCATTGCCGCCGCTAAGCTGGAGCACCACCAGGATGGTCGCATCCGTCTCCGCGGGAACGGCGCCCGCGGTGCGGGTCACGAACGCGGGCACGTAAGCGCTGGCGGCCACAAGGCCGAGGCCCTTGATGCCGGTGGAGAGAAACTCGCGGCGAGTCTGGAGGAGTTGGGATTTTTTAGGCATGGCGAGAGTTCCGGGGTTGACCCCCTAGCAGAGCTGGTAATCGGGCGAGCTCATCATCAGGTGGGCGAGGTCGTGGATGCGTTCGTCAAAGTTCGAGTCGTCGAGGCTGAAGCTGCGGTGCCCGCCCGCCGCGTCGGTTTCCATGAATGCGAGGAACTGGTCGCGCATCTCGGAGGATACCGGCCGGGCGAGGAAGGTGTTGATATAATAGTCAACCACGTCCCCGGAGGTGAGCATTTTCTGATCGATCCCCAGATCGCGAAGCTGCTGCCGGGGCGTCCACTTTACCGCGCCGGTGCGCTGGGACTCCACAAATTGCCGGCGCGTCGCATTCGGCCCCGCGGCCTTTTGGTTGTAAACATGGAAGTCCTCCGGGTTCACGCCGTTGAGGAGGTAATTGGCAAAGTTGTAACGCACCAGCAGCATGTTGGAGTTGATCCACGCCGCGCCGCCCACCCAGCCGTTGACCTCCGGCGGGAAGAAAAGGTCCTGCCCCATATTCCGCAGCGCCTCGCTCAGGAGACCGCCCTGCGGCGGCTGGGCGCGCATCGACTTGAGGGCGCCGATGGTGAGCGCCACCGGGCTCTTGACGATCGAGTTCTGCGCCTTCACGGAATAGAAAAGCTGCGAGCTGAAAACCGTGGCCAGGAACTTGCGGAAATCATAATTCGTGGAGCGCAGGAGGGCCGCCGCCTCGTTCAGGATTTCCGGTTCCGGATTCCCGTACACGAAATACTCCAGCAGCTTCCGCCCGATAAAAAGGCCGCACGCCGGCTGCGCGCAGATGATGCGCACCACGTCATCGCCGCTCCACGGACCCGTCTGGCCCAGGTAGGTCTTCTGGCCGGGATCGTGCTGCTCCGCATCGTAACGGAAAGTCCACTTGTCCCGGTTTACGCCAAACCCCGTCAGCGAGTGCGCGGCTGCTTTCACGTCGCTTTCGCTAAAATTGCCCACCCCCAGCGAGTGCAGTTCCATCAGTTCGCGCGCAAGGTTCTCGTTTGGCCGGTCCTTCACCGATTCCGCATTGTCCAGAAAGACCAGCATCGCGGGGTCGCGAATGAGCGCCGAGAGCAGCGAGGGGAAGGGGCCCAGCGCCAGCCGGCGAAACATCTGATTCTGATGCCACATGGGGTACGCGGCCTCGATCTTGTCCTCGAAGGAAGTGGCAAAATGCCCATGCCAGAAGAGGGTCATCTTTTCCTCCAGCGGATTGGGCGTATTGACCATCCGGTTCAGCCACCAGAAGCGGAGCTGGTTGATCTTTTCGCGCTCGTCGGGCTTCCCATCCTTGCCCTCGTCCGGCTGCGGCAGGGTAATGAAGTCCGGCGCAAACTCCGTGGAAAGGGGAAAGCCCGTGAGCGCGGCCACCGCGCCCGGCAGGCCGCGCGCCGCGAGCGCCTGGATATCCTCCCAGGTCCCGCCAAAGCCTGCCCGCCAAAGCAGATGCGCTGCTTCGTACACACCAAACCTGTTTGCCGGCAGGGGATCAAACGGCGAAGCCATGAGAAGCCCGAAGATGCCGCCGATTCGCGCCCACAGCAAGAGGGAAGAAAGGAGAGATGGCGCCGCGGGGCGATCTGACCGGCGGAAGCAGCGCAGGGGGCGCCGATTTTTCCCGGCATCGGAGGTTATCAATGTTACCGTCACATAACATCGCGGTTTTGCAGGGAAACAAAATCAGGCAAGATTATGTTTCATCGGTTATGTCTTCCCTTGTGCAGTCGCTCAAATCACGCCGTGAGTTTCTCGCCTTATCCGGAGGCTTGATCGCCGGCGCAATGCTCTCGGGCAAGGTCCGCGCCGCGCAACCCGACGGCAGCATGATTCTTCTGGAGGCGGAAGAGTTCGACCAGTTGGGCGGATGGGTGGTGGACCAGCAATCCATGGAGCAAATGGGCTCCTCCTATGTCCTGGCGCACGGTCTGGGTATCCCGGTGCAGGACGCCGTGACGCGCGCGACCGTACCCGCGCCGGGCTTGTACAGGCTCTGGGTGAGGACGCGGGATTGGGTGGCTCCGTGGAAAGCGCCTGGCGCGCCGGGAAAATTTCAAGTCGTGATCAACGGAAAACCGGTTGAAACCATCTTCGGCACCGAGGGAGCGGATTGGCATTGGCAGGACGGGGGCCTGGTGGCACTGGCGGGCGAGGTGAACGTGGCATTGCACGATCTGACCGGTTTCGAGGGGCGGTGCGATGCGCTGCTCTTTTGCAAGGATGGCGCTTTCCAGCCGCCAAACGATTTGGCGGGCCTGGACCGTATGCGGCGGGAATTGGAGGGGCTGCCGGACGAGGCGGACGATGGGGGGATGTACGATCTGGTCGTCGCTGGCGGCGGAATCGCGGGAACGTGCGCGGCGCTCTCGGCGGCGCGAAACGGATTGACCGTGGCGCTGGTGCAGGACCGGCCCGTGCTCGGCGGCAATGGCTCGTCGGAGGTGCGCGTCTGGCCTGAGGGGCACGTCAATCTCCAGCCGTATCCAGGCATTGGCGACATTGTAAAAGAATTGGTCCCGGCGGGGAACGCCGGCAATGCGAGGTCCGGCGCTTCCTACGGAGACAATCAGAAAATCAATGCGGTGCATGCCGAGCCGCGGATTCGATTGCTGACGGAACAGCGCGTGCGATGGGTCGAGACGACGGGCGATTTGATTTCGGCCGTGGTCGCCCAGCACACGCGGACCGGGCGGCGGATCCGTTTGCGGGCGAAGTTTTTTGCGGACTGCACGGGAGACGCCACCGTGGGATACCTGGCGGGCGCGAATTACGAGGAGACAAAATCCGGGCACCAGGGGATGAGCAATCTCTGGAACATCCTGGATGCGGGCGACTCGAAACAGGTGCTCAAATGCGAGTGCCAGGACAAGACCGCGCTGGCGCATGCGTGCGAGGCCGGGAATGTGGCGCAGCCCTTCCCGCGCTGCCCATGGGCCATCGACCTGAGTAACAAACCGTTCCCGGGACGGAAAAAGGCAGCCGGGAAAGCGCCGCCAACCGGCGCGCTTGGGCAATGGTTCTGGGAGAGCGGATTCGAGATGGACCCGGTGACGGACGTCGAGCGGATTCGCGATTTGAATTTGCGTGCGATGTACGGCGCATGGGACGCGCTCAAGAATGTGGACAAGCTTTACCCGAACTACCGGATCGGATGGGCGGCCTACATCGCCGGAAAGCGGGAATCGCGGCGGCTGATGGGAGACGTCGTCCTGGGCCCGGACGATTTTCACAAGTCCACGGTCTATGAGGACGCCTGTTTTCCGTGCACCTGGCCGATTGATTTGCACTCCGCGGACCCGCATTATTCCAAAGGATTGACCGGCGAGGAGTTCATTTCCCAGGCAACCGTCTCGGACAAAAGCTACCGCTACAACGGCCCCTATTGGGCTCCGTACCGGTGCCTTTACAGCAGGAATATCGGGAACCTCTTCATGGCCGGGCGCGATATCAGCGTATCCCACGACGGCCTCGGGCCGGTGCGCGTGATGAAGACCTGCGGGATGATGGGGGAGATCGTCGGGAAAGCCGCGGCCATCTGCGTGAAAAAAGGAACCACCCCCCGGGGAGTTTACGAGCAGGAATTGGCGACACTGAAGGAAATGATGGGCCGCGCCGGGGCTTGGCGGGAAAGCTGATCGCGGGCGCATCCACTGATACCTTGGACGGCTTTGCTTTCGCCGCCTGGTTCGGTTAGTAATGTTCCATGCGCGTTCCCCTCCTTGCCGCTTTCATTGCCTGTTTAATCCCCGTCATCGCCATGGCGGATGTGGATGAGCCCACGCTGATGGCGCAAGCCCAGCGCGCTTTCATTGCCGGAGATTACGATACCGCGAAGGACCTTTTTACCCAGGTCACGGAGATGGACCCGCACAATACGCTGGCGATCCGTTATCTCCGGAATATCCGGCTGCGGCAGGCGGGCCAGGCTCCCACGCCGGCCCATGATGACATCGAAACCCTCGTGATCCCGAAGATCGAGTTCAAGGATGCGACGTTCTCCTCCGCGCTCGACTTCTTCAAGCAGGCCGCCGCCAAACAATCGGTGGCCGTCTCCTTCGTCTCGGAATTGCCGGAAGCGCAGATGAACCACACCGTCACCCTGAACCTGCAAAGCATCCCGTTCCTGGATGGGCTCAAGTACCTGTGCGACCTGAATCACGCCGTTTTCACCAAGCAGCGCTACGCGATCGTGATCACTCCGTTCGTTCCCGATACCGCCTCGCCTTCGCCCTCGCCGGCTCAGTAAATCACCCGCGCCAGGCAAAGCCCCTCCGCCGGCGCGGCGAATGAGCATTTGCCGGCAGTCCCCGCGAGGTAATCCGCAATGCCCGCGACCGGCGCGCGCCCTTGCCCCACGCGCACCAGCGCGCCCGTCATGAGGCGCACCATTTTGTAGAGGAAACCGCTGCCATGGAAGCGGAGCGTGATCGCCGGGCCGCGTTTCGCGACCGCGATGCCGGCTATGGTGCGCACCGTGTCGTGCTGAGGCTTCCCGCGGTTTGCGGCGAATGCCTGGAAATTGTGCGTCCCCTCCAGCAGCCGGGCGGCGGCGCGCATTGCCTCCAGGTCCAGAGGGCCGGCCAGGTGCCACGCCCGCCCCACGTCAAAAGGGGATAGTACCGGGCCGCTCCAGATTGTGTACGTGTAAATCTTTCCCTTTGCCGAAAAGCGGGCGTGGAAATCCGGCGCGGCGGGGGCGCAGCGGAGCACGCGGATTTGCGGGGGCAGATGGGCATTGAGCGCCGGCAGCCAATCGAGCGTGCGCTCCACATCCACATGCGCGGATTGCGCCAGCGCGTGGACCCCCGCGTCCGTGCGGCCGGCGCCGTGGACGGGGATGCGGCTGCCGCAGAGCGTTGCGAAGGCGGCTTCCAGGTGATCCTGCACCGTATTGCCGCCCGTCTGGCTCTGCCAGCCGCGGAAGCCGGCTCCATCGTACGCAATGGTCAGGCGCAGGCGCATTACGGCCCCTGCATCGCCCTGGCATCCAGGTAGCCTTGCAGAATCATCTGCGCCGCCACCTGGTCGATCACCGAGCGGCTTTCTTTGACATTCAACCCGCGCTCGTGCAGCGCCTTTTGCGCGGCCACCGTCGTCATCCGCTCATCCCAAAAGCGGATATCGCACGGGGGGGCGTTCGCGCGCAGTTTCTCGCCAAATTCCTTGGTCTTCGCCGCCGCCGGACCGAGCGAGCCATCCATATTCCGCGGCAGGCCGATGATGACCGTCTCGACCTTCTCCCGCCGGATCACCTCCGCCACGTGGGCCACCAGCGTGGCCGCGCTCTTCACCTTCACCGTCTCGAGCGGATGCGCGAGCATCCCCAGGTCATCGGACAACGCGAGCCCCACCCGCGCCGAGCCCAGGTCGATGCCGAGCACTTTCATTGCAGGGAGGGGGGCACCTTGGCTACGAGGTGCTTGATTTTTTCCGCCTCGCTCTTGTGGGCCACGAGCAGGGCATCGCCCGTCTGCACGACGATCAAATCCCGCACGCCCATCAGCGCCACCTGCACCGGCTGCGTGGTGAAGACGATATTCCCCTCGGACTCGTGAAGCGTGAGGCTCTCGATATTCGCGGCGTTTTCGCCCTCGTTCTGGCGCAGGTATTTTGCGACCGCCGTCCAGCTCCCGACATCGTCCCAATCGAATCCCGCTTCCACCATCAGGACCCGTTCCGCTTTTTCCATGATCGCGTAATCGATGGAAATCTTCGGCAGATCGGGGAAACGCTCCGCCACCGTCGCCTTGAAATCGCCGCCGGCATGGAGCGCCTGCACAAAATTCGCGAGTTCGGGCGCATGCTGCTCCAGCGAGGAGAGAATGGCGCTCAGCGGCCAGATGAACATTCCCGCGTTCCAGCGGAAATTGCCCTGCCGGAGGAATTGCTCCGCCAGCTCGGGGTTGGGCTTCTCGCGGAAGCGGGCCACATCATGCACCGCCTGGCCGCCGGTTTCGCCCTTCAGCTTTACCGGGCCGGCCATCTCGATGTAGCCAAAGCCCGGGCAGGCCCACGTGGGCTTGATGCCGATCGTCACCACCTCGCCGGTTTCCCGCGCCGCCGTTACCGCCGTGCAAAGCGTTGCCTGGAAGGCTTTCCGGTCCTGAATCAGGTGATCCGCCGGCAGCACCACCATTGTCGCCCCGGAGTCGCGCAGGGAAATCCAGCCCGCACCCAGGGCGATGGCGGCCGCCGTATCGCGCTTGGCCGGCTCCGCGACGATATTTTCCGGCGGCAGATCCCTGGCGACCTCGCGCACCGCGGCCTCCTGGTCCTGATTGGTCAAAATGAGGATGTGATCCCGTTCCACGAGGCCCTCGAGCCGGTTGATCGTTTCCTCGAGGAGCGTCGTTTGGGAAAAGAGGGAGAGGAGTTGTTTGGGACGGTTTTTCCGTGAGAGCGGCCAGAAGCGTTCCCCGCTGCCGCCGGCCAGGATCAGGACATAAAGAGAAGAAGTCGTAGTCACGTTGTACGGATTATGCTTATGTGATGTTCAGTAGCTCCACGGATTAAGGTCCCGGAAGCCCCGGCGTTCGAGCATATTTTGATCCTGAAAGCTGAAAAACCGTTATGTCCAGCAACCGTCCAAAGCAGATTGAAGTCACCGGCCTCGTGGCCGTCACCCAGGCCGCCGTGGGATGCGGTGTCGGCCTGCTCCTTGCCAACCGCCTCCAGACCACGGCGCGCAAGATTACGGGCTGGATCATGGTTTCCCTGGGGGTCGCCTCGGTGACCCCTTTCCTGGTGGGATATTTTACCCGCACGGCAAATCGCCCCGGCAGCGCCCGGGCCATGCGCCGCCGGCTCAATTCCATCCGCCAGGATTCCGGGCTCTCCGAGAACGCCGACGTATTTTGAGAAACGGCAGTCTCTGGCACGCGGAGGGCTATTAGCCATGCCTCCAACCCGACCGGCGCAGCGCCGCTTGAATCCCCGGCGGCGACCCGCTACTATCTGGTCCCACATGGCACGCCAACAGGAGAATCAGATGGTCGGGGAAGTCATCGGCCTGACACTCCTGGGGCTTGGGACGCTGCTGTTTCTGGCCCTCATCTCCTATGTTCCCCGGGATGTTCCCGGCTGGGTGCCCATTATTGCGAACTCCGCCGCCGCCACCCACATAAACCACAATTTCATTGGGCCCGCGGGGGCCATCATCGCCGGCCTCTTCTATTTTCTGGTGGGAGCCGGCTCCTATGTTGTCCCGGCGGTGCTGCTCGGGTACGGCGGGGCAAAGCTGCTGGCGCCCTGCCTGCAAATCAACCGGCGGACGCCCTGGGTGATCGGCGCGGTCATTTCCTTCGCCTGCATCATGGATTTGCAGCACTACTTCCTCAAGGATTGGCGCTACACCATGCGCATCCCTGGTGTCGGGGGCTGGTTGGGCCACTGGATAGGGCATCTCTTTTACAATGCGCTGGGGCCGCTGGGCTCGGGGATTTTGCTGGTGCTCATTTATTCCACCTGCCTGGTTATGATGACCGGCATTCACCCGATCTCTCTGGTGCGGAAGCTGGTGGCGCTGCCGGGGATATGGGCGGAGAATCGCCGCAAGGGGCAGCTCGCCCGGGCCGATGAGCGGGAGCGGCTGGCGATCCAGGGCCGGAAGCTCGCGAAGGAAGCCGGCAAGATCGAGCGCCAGCTCCGCAAGAAAAACGCGCTGCCCGCGCCCGATGCGGCTCTCGATGCGCAGGACGAAGTCGCGCCGACGGCGGAGGAACTATGGGCCGTCAGCCGGCCCGCGCCGCAAATCATCGATACCGCGCTGGCCAAGCCCGCCTCCAAGGATAATAAACCGAAGCCGCAGCCCGTCTCCTACGAGAACTACACCCTGCCCGATCTGGACCTGCTGGACGCGATGGACGAGGAGGGGCGGCAGGCCGCCGATCCCGAGGAGCTGAAGGAAATCCAGGCCACCATCATCGAGACACTGGGTCAGTTTGGCATCGCCGTCGCCCCGGGGGATATCACGCGCGGTCCCACCATTACCCGGTACGAGGTTTACCCCGCCAAGGGGGTGCGCGTGGACAAGATCACCTCCCTGGAGCGGGATATCGCCCGGGCCACGCGCGCGGAGCGCATCAACATCCTTGCCCCCATCCCGGGCAAGGACACCGTCGGCATCGAGATCGCCAACTCCCGCAAGATGAAAGTCAGCCTGCGCGAGCTGCTCGAGTCCGACGAGTGGCACAACACCAAGGCCCGCATCCCGCTGGCGCTGGGCAAGGACGTGTACGGCAACACCATCATCGCCGATCTCGCCCAGATGCCCCACCTGCTGGTCGCCGGCACCACCGGCTCCGGCAAGAGCGTCTGCATCAACTCCATCATCGCCAGCATGCTTTACCGGTTCACCCCGGAGGACCTGCGCTTTGTGATGATCGATCCCAAGGTGGTCGAGATGCAGGTCTATAATAACCTGCCGCACCTCATCATCCCGGTGGTTACCGATCCCAAGAAGGTGCTCCTGGCCCTGCGGCACGTGGTGCTTGAAATGGAGAACCGGTACAAGATCTTCGCCAAGACCGGCGTCCGCAATATCACCAGCTTCAATGCCCGGCCCAAGCCCAAGTCCCAAAAGGAACTGGACGCCGAGGCCGAAGCCAAAGCCGCGACGGCCCCCGAGGCCGCCGGCGAAGAGGCCGCGCCGGAGAACGGGAGCGTGGAGGAGTACATCGAGAACGTCAGCCAGGTGCGCGTGCCCCGCGAGGATGACGTCGTCATCCCGGAGAAGATGCATTACATCGTCGTCATCGTCGATGAGCTGGCCGATCTCATGCAGACGGCACCCGCCGATGTGGAGAGCGCCATCGCCCGCATCACACAAATGGCGCGCGCCGCCGGCATTCATATGATCGTGGCCACGCAGACGCCGCGCGCGGATGTCATTACCGGCGTCATCAAGGCGAATATCCCTTGCCGCATCGCGTTCCAGGTGGCGTCGAAGCTCGATTCCCGCATCATTATCGAGAACCCCGGCGCCGAGCGGCTCCTGGGCCAGGGCGATATGCTTTACATGCCGCCGGGCACCTCGCGCCTCATCCGCTCCCAGGGCGTGCTCGTCACCGACGACGAAATCCGCAGGATCATCGACCATACCCGCCAATTCGCGGAGCCGCAGTACGATTCCGACATGCAGGACAGGCTTTCCGATTCCAACCCGGTGGACGACATTACCGAGGAGGAGGAGGAACTCGTGCAGAAGTGCATCGAGATCATGCGCCAGGAGAAAAAAGCCAGCACCTCGCTCTTCCAGCGGCGGCTCCGGCTCGGCTATTCCCGCGCCGCGCGGGTGGTCGATATCCTTGAGGCCCGCCGTTACATCGCCCCGGGGGAGGGGGCAAAGCCACGCGAAATCCTCGTGGACCTCGATGCTCTCGTGTGATGGTGAACACCGTAGGCAAACGACTTCAGCAGGCACGAATCGCCAAGCAGCTTTCCGTGGAGGAAGCCGCGCGGGTGACCCGTATCCGCCCGGACAAGCTGATTGATCTTGAGGAGGATAATTACTCGAACTTTCCGAGCATGTCCTACGCGAAGGGCTTCCTGTTGCTCTACGCCCGTTTCCTCGGCGTGGATGTGAGGGATTTCGCGGAAAGCCTGCACACTCCCAACCCGGTGAGCACGGACGATTACGAGTACCTGAACGCCGCCGCGGACGCGCCTCCGCCGCCGCCCACGCGCCGGCCCTACCACTTCCGCCCGCAACGGCAGCATTCCATCCTGCCGATCATCGTGTTTTGCGTTCTCGCCGGAGCGGTGGCGCTGGGCGTTTACCTTGTCGTGACCGTGCAGCGGCTGGGACCGCTGGATCAGATATCGGACAAGAACGCCTCGCCCTCCGCTACGCCCGCCATTTCCACACTCCCGCCCGCCAGGCCGGCGGCCTCGGCCATGCCGGTATCCACCCCGGCGCTGCGCGGGACGCCGCCGGTCATCGCGACAGGCGCCGCCCGGCCCGCGCCTCCGGCTCCCGCGGCAACGCCAGCCGCCGCGCCCGCGCCCACGGCCGCCGCCCCGGCTTCCACTCCTGTGCCCGCCGCCACCTTTGACCCCTCGCGCGAGGTCCGCCGGGCAGAGCCTGTCTTCCAGCCTTCGCCGCCCCAGACCAGCGCCTCCGCCCCGCCCGCCGCGGTGGGCTCCGCGCCCGATCTGACCATGGTGGCTCCCGCCAGCCCATCCGCCACGCCGGATACGGTGAAAGAGGTCGCCATTCGCCCCGTGCGAAAAACCTGGGTGACAATTCGCAAAGATGTGGCAGATTCGCCTCCCTTTTTCCAGGACTGGCTCTACCCGGGCGACCCGCCTCTCAAGTTGACCGGGCACAAGTTCTGGATTCAGGTCGAGGACCCGACATCCATCGAGGTCACCCAGGATGGCCAGCCGCTCCCGGCGGGCCAGAGCGATATCCAGATCGAATGACACCCAACGCCGCAGCCAGGAAAGCCCCGACAAAAGTCGGCATGATCTCCCTTGGCTGCGCCAAAAACCTCGTCGATGCCGAGGTCATGCTCGGCGACGCCGCCAGCCGCGGCATGGAGATCACCGCCGATGCCTCCGAGGCCGATGTGCTGGTCGTCAATACCTGCGCCTTTATCGACAGCGCAAAGGAGGAATCCATCGAGGCCATCCTCCAGGCCCATCGCGGACGCGGCCTGCGCAAGAAAGCGGGGCAAAAGCTCATCGTCAGCGGCTGCATGGCCCAGCGTTTTTCCAAGGAACTCGCCGCCGATCTCAATGAGGTGGACGCCTTCATCGGGCTCGACCAGGTCAACAAGCTCGGGGAAATTGTCGAAGGCCTCATCGCCCGGCCTTCGTTCGTGCACGATGACGACTGGCAGCCGCTCAATCTCGTCACGCGCAATTCCACCTTCATCCCGGATTACGACACCCCGCGTTTCCGCCTCACCCCCAGCCATACGGCGTATGTGAAAATCGCCGAGGGCTGCAACCATCCCTGCTCCTTCTGCGTCATCCCCCGGATGCGCGGGCGGCATCGCAGCCGGACCATCGCCTCCGTCGTGGCCGAGGTGCGCCACCTGGTCGCCGGGGGTGTGCGCGAGATCAATCTCATCAGCCAGGATACGACCTACTTTGGCATGGATCACTGGGAGCAGCGCGCCAATCCCACCCAGCCTGTCGATTCCTCGCGCGGCCCCACGCTCGCCGCGCTGTTGCGCGAGTTGCAGGCCATCGAGGGCGATTTCTGGATTCGCCTCCTCTACACCCATCCCGCGCATTGGAGCGATGAACTGATCGCCACCATCGCCGGGTGCGACAAGGTGGCCCGCTACATCGACATGCCGCTCCAGCACATCCACGAGGAGATGCTGCTGACCATGCGCCGCGAAACCACGCGCCGGCACATCGAGGACCTCATCGCCCGGCTGCGCGCCGGCATCCCCGGCCTTGCGTTGCGTACCACGTTCATCGTCGGCTTTCCCGGCGAGACGGATGAGCATTTTCAATCCCTGCTGGAATTTATCGGGCGGGTCCGCTTCGAGCGGCTGGGCGTCTTTACCTACAGCCAGGAGGAAAGCTCCCGCGCCGCGAAGATGCCGGGCCAAATTTCCGCAAAGGTGAAGCAGGCCCGTTTCCGCAAGGCGATGCGGCTCCAGCAAGGCATCGCCCGCGAGATCGCCGAGGCCCAGATCGGAAAGACCCTGCGCGTTCTCGTCGAGAAACCGCAGATCGCCCGCGCCGAGGCCGATGCGCCCGATGTGGATACCCAAATCTTCCTGGACACGCCCGCTGCCGCCGGCGATTTCGCCAATGTCCGTATCACGGGGGCGCGCGTGTACGATCTGGAAGCGGAAGTGGTGTAGCGCATATTCGGTTTGACCGGCTGGTGGGTTAACGGCGTTTTGTGCGAATGAGTACGCAAGAAACCATTGCGGAACTGCCAAAGCTCTCGCGGCTGGAACTTGAAGAGGTAAACTCGAAGGTGACCGAGTTGCTTGCGACGCCCGAGGAGGCCCATGAAAGCAAACGGAGGTTAATGCGATTTGCCGGCGCTGTAAAAGGATTGCCGTCCGATATGGCGCTGAATCATGACCATTATCTCCATGGGCTCCCGAAGAAATGAAGCGGCTCTTCGCCGACCCCTTTTTCTTCTATGCGTTCCTCAATGTGGACGACAGCGTTCATCGGGAAGCCTTCGATTTTTATGAAGGCTTCGATGGGATGAGACATACCTTCTCGACGGCCGGACCTTGAAATACGCCGTTTAGCAGCCTGTTGAAATAGCCCTGCTTTTTAGTCGTCGGTCATTTGAAGGGGCGGACCGGGACAGAAGAGCCGATGGGCTGAGGAAAGGCGACTGGATGACGGGCACGAGGACAAAAAGCGCGAAAAAGGCAGGTAGTT
>DATAXI010000201.1:0-14446 GCA_036266845.1 Chthoniobacteraceae bacterium | reverse complement strand
TCTGGCGGATGATCACCTATGCCCTGGTGAATGAGCCGGACCTCTGGTTCGTGATCGATATGTATCTGCTCTACTCTTTTGGCAGGGAGGTGGAGCGATTCATCGGCCGGAGCGCCTTCGCGATGCTCTACGTCATGCTGGTGATCCTGGGGCCGTGCCTGCTTACCGCCGCCGGTCCGTGGTACGGCTCCGTGCTCAGGGGCTCCTGGACGGCGGATTTTGCCGTGTTCATCGCTTTTGCCACGATTTACCCGGAGGCCGAGATTTTCTTCACCTTCAAGGCGAAGTGGATTGCCGCCGTCCTGCTGGGCATCAATACGCTGGCATACCTCAAATACCAGATGGTCACGGAGCTGCTGCTGCTCTGGGCGACCTCGCTGTCAGCGTTCCTTTTCATCAAATACCTGCGCGGCCATATCCGCTTCTCCGTCCGCAATTACTTCCGCCTGCGCCGCTCCCGCCATGTGCTGCGGCCGATGCCCGATGCCCGCCCGCTGCCGCCGCGGAAGAAATCGCTACCGGCGCAGAGCGAGGATGTCATCGAGTCCATCGATCCCCTGCTGGATAAAATCGCCAGGCACGGCATCGCCAGCCTGACCCAGCGGGAGCGCGAGCAACTGGAGCATGCGCGGGAGGCTCTTTTGAAGAAGCCCTCCTCGCACTGACCGGCGCGGTTGGGGGGGTTAAACCGGCGACGGAGCTGATTCGGCCTTGGCGCGGTCGGCGATTGCGAGGATGAGATCGCTCTTTGAGACGCTGCCCAGAAGCGTGTGTTTGCCCTCTTCCAGCACCGGCAGGCGCTCGCCGTCGTGATGGGCAAAGTATTCCAGCGCCTGGGCCAGCGGCACATTCGGCGTCACCGTGGGAAAATCCTCCCGCAGGATGTCCTCGGCAATGATGACGTCCGCCATCTCCGGCTCATTGAGGTAGGGCTTGATGTCGTGGAGCGAAACGACGCCCAGAAAATGGCGGTCGGCATCCACCACGTAGAGGTAATTAAAGCGGTGCGAGATGAAGTTTTGCGCGATCTCGTTGAACTCCGCGGTCACCGGGATCACCGGCGGACTGGTCTTCATCAGGTCCAATACCCGCAGGTTGCTCAGTTGCTCGTCGAAGAGGCGGGCGCCCTTGCGCTTGAGCGACTCGCTATAAATGGATGCGGGCTCGATGCCGATGGAGAGATAATAGGCAATGACGCAGCCCAACATCAGCGGCAGGATGATCGCGTAATCCAGCGTGATCTCGAAGACCATCAGCATCGCCATCAGCGGGGCATGCGTGGTCGCCGCAAGGAAGGCGCCCATCCCCACCAGCGCAAAGGCGCTCGGCATGAGCGCGGAGTGAGGCCAGAGCGCGTGGAACCCGCAGCCGATGAGGTAACCGAGCCCGCAGCCGGTAAAGAGCGTGGGCGTAAAGACGCCCCCCACCGCGCCGGAGCCGAAGGTCGCCCCCGTGGCAAGCACCTTGCACGCGAAGATTCCCAGGACCACCTCCCATGTCCATTTGCTTTGCAGGATATCGTTGATGGAGGAGTAGCCGTTGCCCGCCACCTCCGGGTGCAGGATGGCAAGGCCGCCGACCATGGCGCCGCCCAGCGCCAGCCGCAGCGTCAGCGGCAGCCGCGATTTTTCAAACCATGTCTCGCATAGCCGCAGGAAGCGCAGGAACCACGGCGCTGCCATCCCCGCCACCACGCCCAGCGCCGCGTATGGCAGGATCTCCCAGGAGGCGTTGAGACGGAATGCGGGGACCCGGTAGAGCGGGTTATCGCCGATCATCGGCGAGCCCCGCACGGTCATCGTCGCAATGACGGAGGCGAACACCAGCGGCCCAAAACTTTCCATCGCGACGGAGCCCAGAACGATCTCCGCCACGAAGAGCGCGCCGGCGATGGGCGCATTGTAAGCGGACGCGATGCCCGCCGCCGCTCCGCAGGCCACGATGAGGCGCCGCCGCGGCGCCGGCCACTTGCGGAACCGCCCTGGGAGGGAGGCGACCATGGCCGCCAATTGCACGAGCGGACCTTCGCGTCCTATGGAGCCGCCGGTCGCGATGGTAAAAAGCGCCGAGGCCGATTTCACCAGGCTGGAGCGGAAGGGGACATTGCCCTCGCCCAGCACAATCGCCTCCATGTAATCCGTCGATTTTGACCGCGCGAAACGCATCCCGAAGAAGATCGTCGTGCCCGCGAGCGCGCCGCCCAGCATCGGCGTAAGGGCTCGCTGCCACGGCGGCATGGCATAGAAGGAATCCACCAGCGCCTTGGACGAGTGCGTCAGCAGGTAATGGACTCCCGTCGTCAGCTCGCGAAAGAGAAGCGACGAGAGCGCCCCGAAGAAACCGACCAGGCCCGCCCACATGAGCGTGGTCTGGAGTTCCGTTGGCTTGAAACGTTCCCCCAGCCAGACGCGCAGTCTCAGCAGCGGCAGAAGGTGTGGGCGCAATCTCAAAACCCGCGCGCTTTCGGATTCGCCGGACGGACTGGTGATCTTCGGTGCGTCCCCCATGCGCTCCCCCGCTATTTGCCGAGCACCGTGATGAACTCCTCCGGCGTTCGGGCAGCGGCAAGCGCCACCCGTGTTTTCTCCGCGCGCAACGCCCGGGCCAGTCCTCCCACCACCACCAGGTAGTCGCTCACTTTTTCCCGCGGCGTCCCGATGACAAAGATAAAATTCACGGTTTCACCCCCAAATCGAACTCCGGCGGCGCTTCGGCCCGCCGCGATGACGAGATCCCGCACCGCGTCCGTCCGGGCATGGGGAAACGCGACGCCGTATCCCGCCGCCGTGGATCGCAGCTCATCCCGCGCCAGCAATTCCTCGCAAAACCCGCCGAAATTCGTCACATCCCGCTCCGCCCGGACGATTCCCGCCACCTCGAGGATCGCCTCGTTTTTGTCCGTGGCCGTCAAATCCAGCAGAATCCGATTTGGATGAAGGAGTTGCGCGGCGATGGATGTCATTTTCCCCAGGATCGTAGAGGAAAGAAGATCATGCGGCAACAGTACGATAGTACCGGCCCCGGAGGCCGCCGCGCGTTTTCGAGGACTCGTTGAATAGACGAATATCAGCCCTTCTGCGATTGCATGATCTCCGTTTTCGCTTCCTCCCGAAGCGATTCATCCTGGTTGCAGTGGATGCGGCTGAAGAGCTTGCTGCCGCGGTAGCAGCGGATGATGAATTTCTTCCGGTCGCGGTCGCCTTCCAGTTCCATTCGGCCGGCGGGAAGGGAGAAATCGCCGAAGAACTCGAAGTTCAGATCAAACATGACGCTCCAGAAGTAGGGCATCGATTCAAACCGGACGCGTTTTTTGCCGGTCAGGTTCTGGCCGGCGATGTGGCCCTGCTCCCTGGCATTGGTCCAGTGCTGGATGCGCTGGACGCCGCCAAAGATGCGGTCGGGGAAAAGCGCGATATCGCCGGCGGCGAAGATGCCTTTTTCATCGGTTTCCAGAAGCTCGTTGACCGGGGTGCCGTTGGGGCTGCTGAGCGGGGTGTTGTAAACCAGCTCCAGGTTGGGATCGGCGCCCAGGGCGACGAGCGCCATTTGCGCGGGAAAGCGGTCGCCGCGCTTGGTCTGTACGTTCTTGAGGACCGTCTTGCCTTCAAAGCCGTTGAGATCCTGGCCAAGCATCAGCTTGATGCCATGTTTATCGAAGTAATCGGTCAGCCATTGAGAGGTTTCGGCATCCAGGTGATCGCGCCAAAGCGAGGCCTGGCGGGCCAGGAGGGTGACTTTGCACTTGGCCTCCGTCAGTGCGGCGGTCGCTTCCAACGCGATAAATCCGCTGCCGATGACCACGATGTTTTTCTCGATGGCCGCCACCTCCCGGATGGCCAGGGCATCGCGGACGGAATTAAGATAAAAGACATTCCCCAGAGTGGCGCCGGCAACCTGCGGGCGGCGTGGGCGGCTGCCGGTGGCCAGGAGCGCCTTGCGGAACTCGACGACCTGGCCGTCCTGTAATACGGCAAGGCGTCGTTCGATATTGAATTCCCGCACAACGGTGCCGAGCCGCATCTCGATGTGGTTGCGGGTAAACCATTGCGGGTTGGTATGCGCCAGGTCCTCGGCGGACATATGGCTGTTTTTAAGGAATTTCTTCGATAGCTGCGGACGATGGTAGGGAGGAAACAGCTCACGCCCGGCGAGCAGAATGCTGCCCTTCTTATCGTGCTCGCGAATCCCCTCGCATGCACACGCCCCCGCGAGACCCGCACCAACGATGAGGTAGTCCCGATTAATCATGTCTCTGTGGGTGTATCACTTGGAAAGAAATTTAAGGAGAAAAATCTCGGGAGGATTTGCGGAAATGCCCCGGCGGCGGCTAGGATGCGCCGCCATGCCCGCGGTACGGATTGAAAACATTTCCAAACGGTTCGGCGCGACAGTCGCCCTTGCGGGGGTCAGTCTTGAGGTTTCCGCCGGGGAAATCTGCTTTCTTCTGGGTCCCAGCGGTTGCGGCAAGACCACCCTGCTGCGCGCCGTGGCCGGTTTTGTGGAGCCCGATGAAGGGCGCATCTACCTGGGAGATAAGGAGATAACAAGGACGCCGCCGCATCTGCGCGAGACGGCGATGATGTTCCAGAGCTATGCTCTCTGGCCCCACATGACGGTGGAGCGGAATGTCGCCTTCGGCCTGGAGGAGCGGCGGGTGGCGAAAGGGGACATTGGCAGGCGGGTGGGCGAGGTGCTGGAGATGATGCGCCTGAAGGCTTACGCGCAACGGCGCATCCACGAGCTCTCCGGCGGCCAGCAACAGCGGGTCGCGCTGGCACGCGCCCTGGTGGTGCAGCCGCGGTGCCTCCTGCTGGATGAGCCGCTTTCCAATCTCGATACCCGCCTGCGGGTGGAGATGCGGGGGGAAATACGCCGGCTGTGCAAGGAATTCGGGCTGACGGCGATTTATGTGTCGCACGATCAGAAGGAAGCGCTGGCGATCGGAGACCGGCTGGCCGTGATGGATGCGGGGCAGATCCGGCAAATCGGGGCGCCGCTGGAAGTTTACCGCCGGCCCTCTTCCCGTTTTGTCGCGGAGTTCCTTGGGGAGACAAATTTGCTGGAGGGCCCGCCATTCACGGTGGCCGGCGGGGTGACGGGCGAGGGGGCGCTTCTATCGATTCGCCCGGAGGCATGGCGGCTCGGCGACCGTCAGGAGGCGGTGAATTCATTCCCGGGAAAGATCGCGGAAACGGTGTATTTGGGAGAGATGGCGCGGCACCGTTTTGTGATGGAGGCGGGGAAGGAGATCGTGATCTTTGAGTTGAACCCGCGCTCGCGCGGCGAAGGGGTGCTCTACGCAACCGTCGATCCCGGGGATGTGGTGGAGTTATGAAAGGAGCCCTCGTTTACGCAGGGCTCCTGTTGGTGGTATTGCTGGGGCCGATCCTGCTGCGAAAGCATATCGAGAACCCGAACGGCCAGGCGGATGAGACGCTGGTCATCATCTCGCCGCATAACGAGGCGATTCGTTATGAATTCGCGAGGGCATTCAGCGCGGCGCACTTTGCGAAAACAGGCCGGCGCGTATTTGTCGATTGGCGCGCGCCGGGCGGCGCCAGCGAGATCGCGCGCTACGTCGCGGCGCAATTTCTCGGCAGCTTTCGCGACGATTGGACCCGGGTCCTGCACCGGGAATGGACACCCGGCTGCGCGGCGTTTGACGAGCCCCGGGCGACCGGAAGCGATGCCATGGCGGCGCGCGCCGCGTTCCTGAAATCCAATGCCGGGTGCGGCGTTGATTTGTTCTTTGGCGGCGGCAGTTTCGACTATATGCAGATGGCGGCGGCGGGCCGGCTGGTGGATAGCGGGATCGTCGCGGCGCATCCGGAGTTGTTCGGGCCGCGGATCCCGCAAACCCTGGGCGGCGAGCCGCTCTGGGACCCGAAGGGCTGCTGGATCGGCGCATGTCTCGGGGCGTTCGGCATCTGTTACAATACCGACTCGCTCGCGCGCCTGGGAATCGCCACTCCTCCATTGGAATGGGCCGGTCTCGCCGATCCGCGCTACGCGAACGAGCTGGCGCTGGCGGATCCCACCCAAAGCGGCTCCGTGGCGAAAGCGTTCGAGATGATCCTGCAACAGCAGATCGCCGAGGCGGATGGCGACGTCGCAAAGGGTTGGCTGCGCGGGATGCAGTTGATCCAGCGCATCTCGGCCAACGGACGGTATTTTACCGATTCCGCGACCGACATCCCGTACACGGTAAAGACCGGCGATGCCGCCGCCGGGATGTGCATCGATTTTTACGGGCGGTTCGAGAGCGAATCGGTGCGGCGCGCCGACGGGACATCCCGGCTGGTGTACGTGACTCCGCAAGGCGGTTCCTCCACGGGAGCGGATTCCATCGGGCTCTTCCGCGGCGCGCCCCACCCGGCGCTTGCGCGGGAGTTTATGGAATTCGTGATTTCCCAGCAGGGCCAGAAGCTCTGGTGCTTCCGCGCCGGCACCCCGGGCGGTCCGGAGAAGTACACGCTGCGGCGGCTGCCGATCCGCCCCGGCCTCTATGCGGCCCAATGGAAGCGATACGAAGCGGACCCGGACGTCGATCCTTACTCGCCCGGCAACCTCGCGTTCATTTACCACCCGGCGTGGACAGGCGGCTTGTTCAGCGTCATTTCATTTGGAATCCGCACCGCGTTCATCGATCCGCACGACGAGCTGAAGGAGGCGTGGCAGGCGCTCATCGACGCGCACTTTCCACCGCGGGCGGCCGCGCTCTTTTCGGACATGAGCGCGGTCGATTACGCGCAGGCCTCCGGGCGGATCAAGGCGGCCCTTCGTTCACCGGACAAGCTGGCGCAGGTTGAACTGGCGCGGGAGTTGGACGAGCATTTCCGCGATCAATACCGGCGCGCCGCCGCCATGGCCCGGGAGGAGCCCGAAAGGTAATCCTTTTTGGCTTGGTCCGGACTGGAGCCCCGAAGATAAACCCTGCATGAAACGAGTCGTTTTTCCCCTGCTCCTGGTGCTCATTTTTGCCTGCGCCGGGTGGTATCTGCTGCGGCGAGTGCCTCCGCATGGGCGCCAGGAGGCCGCATGGCTGCCGGGGAATACGGTCCTCTTTGAGGATATGCCCAATCTGCACCGGACAGCGGAGCGGTGGCCGGATACGGCGCTCGCGCAGATCCTCAATGAGCCGGAGGTGCAGACGTTTCTCTCCCGCCCGCTGGGGGAACTCCCCTTTCGCGACGAGCTGAATCGCCGCCTCGCGCAAATTAAATCCATCGATCCCGCCCATTTCTTTGTAGGAATCGCGGAGTGGAGCGGCAGCGGCGCGCCTAAGGCGGTGGCCGGTCTCTCGTATAGCGGAAACAAGGAGGACGTGGAATCGCTCGTGACCGAGCTTCGCAAGGAGGCTCAGGAGACCTGGCCGGATGGGAAATCGGATATCGAGAAATACGGTTCCGGAGAGATCGAGACATTTACCACGCCCACCTTTGCCGCAGCCCTGGCCTATCGCGGGGACTGGGTTTTCTTCTCCACCGATATCGGTTTGCTCAAGTCCACCCTGGACCGCTTCGAGGCCCGCCCCGCTCCCGATTGCCTGGCGGAGCAGCCGAACTTCAAGAAATGTCTCCAGCATCTCCCGGCTTCGCCGGACAATCTCCTCTACGTGCGGCCAGACCTCCTTGCGGATAAGCTCTCCACGCTGGTGATGATGCTTAACCCGACGGCGGATGTGCAGCAGATGGACAAGGTGAAACAGATTCAGGCCGCGGGATTGGCGGTAAAAATGGATGGGCTGCTCATGCGCGATGCGGTCTGCGCCATCTCGCCGCCGGAGCCGGGCGCGGAGGCGCCGCTGGCCAAGGATGCGCTGAAGCTCTCCTCGGCAAATACCGTGATGGCAGTGGCCAGGCGGCTGCCGCGGCTTGAGGATATGCAACTGCCAGATGCCAAGGCGGACCCCTCGGGATTAATCCAGATGCTTCAGGGTTATCTAAAAGCATTCGAGGCCCAAGGCCTGGGGTTGAAGGAGTTTCAGCAGGCTTTCGGGCCGGAGGACGGGGTGATCGTGGATTGGCCGGCCGGTTTCATCTCTTACCCGTCACCCTTGGTGATGCTGGATGTGCGTGATGCCGCAATGGCCCGCAAGTTCTTCGATACGCTTGCGAATATCCCGTTTGCCCCGGGCGAAGGTTTTGTTCGGCAGGATGAGGGGGGGCTGAGCCTCTATATTATGCCGCTGACCGGCATCGCTTTTTTGCCATTGCAGGTGACCCTGGGATTGACGGACAAGTGCGTGGTCGGGGGGCTCTCCGCCGATTTCGTCACACAGGCAGCCAAGCGCATGAAAAGCGCCGCGCCGGGGCTCGCAGGCAGTCCGGATTTTCTAAAAACCATCGCCCTCGTGCCCCCGCCGACGGTTTCCTTTGCCTATCTTGATACGAAACCGATCTTCGAGCGCGTCTATGGGATGCTGAGCAGCGTGGCTGCAATGGGCATGATTCCGCATATTTCCGATTACGTGGATGTCGCGAAGCTGCCTGCGCCGGCAACCATCAGCCGGCACCTGAGTCCGATTGTCTCCTCCGGCGTTTACAAGGATGGTATCTACCTGTGGGAGTCGGCAGGGCCGGTGACCACAACCCAAGCCATCGTTTTCGCCGCTGGCCTCGCGGGAGCAGCGGCGGTGCCGATTATTCAGCAGCAGATGAATGGACAAGGTTTTTCTTTCCACGGCTTTCCCGGCATGGCTCCCGGGGCTGGGAAAACGATCCCGAATCCATTTACAAGCCCTTTGGTTCCAAGGAATAATGCAAACAGCCAGCCGCCGTCTTCAATGCCCTCCGCCACCCCCGCGGAGTCTCCCGCGCAGGCCGCAAGTCCTTCCGGGGGAACTCCGTAAGGGCGTGGATCGTAAAAAATCTCGTGTGATCCACGAGGACTGTGCTATAGTGGACGTTCTATGGCTATTCAGAAGAAAAACGCTTTTTCACGTCGCGTTCCCGATCTCGTTACCGAGGAGCTGGTGAGCGTCCTATCGTCAAAAGGCACTTTCGAATTCAAGCAACTCTTTGAAGTGGTTCACGAGAATCTCCGGGCACGCAACGCTGCGAGCGGCGGCGAGGAGATGTTGCGCCTGCGGGCATACGAGAAGCTCCAGAATCTCGTGGCGCGCGGCGTGGTGAAGAAGAACGGCAAGAAGTACAAGGGACTTCCGGCCGGTCTTGCCACCGTGACGGCAGCGGCGGCAGCCGCGGTCGCCGTGCCCGCTCCGGCGTCGGTCAATTAACCCTGCGCCAATTTTCGCGGGCAAGGGAAGCGCTCCATGCTTAAGGATTATTTACCGATCCTCCTTCAGGTGATCGTTGCCATCGGCTTTGTCGCGTCCGCGCTGATCTTCAGCGTCGTGCTCGGCAAGGTCGGGCGGCGCAACTCCACCAAGGATACTCCATACGAATGCGGGATGTTGCCCCAGGGCCCATCCCAGGCGCGATTCAGCGTCAAGTTTTACCTGGTCGCGATGTTGTTCATCCTTTTCGACATCGAGATCGTATTCATGTACCCGTGGGCGGTCGTTTACCGTCAGTTTGTCTCCGGCGCCGGGCCGTTTCTGCATCGCACCGCCATTTTTTGGGAGATGCTTTCCTTCGTCTTCGTGCTGACGGTGGGATATGTGTACGCGGTGATGAAGGGCGCGCTGGATTGGAAGCGATAGGGCGCCGCCCTATGCGTCCGATTATTCCTTGCTAGCAAGGCAAAGGGTTTCTACAACCATGCCGCGATGATCCATCACATAGAACTGTTCAAGCTGCGCCCGGAGGTTACCCCGGCAAAGCTGGAGGAAATGATGATGAACACCCGGATGATTTTGCTCAAAATCCCCGAGGTGCTCTCCGTCAAATGCGGCAAAAAGGTGGATCCGAAGAACGACTGGCCGTTCTTCATCGCCATGGATTTTGAAAGCACCGACAAGTTTGCCGTCTTCATGGGAGACGCAATCCACCTCAAGTTCATGGAAGAGGTCGTGAAGCCGAATACCACGGAAAAACTGGTGCTGGCTTACGAGATGGAGCCGGGCAAGGATGTCCGGTATTCCTGACCGGACGATTGATCCGCGCTATTGACCTTATTTTTGCATCGCAGGCATGCTCCGGCGATGCCGCCGCTGTTTCGCTCCCGCCTCTTTCTGGGGGCCTTCGTCGTCCTGGCGGTGATCGTCTGTTATCTGCCGGCCCTGCGGGCCGGGTTTGTGTGGGATGACGATCTGCTGGTGACGGAGAATCCGCTGGTCCAGAATACCGATAGCCTGCCGACCATCTGGACCAAGGCTGCGACGTCCGATTACACGCCGCTGACGACCACCGCCTTCTGGCTGCAATGGCGGCTGTGGGAGGATGACGCGACCGGCTATCACCTGGTCAATATCCTCCTCTTCGCGCTCTCCGCGCTTCTGCTCTGGCGGGTGCTGGAGATGCTGGCGATCCCCGGCGCCTGGCTGTGCGCGCTGCTCTTCGCGATGCATCCGGTCAATGTGGCGTCGGTGGCATGGGTTGCGGAGTTGAAGAACGCGCTCTCGCTGCCGTTTTATCTCGCGGCGATTTTGGGTTACCTGCGGTTTTTGGAGACGCGAAAGGCCGGGGACTATGCGCTCACCATCGGCGCGGCGGCTTGTGCGATGTTGAGCAAGGGATCGACCGTCATTCTGCCGGTGGCGCTGCTGCTCTGCGCATGGTGGAAGCGGCGGCGTATCACGTGGGCGGATATCGTGGCGCTGCTGCCCCTGTTCCTGTTGTCAGGGATTGCGGCGCTGGTGACGATCCATTTTCAGGCGCGCGTGATGGACGCTTATGTGGCGCCGGCGCCGGTGGCGGCACGGATCGCGAGGGCGGGTGAGGCGATCTGGTTTTATCTGGGCAAGGATTTGTGGCCGGTGCGCCTTTGCGCGATTTACCCAAAGTGGAAGGTGGGCGGTTACGTGCCGCTGGCCCTTGCGGGGGCGCTTCTGGTTGCGCTTTGGCTCGCGCGGAGCCGCATCGGTCGCGGGCCGTTTTTTGCGTGGGCTTATTTTCTGATCGCGCTGGCGCCCGCGCTGGGGATTCTGGATATGACGTTTATCGAGCAGGCGTATGTTGCCGACTGGTGGCAGCAGCTCGCGCTGCCGGGGATCGTCGCGGGGATCGGCGCGGGGCTTGCGAAGTTTTGGCAACGGCAGCCGGTGGCGGCGGGCGGGGGCATCGCCGTCATTGCAACCCTGCTTGCGGTGCAGACGTTTAGTGAGGCGCGCGGCTATCAATCCATGGAGATTTTTTGCCGCCGCACGCTTGCCCTCAACCCCGATGCGTGGACGGCGCATAATAACCTGGGCAACACGCTCAATCTGCAAGGCCGTCTGGAGGCCGCGGCCGCGGAGTATCTCGCGGCGCTCCGCCTCAAGCCGACGGACGCGAGCACCCATTCGAATCTCGGCACTGTCTATGCGCGATTGCAGCGGTTTGACGAAGCGATTGCGCAATACCGCGCGGCGATTGCGCTTGTGCCGGACAATGCGAAGTACTGGTTCAATCTGGGCAACGCGCTCCGTTTGGAAAAGCGCAACAGCGAGGCGATCGATGCGTTTTCCCACGCCATCGATGAAAACGCGCGCTGGTCAACGCCGCGCTATGAGATGGGCTCGATCCTGCTCGGGCAGGGGCGCGCCAGGGAGGCCGGGGAGCAGGCGGAGGTGATTGTTCACGTCGATCCCGCATCGATATCCGGCCATTACCTCATGGCGAGGGCGGCAGCCGCGGTGGGGCGTTTCGATATGGCCGCTACGGAAGCGCAGGCGGCGCTGGAGATCGCGCGGCAGGCCGGCGATTCAAAGGCAATCCAGCAGATGCAACAGGCATTGGATGCGGTCAAGGCGCGCCGGCAACCCGCCGCTCCGGAGCCGTAGCGGAAAGATTGCGCGGCGTCCAAACCGCACTTATGTTCCGTCATGAGTCTGGACGGGCGGGTCCTCATGTGTGCGCCGGCGCATTACGGGGTGGAGTATGTCATCAACCCGTGGATGGCGGGCAATATCGACCGAGTCTCGCATGATGGCGCGCTGAAGCAATGGGAAGACCTGCGGGCGGAAGTGGAGAAGCTGGCGGATGTGCAACTGGTGCCGCCTGTGCGGGGACTGCCGGATATGGTCTTTACCGCGAATGGCGGCTTTGTGCTGGACCGGAAGGCGGTGCTGAGCCGGTTTTCCTTTCGGGAGCGCCAGGCGGAGCAGCAATATTTTCGCCGCTGGTTTGAGCAGGCGGGCCTGGAGGTGGTGGAATTGCCGGGCGATGTGCCGTTTGAAGGGGAAGGGGATGCGTTGCTGGACCGGGAGCGGGGCCTCGTCTGGGCTGGTTACGGGATGCGCACGGACCTGGGGGCGCATCCGCCGCTCGCGGAGGCGCTGGAGATGCGGGTCGTCTCGCTCTGTCTGGCGGATGAGCGATTTTATCACCTGGATACCTGTTTCTGCCCGCTGAACGGAGGTTATGTGGCCTACTACCCGCGCGCGTTCAATGCGGACGCGATTTTACAGATCGAGCAACTCGTGCCGCCGGAAAAACGAATCGCCGTGAGCGAAAGCGACGCCATCGCGTTTGCCTGCAACATGATCAATCTTGGGCGGCACATTATTTTAAACAAGGCGAGCGCTGAACTGAAAGGGAAGCTGGGCGAGGCGGGATTTACGATAATCGAGAAGCCGCTGGAGGAATTCATGAAAGCCGGCGGCGCGGCGAAATGCCTGGTGTTATTGCTGGCAAATCATGCGCCCGCGAATGCCGCCGCGGCCACCAGCGTGCGGGAAGGCACCGTGGCGATGGAGGGGCATCTGCTGCACGCCGGGCTGCTGGAGAAGGCCGTGGATATCGCGGTGGATAATGGCGGCGCGTTTCAGGTGACGCATTTTCACCTCGGCAAGCATCAGACCAGCCACTCGCAGGCGGAGATGCGCGTCATTGGGCCCACGGAGAATCGGCTCAACGGGATACTCACGCAATTGATTGGCCTCGGCGCCAAGCGGGTATCCGCGGAGGAGGCGGATGCCGTGGTCGCTCCCGCTCCGCTGCATGGGGTTGCGCCGGATGATTTTTACGCTTCCACCATTTACCCCACGGAGGTGCGAATCGGCGGAAAATGGACGCCGGTTCGCAATCAGCGAATGGATGGGGTGATCGTCGTCGAGGCGGGCTCGAATCCGCTCGCGCGGTGCCTCCTCTTTCGCAACCTGCGCAAGGGGGATTTGGTTGTGACCGGGAGCGCGGGTCTGCGCACGCGGCAGAAGATGTTAAAGACCGCGGCCAACGGCGAACACGAGTTCAGTTTCATGGGAGCGGGCGTCTCGAGCGAGCGGCGCGTGGACCTGGTGGTCGAGCGAATCGCCTGGGAGATGCGGCGGTGGCGCGAGCAGGGAGGAAAGATCGTCGTCGTGGCCGGGCCCGTGGTCATCCACACCGGAGGCGGCGAGCATCTGGCCAGCCTGGTTCGCAACGGCTATGTGCAGGCATTGCTCGGCGGCAATGCGATTGCGGTCCATGATATCGAGCAGGCATTGCTGGGCACTTCGCTCGGGGTCGATCTCGTCCGGGGCGCTCCGGTGCAGCATGGGCACCGGCATCATCTCGCGGCGATCAATACCATCCGGCGATGCGGCGGTATTCGCCAGGCGGTGGAGCAAGGGGTTTTGACGCGCGGAGTTTTTTACGAGTGCGTTCGCGCCGGGGTTCCCTTCGCGCTGGCTGGGTCCATTCGCGACGATGGTCCGCTGCCGGACACGCAAATGGATCTCATCAAAGCCCAGGATGAATACATGCGGCTGGCGCGCGGCGCGGATATGATACTAATGCTCGCATCGATGCTCCATTCCATCGGAGTCGGTAATATGACGCCCGCCGGGGTGCGGCTCGCATGCATTGACATCAATCCCGCCGTGGTAACCAAACTGGCTGATCGCGGGTCGCTGGAGTCCGTGGGAGTGGTAACGGATGTTGGATTGTTTCTAAGTCTCCTGGTGCAACGCCTGGGAACCTGATGTCTCAAAAAAAGGGAAATACGAAACCGGGGCGCCGCGCGCGTATCTGGTGCTGCGCACCGCGATCCTGTTAAGAGTGAAGGTTGGGCAAGCCCTTCATTACTCGTGGAATATCGGTCTGCCGTATGTTTATTGGTAATCGCGTGCGTCAAGTTCAGTTAGGCGCGTCAAGTTCAGTTAGGCGCGTAAAGTTCAGTTAGGCGCGTCAAGTTCAGTTGGGCGCGTCAAGTTCAGTTGGGCGAGTCAAGTTCAGTTGGGCGAGTCAAGTTCAGTTGGGCGAGTCAAGTTCAGTTGTGTGCGTCAAGTTCGGTTGGGCGCGTCAAGTTCTGCCAAATGGTGACAGACCGGCGGAAAACGTTTTGCCGTGACCATACACGAAACGAACCCGGAGGGGTTCGTATATCGGTAGCCGGGGGTAAAGGCCGAAGCGAAGCGAAGGCC
>DATAXI010000036.1:0-26776 GCA_036266845.1 Chthoniobacteraceae bacterium | reverse complement strand
GATCCAGCACCACCTTCACCGCGTTGGGATTCGCCACATCCTCGCCGGGGGCAAAGCGGTTGGCCGCGGTGATCATTTCCACCTTCGGCTCCTCCAGCAGGGTGGTGGCGAGCTGGTCGATTAATTTCGGGCTGATCACCGGCTCATCCCCCTGCACATTGAGGACGTGGGACACCCCCTTCAGGCCCCGGGCCACCTCCGCCACCCGGTCCGTCCCGCTGCGATGCCGGGCCGAGGTGAGCGCCACCTCCGCGCCAAAGTCGAACGCCGCCTCGGCGATTCGCATATCGTCGGTGGCGATAATGATGCCCGAGAGCTTCTTCGCCCGCTGGCACCGCTCCCACACATGCTGGATCAGCGGCCGCCCCGCAATGAGATGAAGCGGCTTCCCGGGAAAACGGGTGGACGCCCAACGGGCAGGCAGCACAGCGACAACAGCTTTCGACACCCGCGCACTCTAGGTACCCACAACCGCACATGTCCAGTTTCCCCCCGCGAATTTTTGCCCCAGCCCCCAAAACCCCCACCCGGCGTAGCGACGTTTTGGTCTGTGGTAAATGTATGGCGCGAAGCAAAAAAAGAATCCTAAACGCAAGGCCAAAGCGACCTAATATCCGCGCCAGGCCAGGAGGCGGTCCAGCAACCCCCAGAAATCCTTTTCGATGGCATTAGCCTGATCAGCTGAGAGGACGCATTCCACTTTCTGGCACAAAAAGTGCAGACGCCAAGCCATGGCCGAATACGATCCCTTTGAAGACCGCGAACAGCGAAAAATAGACGCCTTTGACCGCGCAGCCCGTCAAATCCAAGTGAGAGGCCTAAGATTTCCAATAACAAACCACCGTCAACATCCAGCTATCGGTGTTACTGCCGATTTGAATTATCGAAAATAGAAAAACGGCATCTGACGAAGAAGGGTCACTTTGGAAACCGCGCCAGGAATTTAGGAAATTCAGCCTCCCAATACTCTTTACGGGAAATCCTGCTGAGTTGTTGAGCTTCCAGAGTTTCCTCAAATCTTTTTCTAGCATCTTCCCTAAGAAGGTGCGGGTATTCCAGAAAAAATCGCGTCGTAAACGCCCTCATAACCGCCCTGGGTGAAACCTCTGGGAGTTTCTCGAAACTAATTACCGCATCCATCATAACCATGTCGGTAAATGTCGGAACGAGACTATATTTCGCCTTCAAATCCTTCTTTCCGTGCTTAAAGAAATTCTGAGCGGATCGGATTTTGTCTTGAAAATTTCTCGACTGCGTTTTCATCCAACTCTGCAACATGGATGAGTTTTTGGTGTGATGCTCCACCAGCGCATTCATGCAATCGTGGGAGGAAACTGTCAACGCATGAATCGACACAGGGTCTCCATCATGGAACCAAAGAAGCATCGCTGTTTCCAGTTGAGAGATTGCCACGTCAAGTTTATTGACAATAATCTGCCTAGGCTTATTTCCTGGTTTCCAAGTAGCCATTTCGGAGAATTCTTGTTTCGGGAAATGGTCGGTGCAATCCTAAAATCATTTCCAACGTCGACGGCAGGTGCAATGCCTTCACGGCCGGCCGGAGGATCACGGAGAGCGATCTCGTCAGGGTTGAGGATTTGCTCGGCTTCTCGGAATTGCGGAAACAGTCCAAAGAGGCCAAGGCGCGGGGGCGAGAGTGACGGAGATATCTATTACCAGTCAGCCACGGGGACAGGCATCCCGGCGTCTGAACTGGAATTTAAACGTTGAATTTTTAGCGGGCCTCGTCCCGAAGCCGCTTCTTAGCCTCCCGCAGGCGCCGCTTCAAATCCTCAGAGCCCAGCAAATCCACACCATTAACTGGTTGCTGTCCGTAACGCGCTCCACGGCCCGTAGAGCCTCCTGGCTGGAGTCTGGCTTGGGCTTGCGTAAGGGCTCATGGGAGGCATCGCCGATCCGGGCTCTGGTTGCCAGCATCCATTTGACAAGTTCTGATTCTGCGAGAGACTGGCGACTCGGGGGCGTGGCAGAGTCTGGTTGATTGCACCCGACTTAAAATCGGGAGTACGACTAAAAAGCGTACCGGGGGTTCAAATCCCTCCGCCCGGTTTCAAGGACGCCCTATAATTTCCATACCATGAATCGGCATCAACACCTTGATTTCAAGTCCAATCTGCGCTCTACTTTCCAGTGTGGTTCCCCTGGGGACTGCCTACGGCCCGGGTGATTGCTCCGCCAAGAGATACGTCACGCGGGCCGTTTTGTTTTCTAAGCGATGCGTTGCGGCGTCACGCGCCCCTGTGAACTAATTCCATGATGGCTGCCGGAGTTGAATAATCGGCGCATTTTCGACACTTTCCTCGGGAGTCAGCTTCTTCTCATCGACGCCGCATATCATTGCCAATTTGGACGATCCTATCCGGATGTCGTTTTGTATGTCTGAAGCTGTCCGCAGGCCGCTCGTAAGGAGCAAATCTATGGCCTTTGGCAGCACGGAATTTCGTTCATTTGAGAACGCATTCACCCCAGAATCCATCGGTTCCTGCTTGAGGTATCGGTTATAACTCAACTGCTTGCGGAACCTGACGTATTCTTCATCGTCGAAAATTCCTATCTGTTTGCAGCGATGCCCCATAGCTGCAATTGAGACTTTCCATCTCCGTTTCAATTCTAGGAAATGGGAGATCGTATTTCCCCAGACTTCAGTTCTAAAAGTCGATTGCGGAAGCAGGAAGGCCGACGCAAACCGATTTGCTTGGCGCTCTACCCGCTTCAGAACAGATGGATTCTCTAGTTCCTCCATTCCGATGTGACGATGCAAAATTAGATGGGCGGCTTCATGGAGGACGTTGAACCGGGAGCGAACAGCGGGACAATCATGCTCTTCCAGGAAGATAAACGGACGACCGATTTGCCAGCACGAGAATCCATCTACGTTCTCAAGGTCGCCGATATTGAGCTGGATTACTATCACGCCCTTGCTTTCAAGAAGCGCCACCGCATTTCCAATGGGACCATTCCCGAGGCCCCATTGCTTGCGACACTCAGATGCCAGCGCTTCAATTGCCTCTGCCTCTTGTTCTTCGCCAACAGTCTCGTCCAAATCCGAAAAAGATGGAATTTCATACTCTGGAAAAGTAATGAATCGTTGCAGGTATGCAGTCGTTTCGCCGGACCATACGCGGTAGCGGTGTAGCATGTTATTAACGACCTTGGTCTTCGCGCCGAATCTCCGGAAAAATGACGTGCTGCCGTCGTCTATAGCCTCGGGTCGCCCCGTCACAAAATATGTAAGCGGCATATCGAGAACCCGGCAAAGATTGGTCAAGACGACACTATCTGGCTCCCGCGCTCCCGCTTCATAATTGGAGATCGTCGCTGGCGTCACCCAGACCGCGTTCGCGAGGTCGGTCATTGTCATGCGTTGCGCTTGACGCGCCTCCGTGAGCCGCGCCGGGATGAAGCTGGGGCGAGGTTGGCTGGAAAAGGAAATTACGTTATCCGGCATTCTCGGAAAGCCTTTTCAGTAGATCGGATTTGATTTGCATCGCGGTGTCGGCGGCAACCTCCTCAACTGGCGCCAGGTCGCTAGACGCATCGTGGAGTTCATTGAGAATATTTCGACTGCTCGCCAGCCACGCATGCCGGTTTTCAGGATGGGGCATCGCTACCTGTACAAATGAAAGTTGCTGATAGCCGTGCCCGATAATGAGGTGCCCCATATCATTGACCCGCTCAGGCTCCATGTATTCAAATAGGTATCGTTCGTTGAGGAATCGAGCATTATCCCGGAATAGGGCTTTTCGGGGCGGCTCCCAGCAGTTGACCAACTGACTCACGGTGACTACAGCGTTTTGGGTGAAAATTCTGAGATAAGCCCCGGTCTCGTTCGGATATTTTGGCCAATCAACCTTGCGGGGCGTCCATTTGCCGCTCTCGATCAACTGCGAAAATCCAAAATCCACTGCCCATGCCCGCATATGTCCCTCAACCACGCTCTTGCCTGCCAGCCACCGATGCTCCCGGCGGATTTCTCGCACGATGCCATAGGCGGTCTGGATAACTTTCGGAAAATGAAGCCTTACGGACGGCGGTATTTCTGATTCAATGAATTGTTCGGATGGTGTCATTGGTGGCGAAGTGTTGAAAACAAGTACAATTCAACAGCATCGGAAATGCAACACTTTTTTTAAACACCCTCCCAGCGAAGGCCGACGGGCCGCTTATCGCCGTGAACGGGCCAGGAGCCTCTTCTTCGCTGCCGCAAGCTGCCGTTTCAATTTCGGCGATCCCAGCAGGTCCTCACCGTTGACCGGATCGCTGTCCGTAACGCGCTCCACGGCCCTTGCGGCCTCTTGGCTGGGGTCTGGCTTGGGCTTGGGCATACGTCTCATATCGGAAAAGCGTTTGGCTCTCGATTCGTAAAAAACGTGTATGGCCCCACGGTGGCGTTTCGCCATCCAATCGCCACCGGATCAAATGGCTCCAAATAGGGAACAACCTCGCTTATCCTGGGACATCCGAGATTGAATTGTGTTGCCGCCATTGAGAAATAATTCGCGGGCGGGGGCTCGTGTGAATCACCAACCATGACGACAATAGCCCCTATTTGCGGACCATCCTCACGGACGAAAGGACCGGGATTCATGGAAAGGAAAACGGCAAACGCTCTCACGGCAGATAGCGTGCTCCTTCAAGTCAGCAAATTCCAGCGTCTAATTTCCATACCCCGAATCGGCACCAACACTGGTCAATTTTATATGACATATATTGTACGTTGTTATAGATACCAGCTTGGGAATGAGCGACTTCCGGGCTTGTGAATAACTTGTGAATTCGGATTCGTCCCCTCGCGCCCGCCTCGAAATTGGCGGAGTTATTCACCGCGCTTTTCCCGGCGCGCCTTTTTTGCTGCCGCGTTTTTTATTGGAAAACGAACATCCCGACGGCGGCGGCGAACATGAAGAGCGTCGCGATGGCGACGGTCACGCGCCCGAGGATCGAGCTGGGCTGGTTGTTCATCAATTTCGAATCCATGGCGACGAGCAGGATCGCGACCATCAGGAATGGCGCCAGCAGACCATTGATGACCGCCGACCAGTACAGCGCCTTGACCGGGTTGACCCGGGCAAAATTGAGCGCGATTCCCACGAGCGTGGCCACGATGATGACCCCGTAGAACGCCGGGGCCCGGCCAAGCGGCTTTGCGAGGCCCTGGCGCCAATTGAAGGTTTCCGCCAGCGCGTATGCGGCGGAGCCGGAAAGCGTCGGGATGGCCAGGAGGCCGACGCCCACGATGCCGGCGGTATAAAGGAGCGCGGAGAACTGCCCGGCGATGGGCCGGAGGGCATCGGCGGCCTGGCGCGAGGTTTCGATCTGCGTCGAGCCGGTGCGGTGCAGTGTAATGGCGGCCGTGAGGATGATGAAATACATCACCAGGTTTGAGAAAAACGTGCCGATGCCGACATCGATCTTGCGCGTGATGATCTGCCCATCCGTGGTGCCGGAGCGCCGCACGCGGCTGATGCGCCCTGCAGCGCGCTCTTCCTCCGTCTCCTCGGAGGCCTGCCAGTAAAAGAGATACGGGCTGATGGTGGTGCCGAGGATCGCGACCAGCATCCCCCAGGCATCCTTGCCATGCGGCAGCGATGGCGTGAGAGTCGCGCGCAGCACCCCGGCGAAATTGCCACCGGAAACGAACGCGGCCACGACATAGGCGAATAGCGAAAGCGCCAGCCACTTGAGGACGCCGGCCAATTGATAATAGGGCATCGCCACCGTGGCCCAGGTGATCCCGATTCCAAAGACAAAGACCAGCACCATGGAGGGACAATGGGTCAGGTAGGATGCGGCATCGGCCATGCCGGAGAGATCGGCGCCGATATTGATGCTATTGGCCGCCAGCAGCGCCATGGCCAGCACGCCGGCGACCCAAGGCGGGAATTTCCGCTTGAGATTGACCGTAAGCCCCTGCCCGGTGGTCAGGCCGATGCGGGCGCACATGAATTGCACGGCGGCCATGAGCGGCCAGGTAATGAGCGCCGTCCAGAGAATCGAGATGCCCAGCAGCGCCCCGGCGGAGGTATAGGTGGCGATGCCGGAGGGATCATCATCCGCCGCGCCCGTGATGAGCCCGGGGCCGAGGGCGGCGAAGAATTGCTTGAGCCGGGAGTGCGCCCCGGGAGGTTTTGGGTGGCGGCTGGAACTCACAAACATCGCTTCGAAATTCGCGGCCATGCCGGACCTGCGAAGAGAATACCGTGGGCATGAACGATGAGAAAACGAAGCAGCCGGCCCCGTAGGACCCCAAAAGCGGAACGGGCCGCGCGGCGGTTCCGGTTTCCATAATTCATCCTTCATTATTGATAATCCCCATCCCTATACTTTCCCTTTTTCATGAATCTCCGGAATCAGTTGCTGGCCTTGTTTCTCCTGCTGGTCTTCATCGCGGGCGGATTCCTGCTCTTCCGGACCTGGGTGGTCCAGAAGCCGTTCGGCATCATCCTCTTTGTCGGCGATGGGCTGGTGACGGGCAATCTGACCGCGGCGCGGCTGTACGATGGCGGCGCCGTTCATCACCTGACAATGGAGACGCTGCCGCACCTGGCGCTGGTGTCGAATTATGCCAATGACTTTGCCGTGCCGGACGCGCCCGCGGCGGCAACGGCAATCGCCACGGGAGTCAAAGTGGATAACGGGACGCTTGGCGTGAATGCGAAGGGCCGGGCGCTCCAATCGATCCTCGAGCTGGCAAAGCAGCACGGGCGCGCGGTGGGAATCGTGACCACGGGAGAATTGACCGATGCGGCAATCGCGGCTTTTTACGCCCACGAAGAAAAAAGCGGCAACGTTGACGACATCGCGGTGCAATTCGCCGAAAAGGCCTCCCTGGATGTCGCCATGGGCGGCGGCGCGCAGGACTTTACCCCGGAGAGCAAGAGCGGCCACCGCAAGGATGGCCGGGACCTGCTGCTGGAGATGAAGAGCAAGGGCGCGGAGATCATGCGCTCCAAGGCGGAACTCGAGAACGCGCCCATCTTCACAACGGCGCCGCGCGTGGGGATATTCGCAAACGCGGACCTGGCGTATTCCAACCAAATCCAGCCCGGCAGCCAGGAGCCGACGCTGCCGGACATGGTGCGGCGCGCCATCGAATTCCTGCAAGTGCACGAGCGCGGCTACCTGCTGGTGGTGGATGCGGAATTGATCAGCCGCGCGGCGGAAACCAACGACGGCGAGCATGTGCTGACGGAGACGGTGGATATGGATCGCGCACTGGCGACCGCGCTGCGGTATTCCGGCGAGAATTCCGTGGTCATCGCCGCGGGCCTGCATGCCACCGGCGGGATGACGATGAACGGCTACCCGCTGCGCCAGGAGCATGGCGTCGGGCTGCTGGGCGTGAATGCGCTGGGCTACCCGGCCATCTGCTGGGCCACGGGCCCGAATGGCCCTCAGAAAAGCGGCACGGGGTCCCCTGCTCCACAGGCGGATTCGCCGGCGGCTTATTATGTGCCTGCGGCAATCGATAGCGCACAGGATGTCATCGCAATTGGCAAAGGCCCGGGAACGGACGCGCTCAAGGGATTTATCGATAACACGGAGATATTCCAGATACTCGCCGGGCAGTTGTAAGAAGAAGATCGGTCTGGATTCTCAGGATTCGGGGAATAAGCGGATCGCTTTGGTGCTCCCATATTTCGGGAAGTCGCGAAACGGCTCCGAGTAATCCCATCAATCATGTTCATGCAGTCCAAGATTCGACTTTTGCGCCCGGTTTATTGGATTGCGGCGTTGCTCTTGTTTGCCCGCGCGGCAAAGGCGGATATCGCGTGGCAGGATTGGTCGCCCAAGGTTTTCGAGCAGGCAAAGGTGGAGAAAAAACTCGTGATCCTGGACCTGGCGGCCGTGTGGTGCCACTGGTGCCACGTGATGGACGCCAATACTTACAGCGACCCGGCGGTCCAGAAGCTATTGCGCGCGGGTTACATCGCGGTGCGCGCGGACCAGGATGCGCATCCCGCGCTTTCCGCCCGGTATGAGGATTACGGCTGGCCGGCGACAATCATCTTCGACGGCAACGGCCGGGAGCTGGCGAAGCGCCAGGGATACATCCCGCCAAAAATGATGGCGTCCATGCTCAAGGCCTTTATCGACGATCCCACGCCTGGGCCCTCCGCCACGGCAACGCCGGCAATAGTGGAAAGCGCCGGCAACGGGCTGACCGATACGCAACGGGCGGCGATGCAAAAGAAATTCCTCGGCGCCTATGACCCGAAACTCGGGGCATGGGGCCACACCGATAAATTTCTCGATTGGGACGCGGTGGAGTATTGCCTCGTCAGCGGCCATGAGGGCATGGCACGCCAGACGCTGCAAGCGGCGGAGCTATTGATCGATCCCGTCTGGGGCGGCATGGATCAATACTCGACCGGCGGCGATTGGACGCATCCCCATTTCGAGAAAATCATGCCGGTCCAGGCGGAGAGTATCCGGATTTATGCGATTGCCGCAACGTCGCTGAGGGATCCGCGCTGGCTGGAACCGGCGCAAAAAATCCGGGGTTACGTGAAGAATTTTCTAACCTCGCCGGATGGAGCCTTCTACGTGAGCCAGGACGCCGACCTGGTGGATGGCAGAAATTCCGCCGCTTATTACGCGCTGAGCGGCGCGGCCCGGCGAGCCCGGGGAGTTCCGCGCATCGACCGGCATATCTATGCCTCCTCCAACGGGCGGGCTATCGCCTGCCTGTGCGCCCTTTACGATGCCGGCGGCGGACGCGGCTGCCTGGTTGATGCGCAGCGGGCCGCCCGGTGGATCCTTGCCAGCCGTTCCCTGCCCGGCGGCGGCTTCCGCCACGATCAACGCGACGCCGGCGGGCCTTATCTTGCGGATACGCTGGAGATGGGCCGCGCATTTTTCGCATTGTACCAATCGACCGCGGACCGCGCATGGCTCGCCAGGGCGGAAGCGGCTGCGGATTTCATCGAGGCGCATTTCAACGCGGGGACCGGTTTCGCGAGCACTGCGCCCCAGGCCGGCGATCCTCTGGCGCCGGAGCCGAATATCGATGAGAACATCGGTCTTGCGCGCTTTGCGGTGCGTCTCGGTTTTGCAGCCGGCAATTCGAAATATCGCGCAATGGCGAACCATGCGATGCGTTACCTCGCCGCGCCGGCTGTCATCGCGTCGCAGGGCTTCGCCGTGGGCGGGATATTGCTGGCGGATCGCGAGCTGCGGAGCGAGCCGGTGCATGTCGTAATCGTCGGCTCGAAAGAAAACGCCGGCGCCGCCGCCCTCTACTCCGCGGCGCTGCGAAGCGCGCCGCCCTTCGCTCGCGTTGAATGGTACGACAGAAAGGAAGGCCCCCTGCCCGGCAACGATGTCACTTATCCCGATTTGCCCGGCGCCACCGCTTTCCTTTGCAGCGGCTCCGCATGCTCATCGCCGATAAAAACGCCCGCGCAACTTACCGCGCGCCTGCTTGCCGCTGCCGCAAGCAGGTAAGTCAATCCTGTCCGAATATTACTCCGCCAATGCGTCGTGGTTAATGGTGGCCAGCCGCCGGACGCGGACGCCCGGTTTGGGAATGCAATCAATGAGGGCGCGCGTATAAGGATGCTGCGGATTGCGCAATACCTCCGCGGTGGTCCCGTGCTCGACGATCTTTCCGCGAAACATGACCGCCACGCGCTCCGCCAGCCCCCCGATGATGCCGAAGTTATGGGTAATCAGGATAATGGACATGTGGAATTGCGCTTTTAGCTCGCGCAATTGATCCATGATCTGCGCCTGGATGGTCACATCCAGCGCGGTGGTCGGTTCATCGGCCACCAGCAGGTCGGGCTTGCAACTCAGGGCCATCGCAATCATGGCGCGCTGCTGCATTCCGCCGGAGAGCTGGTGCGGGTAATCGCCCATGCGCTGCGCGGGATTGACGATTCCCACGATCTCCAGCCAGCGGATGACCTCTTTATCGATGTCCTTCACCTCCGGCCGGTGCAACTGGATGGCCTCCGCAATCTGGTTGCGAATGGTGAACACCGGGTTGAGCGATGTGGACGGCTCCTGGAAGATATAGGCCATCTGGCCCCCGCGGATCGACCGAAGCCGCTCGTAGTTCATCTTCAGCACATCCTCGCCCTTCCAGAGGATGCTGCCGGTTTTGTAACGCGCGGGCGGCTCCGGCAGCAGGCGCGTCAGGGAGAGCGCGGAGACGCTCTTGCCGCTGCCGCTTTCTCCCACGATTGCCAGCGTCTCCCCTTTGTTCACGTAAAATGAAACGCCCTTCACAGCCTCAAACAGGCCGCGCCGCGTGGAAAACTCTATGGTAAGATCCTTTACCTCCAGCAAGGGCTCGGCGGTGCTCATGATTTATTTTGGGTGATGATCCGGAGATCGATTTGCGGTTGCGGGATTGGCGGCGATCCGCCGGTCGGCGGCGATAAAATCGTATTCGCGGCGAGGATTTTCATCGCAGTTTCGTCAGCGATTTTGGGTCCAGCACATCGCGGATCCCCTCGCCGATCATGGTGGCCAGCATCAATGTGATGAAGAGCGCGGCAATCGCCGAGCCCGCGAGCCATGGCGCCTGAAGATTTTGCAATCCCTCGTCGATCAGCTCGCCCCATGACGGCGTTGGAGGCGGCAGGCCAAAGCCGAGAAAATCCAGCGCCGTCAGCGAAGAGATGCCCGCGACCACGCTGAATGGCAGCATCGTAATCACCGGAGTCATCGCATTCGGCAGCATCTGGCGGAATAGAATGCGGAAATGGCTGGCGCCCAGGGCGCGCGAGGCCAGGACATAAGGCTGCTCCCGCAGCTTAAAGAATTCCCCGCGCATGTAATAGGAAAGCCCGATCCACTGGAAGAGCGACAGCACCACCAGCAACATGGCGAACCCCTGCCCGTAAATCGCGCCGAGCAGAATCACGACATAGAGGCTCGGCAGCGACGACCAAACCTCAATCAAACGTTGCGACGTGATATCCACCTTGCCGCCCGCATAACCCTGGATCGCGCCGACAACAATGCCCACAATGGTGCCGACCGCCGTCAGCGCGAGCGAGAAAACCATGCTGATGCGGAATCCGTAGATCAGCCGCGAAAGGATATCGCGCCCGGAGCCGTCCGTGCCGAGCCAGTGATCGCGGGAAGGCGGGAATGGCGGATTGCCCGCGATATCCAGATAGGAATGCTGCGGGCTGTTCGGGATGGGCGGCAGCAGCATCCAGCCGCCCGCCTTGTGGAAAGCCGAGTCCGGAGCGCGCATGGCGACGTAATCCGCCTCGGTCCTGTACTCGCCGCCAAAGGTCGCGTCCGGGTAGAACTTGAGCGTCGGAAAATAATAATGACCCTTGTAGGATAGGATCAACGGATGATCGCTGGCGATCTCCCCGCTAAACAGGGATAGAACGAACGCGCCGGAAAGGATGATGAACGCAAACCACGCGCGCTTGATGGCGCGAAATCGTTTGAAACGCTCTTTTGCAATATCGGAAAACACAGGTCAGGTAAGCCGGATGCGTGGATCAAAGACCACATAAAGGAGATCGGCAAAGAGGCGGCCGAACATGGTCAGGATGCTCGTGAGGACAATGACGCCAAGCACCACGTTGTAATCGCGCCCGATCATCGAGTTGTAAACGAGCAGGCCCATGCCGTCGATATCGAAGACGCGCTCCACAAAGAGCGATCCGGCGAACATCACGGTAAAGAGTTCCGCGCTGCCCGTGGCCAGCGGGATAAGCGCATTGCGGAACCCGTGCTTCCAGATCGCCTTGCGAAAGCTCACGCCCTTTACCAGCGCGGTGCGGATGTAATCCTTGTTCAATTCATCCAGCATGCTGTTTTTCATGAGCTGGGTCAGGAAGGCGAATTCCCCGGCCATATAACAGACCATCGGGAGGCAGATGTGGTGCAGGAAATCGAGCAGCTTCCCGAGGGTGGAAAGATTCTCGTAATTATCCGAGGTGACGCCCGCCAGCGGAAACCATGTCAGGTATGTGCCGCCCGCCAGAAAGATGATGAGCAGGATGCCGAGCGCGTAACTGGGAATGATATACCCGGTAAACACGAAGACCGACGTTGCCGTGTCAAACAGGCTGTGGTGCTTGATGGCCTTCCACACGCCGAGCGGCACGGAAATAAGGTAGGAAAGAAAAAACGAGGTCAGGCCAAAGAAAAGCGAGATCGGCATCTTGCTGATGATCACGTTCCAGACCGGCTCGTGATAGACATAGGAGGTGCCCAGGTCCAGATGCAGCATCTTCCCAAGCCAGGTGAAGTAGCGGACATAGATTGGCTTATCGAATCCAAAGTAAGCCTTGATGTTCTGTACCTCCTCCGGGGATATCTCCACCTGCTTTGTTCCGCGCTCGCTGCCGACGGCGCGGATTTTGGCGATCACCTGCTCGACGGGGCCGCCGGGGACGAACTGGCAAAGGAGGAAGCAGGCCAGAGTTATCCCGAGCATCGTCGGAATCATCAGCAGCAGTCGCCGGACGATATAAGCCGTCATTGCCCGTAATGAACCTTCGCCGGCAGCGCGGGCAGGACTGTTCCCTGGCTCATCGCATGATTCAGTGCCGCGGCCCTGGCGTCGTCGTACCACCAATAACCGAGCGAGTCCTGTTCGTCGCCGTACTTGGAAAGCACATACTTGGGCGTTCCAAATCGGTTCCAATACAGGAGGCGGTGACAGGGCGATTGCCACATCAGCACATAGGGGCAAAGCTGCATGAGGCGCGCATCGAGTTGCCGGTCGATATCATCGCGCTTGGCCAGATCCATCTCGGTCTTCTGCTCGTCGATCAGCTTGTCCACTTCCGGATCCTTGAGGCCGCAAATGTTCTGCGTCGCGATGTCATCCGCCGTTTTGGAACTCCACATCGCTTCCGGATCGCGCAGCCGGGAGTCGCCCCACGCGGCCCATACAATGTCGAACTCGTGATTGTCCACGCGCCTGGTCCAGTCGGCAAAGGAAACGATTTCCAGATTTGCGTTAATGCCGACCTTCTTGAGGTCTTCCAGGTAGATATTGAGATGGCGCAAATCCGAGCTCGAGTGATGGAGAATCGTCAGGTTGAACGGCTGGCCGTCCTTGGAGAGCATGCCGTCGCCGCCCACCACCCATCCCGCCTCCTTGAGTAGCTCGCGGGCTTTGTCCGGGTCATACTTCGTCACCGGCAGATTGGGATTCTGATCGTTCGGATAGAGATCGGGGAAATAGGAGTTCAGAAGAAAATATTCATTGAACATCAGCTTCTCGTTCATCATCTCGCGATCAAGCAGATCGGCCAGCGCCTGCCGGACCCGAATATCCTGGAAAAGCGGGCGCCGCAAGTTCATCGCAAGGCCCTGGAAGCCGATGGCGGCGCTATTGTAAACGGCCTGCTTCACGATCCAGTTTTTCTGGATTTGCGGGAAATTGGTCTGCTCCGCCCAGATGCGCGCCGTGTAAATGGGATACAGGTCAAAGCCGCCCGTCTTTAAAAACTCGAGCACCTTCACCTGGTCATCCATCGACTTGAATTCAAGGTAATCGAAGTTGTACTTATGCTCGTTATACTGTTTCACCCGGCCCCACCAATCCCCCCGGCGCTTCAGCCTGACGGAATGGTTGGTATTCACCTCATCGAGGGTATAGGGGCCGTTCACGACCGGAAAATCGAAGTTGATCGAGTTGAAGTCCTTCCCGGCCCATGCATGCTTCGGCAAAGGAGTCATCTCGCCCGCCGTCCAGAAGTTCTTCCAATGCGCCTCCGTGGCCTGGAGGCGGACCGTGTGCTCATCCACCACCTCGGGCCGCGAAAACCGCGAGAGATCGACCCGCCATTGCGAGGTCAGATTCTTCGGGTTCATCATCACATCATAATAAAACTGCACATCCTCGGCGGTAACCGGCTTGCCATCACTCCACTTGGCCGCGGGATCCAGATGAAAAGTGTACGTTTTCTTGTCGGCCGAGATTTCCCAGGAGGAGGCGATATCCCCCACTGGCCGCTGCTCCGTGGAATGCAAATCCACCAGGGGAGAAAACATCAGCCCGCAAACGGTGCCGGAGAATGAGTTGCTATCCAGCCAGACGTTCAGGGATTTCGGGTAGTCCCCTCCCCATTCGATAAAAGTGCCGCCGTGCACCGCGTCCGTTGAGGCGCTCGGGTCCGTTTCCCCTGTGGTTTCCATCTGCACCGGCACATCCACCACCTTTGGCGGGCCGCCCGGTGTGGACTCCGGCGCCTGCCCGCCGCCTCCGCCCTTGCCGCATGCCGCCAGCAACAGAATGGGAAGCAGGCGCGAAAGTTTACGGAGGAGAGAGGAGGAGCGGTTGGCGGTGGATTTCATCATCAATGTGTGAAAAGACTGAAATCCATCACATTTCGGCCCTTCGGCGCAATACCGGAAGGAGTTGGGCCGGAACGTTTATTCCTGGCGGCGCGCTCTGGCCTCGGCGCTCTTTTCCTTTTTCTTGGCCATCTGGGCGCGGATGGCGTCCCGCAATTCCGCGGCGCGCTCATAAGCTTCCGCAGCGATGGCGTTTTCCATTTCCCTTTGCAATTTCTCCAGCTTGGTCAGCGGTTGCCGGGCGCGGATCTCTTCCATCCACTCGTCCAGGAAGGCGACTTCCGGGCTCCGCTCGGCGAGGTCCGTATTCTCGTTGTCCGTGAAGAGATCGACAATTTTCTGCCGGCCCCGCTCGATCTGCCTGAGCGCGGCGCCGTAGTCCTTGCGCTCCAGCTCAATCGAGGCGCGGGCGCGCGTGTTCATCATGAGCACGTAGGGGCGGAATTGCTCCAGCGAATGCGCAAACTCATCGCCGTTTGCGTGCTGGTTGACAAAGTTGAACAGATCGATGTTCCGCTGCGTATCGCGGATTACGCCCTGGAAGTCGTTGAGCTGAAAAAGCGAGATGTAGCGGTGGTAATACTGGATGCCCTCCTGCTGCAGCTCGCTCACCTCCTCGGGTGAGAGGGCGTATTGCTCGTTCGCCGCCTCTTTCTCCTCCACCATGGCCTGGTGATATGCCAGCAGCGATTCGCATCCGTGGGGCCGTTCGCCATCCGGCCGGCCGCTGGTCTCCATCTGGATCACGCCCAGATCGATCCGAAGCTGGATTTTCTCCTTCCCGTCGCTGCCGAGGATTCGCCGTACTTTGATCTGGCCCGGCTCATGGGGCCAGTCTCTCAACAGGTCATTCAGGTCCAAGCTCATTGCGATTCAGTATCGAAACGGCTGGCCTCTTTGTCAACGGGCGGTCTTCGCCGTTCCACCTTCCCCGGGCCGGTTTCCTTTTCCATCGCGTGATAAATTTCTTTACGGATGAGCCCAGTCCCGGGAGCCCGATTTTTTTTCGGAATCGGTCGCCGCCTTGACGCGCCTGCGAGAATGCACGCGACACTCCCCATGAACGAACCCGATGGCGCCACCGCACGCCCCCTTTTGAGCAATCGCGTCTTCTTTCGCGAAGACGACGCCCACCTCGAGGCGCTCGCGAGGGTAAACGCCGCTCTCTTCGGCGGACGTCTCACGTCCGACCTGGCGAGCCGCCTCGCGTTTCGAATCGGCGTGAGCGTCCTGGAAGCGCTTCAGGAAGAATCCCATCTAACCGTTCCTGCCCCGTCATCCGTGCCGACCGATCAAATGGAACTCTGGAACGAATTTGTCACCCAGGCGATCTCCGGGGGTGGCCGGCGCGGGCTCTATTAGAGCCATTTTGATCTCGGTTGCCGGGCGATGATGCGGCGCCAAATCATCGAGCGGCGGCGAATTTATGAACGCGCGTTTTTTGCGACGCAGTTCCGGATATAATCATCCACAGCCGCCTGCCATGGCCGCGGCGGAGCGCCGGTGAGCCCCGCCAGTTTTTCCGTGGAAAGTACGGTGTAAACGGGACGGCGGGCGATGAAGGCTTTCATCCCGGCGATTGGAAGGCTGGCGACGGTGGTGGTTTTGACCGGCAGACCGGCGGCGGCGGCAACCTGAAGGGCGTATTCGCCGTAATCGCGCCAGGTGCACGGACCGGTGTTGCTGGCGTGGAGGAGGCCGCCGATTGGGATATCGCGGAGGAAGGGGTGAAGCATTCCGGCCAGGTCAAGGGTGAAGCTGGGCGTGGACCACTTGTCGCCAATGGCCTCGGCATGGTCGGATTCGAGCGCGCGCTTGAGGATGCCATCGATAAAGCTCGGGCGATCCGGGCCGAAGACCCAGGAGACGCGGACGGCCAGGTGATCGGGCGATGCGGCATGGAGGGCGCGCTCCCCTTGCAGCTTCGATTCGCCATAAATGCTGATGGCGCGGGCCGGCTCCTCCTCCGTGTAAGGGCGGTCGGTTTCGCCGTCGAAGACATAATCGGTGCTGATATGGATGCAGCGGGCCGCTTTGCGCGCGCAGAGAGCGCCGATCTCCCCCGCCCCTTCCGCGTTAATGAGCATCGCCTCTTCCTCGTGCGTCTCGCAGTAATCCACATTGGTGAGCGCGGCGCAATTCACCAGCGCGTCGAAACTCACCGGCCCGAGCACGCGCTCGATTTCGCCCGGACGCGAGAGATCAAGTCCCGCGCGGGCGAAAGGCAGCACCTCATCGGTCGCGGACCAGATGCGGGCAAGCGCGGCTCCCAGGCGGCCGCCGGCGCCGAGGATGGCAATTTTCACGCGGGAATCAGTTTCTCCCACCACTCCCTATTGGCGAGGTACCAATCAATGGTGGATGGCAGGCCTTCTTCGACCTTGTGCAGCGGCTTCCAGGCAAGCTCCTCGTGGATCTTGGAGGAATCAATCGCATACCGGCGGTCATGCCCGAGGCGGTCGGTTACAAACTGGATCAGGTCCTTCGGCTTGCCGAGGTGTTCGAGAATGCGGTTCACAAGGTCCAGATTCTTCATCTCGGAATCCGCGCCGACGTTATAGACCTGGCCGGGACGCCCGTTGAACAGCGCGGCGACAATGGCGGCGCAATGGTCCTCCACGTGAATCCAATCGCGGACGTTCTGCCCATCGCCATACACCGGCAACGGCTTGCCGCGGAGGGCGTTGATGATCATGAGCGGGATCAACTTTTCCGGGTATTGGTAAGGGCCGTAATTATTCGAGCACCGCGTGATCACGACTTCCAACCCGTAGGTCTTGTGGAAAGCGAGCGCGAGCAGATCGGAGCCGGCCTTGCTGGAGGAATAGGGCGAACTGGGATCGATGGGCGATTGCTCGGTGAATTTCCCCTCCGGACCCAGCGAGCCGTAAACCTCGTCGGTGGATATCTGGACAAATCGGCGGACCCCGTGGCGCCGGGCGGCATCCAGCAGGACGCTGGTGCCGACGACATTGGTGTGGATAAAGTTTTGCGGCGAATTGATGCTGCGGTCCACGTGCGACTCGGCGGCGAAATTGACGACGGCGTAGAACTGGTGCTTGCGCATCAGCTCATCCATAAGGTCCGCATTGGCGATGTCCGCGTGGAAAAACTCGTACCGGTCGCCATACTTGGCGGCCAGGCCGGAGACGTTGGCAATGTTCCCAGCGTAGGTCAGGGCATCGACATTGGTGACGAATTCCGGATCGTAATGTTCCAGAATATAACGAATAAAGTTGCTGCCGATAAATCCGCAGCCACCGGTAACGAGCAATCGCATTCGCGGCGTTTTAGCAGGGCTTTCGGGCGACGCCAGCACTTTTCAGGGGTCTTAATGTTCAACCGAAAAGCGTTTCGCCGAAAAGGCGGGGATCCATCGCAGGTCCCGTGGAACGACGCCGAACCGGGAGAAACCGGCCGGCCCTGGTTCAAAAAAATATCAGGCCCCGGCAGGGACGCGACAGGGACCGGGGGAAAAGGAATCCTTGTCGCGCCCCTGACAGGGCCTGTTGGACCGAAGGGTGCCAAACCGGGCTGGCCCCCGGGAGAAAATTAGCGGTCGGAGAGAGAGCCGCCCCAGGATTCCGGCTCGCTGCTGCCGGTCATGGAGTTGATCCCGACGCCGCCGGTGTTGGCCGTATGGGTTTCAGGCATGACCGGGCCTTCCGCGACCGGCTCCAGGCCATTTGGGTTCTTTGCTTCGGCAATCTTGGCGGGATTCGTGAAACGAGACTGCTCATCGCCATTGTATGCCGTTTTAACCGTGGAGCACCCGGCATTCACTAGGAATGAAATCCCGAGAGCGATTATGGAAATTCTCAATTTCATGAAAACCATATTTGCAGAGGCGTGCCATTTTTCAAGCTTTTTTTGCTCGACCTTCACTTTTTTCCCCCACTCTCACCAGTAATCCCGCCAAATCCTCGAACCCAACCAGCCCCACTGGCCCCTTACCCCCATCGATCACCGCCGCAAGCGTCGCCCGCGCTGCACGCATCTTTTTCATGATGCTATACGCCTCCTCATCCGGCGTCACGGTCACGATGCGCCGCTGGTAACTGGATACCTGCCGCTTCCGCGCCCCCTCCATCAGCACTTCAAAGACATTCACCGTGGCCACGAGGTGCCCATTGCGGTCAGCCAGTGGAAAACGGTCCAGCCCGCTCTGCCGGGCCAGCTCCAGCAACTCCTGCACGGTGGCGGATGCGGCCACCGTGCGGACCCGCTCCATGGGCACCATGACGTCCCGGGCCTTGGCGGCGCCCAAGTCCATGACGTTGTGGATCATCTCCCGCTCCACCGGAAGCAGCGTCCCCTGCCTTTCACTCTCAATTGTGAGATACCGGAAATCCTCGCGCGCGGCGAAAAGCTTCCGTTCCTCCGGCTTCCGCGGAGCCAGGCGCAGGACCAGGCCGCCCAGGGCCAGCGCCGGGGAAAGGGCGATATCGGCAAAGCGCAGCATCCCGGAGAGCGCCGCCAGGGCGCGGTACGGGAAGCGGCGGAAGAGGGATTTCGGCAGCAGCTCCAGGCAAAATTGCCAGAGCGGCAGCCCGATCAGGATGGCAAAGACATACCCTGCCCGGCCCCAGGCGTGCACGCAGAGCTGCGTAAGGAGCAGGAGGGCGCAGATGTTCATGAAATTGGTCACCAGCAGCACGGTCACGAGCATCCGCTCCGGGCGGGCTACCAGCCGCTGGAGCTTGCGCGCCGCGGGATCATTCATCTTGAGCCGGTGGCGGAGCCGGACGCGATTGAGCGAGAGGATGCCGGCTTCCGTTCCTGAAAAGAGAAAGGATATTCCCAGGCAAAACAGCAGGGCGACGCCGGTCATTCGGGATCCTCCCGGTCGCGCACCAGCATCACCTCTTCCACCCCGCGGCGGGAGCAGCGCCGGATGCGGACCCAGATTTTGTCGATCTCGAAGGTGGCCCCGACACGCGGGACGCTGCCGGTGTGATTGAAGATGAGGCCGCCGATGGTATCCACGCCATCGGCATGGAGGTGGAAGCCAAATTCCCCCAGGTCGTCCAGCCGGGTGCGGCCGGCGGCGATCACCCTCCCCTCGCCCGCCGGCTCGATGTAAAGCTCCTGCTCTCCGCTCGGCACCGCGTCGGAGATGATCTCCTCGACGATATCATTCAGCGTCGCCACGCCCTCCATGCCGCCATATTCATCCACCACAATCGCCATGCCTTGCGGGTGCTGGATGAAACTCTTGAGCAATTCCAGCGCCTTCATGGTCTCCGGGACAAAGGAGGGCGGGTGCAACAGCTCCGTGTAATGGACCGTGGGATTGAGGAAAAAGCGGATCACCTCTAGCGTGCCGACGATGTCATCCGGTGTCTCGCCAAAGACCGGGACGCGCCGGTGCCGGTGGGCGCGTAGGCGTTCCATCGCCTCCTCGTTGGTCAGGTTGTCGGGAATGGTCACCAGGTCCACGCGCGGCGTCATGCAATCGCCCGCGGTCTTGTCGCCCAGCTTCAATATCTCCTGGATCATCTCGCTCTCCGTGGCCTCCAGGATTCCCTCCTCGGCCGAGAGCTGGACGAGCGTCTCCAGTTCCTCATCGCTCAGCGGGACCTGAGCCTGCATGCGCGCGGGAGTGATTGCATCCGCCAGCCGCTCGCTCCAGCGCTGGAGGATGCGCGCCAGCGGATCGAGCGCCGGAAGCAGCGGCCCCATGAAACGGGCGCCCGCCTTTGCCAGGCGGTATGGCTGCCCCAGCGCCACCACCTTGGGCGCCAGATCGCAGATGATCGCGATAAGCGTAAAGATGCAGGCGGCGGCCACCGCAAAGGGCACCCACCGCTGCTCCACCGTCCGCAGCATATATAGGCTGATAACGATCAGCGGCACATTCGCCAGCGCATCCGCCAGCAACAGCGCGCTCAGGACCCGGCGTGGATTTTCCAGAAGGCGGCTCAGGCGGTCCGCCAGCCGCGGATTCTGGTTGCGCAGCCGGCGCAATTGCAGCGGCTGAAGAGAGAAAAACGCGGTCTCGACGGCTGAAAAAAGTGCGGAAGCCGCCGCAAGGAGAATCAAGATAACGGCGAGCACCCAGACACGCATTCGGTTTAAGCCGCCCAGTATGACCGGGCGCCTTCCCATTTGCAATTTTGCTTTAGCCGCCCAAAATCCCCCTCCGGGAATGAAGAAAGCCGACAAAATCCAGGGGATGTTGCGCGAACACGAAACACCCGGCCTGCCGCCGGAGTATGCCGGCTATTTTACCTGCTTTAACCGGCAGGAGTATTACGAGGCGCACGACGTCCTGGAGCACCTCTGGCTCCGGACCCGGGATGGGAATCACGCTTTCTATAAAGGGCTCATCCAATTTGCCGGGGCATTCGTCCATCTGCAAAAGCAATACCGCCGTCCCGATCATCCCAAGGACGCCTCGCGGGCAAAACCCGCCGCCCGGCTGTTCGGGCTCGCCGCAAAGAACCTGGAAGCATATCGCCCGGCGCACCTTCGGCTGGATGTCGAGCGCGTCTGGAAAATGAGCATGGCATTCGCGGAGGAAATCGCGCGGTCCGGCTATCGCAATCCGTGGACGCCGGAGACAGCGCCGCGGTTGGAGATCATGAAGGAAGAATGAGGAAACGCGCGGACCGCCCCCCGCGAAGGAGGCCTCCGGGCCGGTTCCTGATTTTTCAAACCTCGAATTTCCATTCGACTTCCCCTCTCCGCCGAGGCATTCTTGCAGCCCGAATGCGCCCCCTCCTTCTGGCCCTCCTTCTTCTCATTCCCGGGCTGGTCCATGCCCAGTTGCAGGAGAGCCAACTGGCGGAACGCCTGTTGCAGCCGGACCGGACGCTGGGCAACTCGAATCAGGACAAGACCTATTACGGAGGTGGAACCGGCCTCGATTTCTCGAAAACCGCGAACGTAAAGCAATTCGACTTTGTACAGAAATTCTCGCCGAAGTCCTTCGAAACCAAGGCCTTCACTGCCAAAAACTTCTGGATGGGCAGCTTCAAGTTCTCAACCAAGACCGCCAGCGTCAAAACCGACGCCCAGGCCCACCAGACCTTTGCAACCAAGGCCGCCGCTATCAAGCAGGCAAGCGAGGCCAACAAGAGTTTCACCACGGATAAAGGCAGCTACTCGATCCGGGACGCAGATGTCACCGCCCGGGGCAAGACCTCCCAGGAGCACCTTGACGAGCTTTACAAAGGCTCGAGCAAGAACATGACCATCGATGAGGTCCGGGACCTTCTGAACAAGCCGCGGTTGTTCAATTAATCCGATTTTCCTGCCTCGCCGGAACCGAGATAGCGCTCATTGAGCAGCCGCAGGGTCGCGCGGATCCGCTCCACCAGTTCCGGCGGTCCCAGCACCTCGGCCCGCTTGCCCCAGCTCAGGATCCACCGTTCCACCTCCTCCAGGCTCCCCAGTTCCATCCGAATCTCGGCGCCGCCGCCGGGCAGCATCTTCACTTTTTGCGAGGCGTGCCACTGCCGCTCGCTCACCAGTCGCCCGGCCAGCGCGTCAAACCGGACGCGCACCGAAAAATTTCCATGGCCCGAGAAAACTCCAAAGCTCTCGCTCAGGTGTTTGCCGATCGAAAAGTCCGCCGGTTTATGGAAACGAATGCCCGTTTGCCGCACGTTGCGCATCCGCTGGAGCACAAAGGTCCGGATTTGCTCGCGCGCAAGGTCAAACCCGAACAAATACCAAAGATCGGACACGCACCCCAGATGATAGGGACGCACCCGCCGGGGCTCATAAGCGGGGCTTTTCGCCTTTTTATACTCAAATTCCACCTCCCGGGAATCGATCACCGCCTTGCTGATATTCTCGAAGAGGTCGATATCCGCCGCTGACGTGCCCAAGCCACGAAAAGAGACCGCGGAGTCCAGTTCGCTCCATTGGAAATCCACCCGCTCCCGCAGCCCTTCGCTGATTTTCCGGAAGGCCGTCCGCAACGCCCTTTCAAAAGAGGTGCCGCGGTATTGCTCCAATGCCTTGCGCGCCACGAACAGCGCGATGATCTCTCCCTGGGACACCTCGATGCTGGGAAAAGTCGCGACCGGCTCCGTGTAATAGAAGCCGAATTGGAGCTGGTCGTACTCGATCGGCAGCCCCAGGCGGTCCCGCATGAAATCGATATCCCGCTGGATCGTTTTGGCGGAAACCTCCAGCTCCGAGGCCAGCTTGCGGCAATTCGGGAAGACGCCGGCCTTGAGGCGTTCGTGCAGGCGCATCATCCGCTCCAGCGGCGGGCGGGAGAAACGGCCCGAGAGCTCTTTTCTGGGCCGCGGTATCGCGGGCGGCGGCTTCATGCATGGATTGGATAAGGGGGAAAAAAGTGGGAGCAAGGAAGAACGCACCGGGGGTCGGACAATATTTGTCCCACCATGCCTGTTCCAATGCGCACGTGGGCGGGCTGCCGGCCCCGCGAATAAGGGCGCAACGGGAGAATGGGCGCAAAGTGGCGCGGGGCCGGGCGTGGCTGGAAGAAACTTCCCTCCAGAAGGAAGTAAAGAACCTCGGGGCAAGCCCCGAGGCATTTCAGATATGATTTCAGACACGGAAACGACAAAGCCGAAGCAAGCTTCGGGGTATCGGACCCAAAGGGAATGAAGGAAGCAAGAGCGAAGAGCCAGACGCTCACCTCGTTAAACGAGCAAAGCCCGCGGCAAGACGCGCCAAGTCCCGATCCGCGGAAAGCAGCGACCGGCATGAACGTACCCAGCCAATGAACCAAAACGACATTTTATCGAGCCGCCAACCCGTCCCCCGAACCCGAAACAACATTCTACCAAGCCGAACACACCGCCCCCCGAACCCGGGAGGGTTCGCAGATCGATAGCCGGGGGTCGAGCACCCGCCGCAGGCGGGGCGATACCCCCGGAGAAAACCCCAAAGGCGACACGATCCCGGAGGGATCGCAGAGCCCCCTACCCGGCAATCGTCTCGAAGGCCCAGAGGGCTTCCCCATACATCTCCCGCGCACGGAGGGCGAGCCCCTTCCCAACACCAGGCTCGCGCAGGAGCGCAAGCATCGTCGAGCCACTGCCAGACATCAGCGCCCCACTGACCTCCGGCTGGCCCCGCAGCCATTCCTTCATCGCCGGCAGCAGCAGGTATTTCTGGAAAACCGGCCGCTCCAGGTCATTCTCCAATATCCCCCAGGAAAAACACTGCGCCTCGTACCGCACCCCGGGCAACGGCCGCGAATCCTTCCAGCATTGGTACGCCCATGGCGTCGAAACGCCAAACTCCGGCTTTAGCAGCAGAACCGGCAATTTCTCCTGAAAATCCGCCGCTGGTTCCACGATTTCCCCCCGTCCGCGGCACCGCGCCGGACGCCCGTCCACAAAAACCGGCACGTCCGACCCCAGCTCCGCCGCCATCGCCATCAACCGGTCCCGGCCCAGATTCGCCGCAAAAAACGCATCCAGCATCCGCAACGCCGCCGCCGCATCGCTGCTGCCGCCGCCGAGACCCGCGCCATGGGGAATCGCCTTAGCCAGGTGGCAACGGACGGCATCCTTCAAACCCGTCGCCGCAAAAAACAGGCGCGCGGCGCGCACCACCAGATTCCCCTCATCGCCCGGCACGGAGGGATCGTCGCAAGAAAACGCCCATTCCTCCGCTTCCTCGATGGTGAGCCGGTCGGCAAGGCCAAGCGGCACGATCAGCGTTTCAATCGCATGGAAACCGTCCGGTCGCTTCCCGAGCACGCGCAGACTCAAATTAATCTTGGCCGGCGCGGCAAATTCCATCCGCCGTCTGCCCGGCATCCGTAATTCAGTTTCAGCCATATTCTGTTTTTGCTGGCGCCAGCGGAATGCCGAACCTACCTCTTGCCCCGATATGCAGGCTACCAAAAATTTAACCCTCGGGCATTCGCCCGATCCCGATGACGCATTCATGTTCTACGCCATGGCGGAGAGAAAGATCGATACGCGCGGGTACGAGTTCGAACACATCCTCCAGGACATCCAGACCCTCAACGAGCGCGCGACGCGGGGAGAACTGCACATCTCCGCCATCTCCATCCACGCCTACTCCTACGTGCTGGATAAATACGCCTTGCTCCCCTGCGGCGCCAGCATGGGCGATGGCTACGGGCCGATCGTCGTGGCCCGCTCCCGCGAGGGCCTCACTGAGGACGCCGGCGACGATGAAATCCGCGATTGGCTGCTCGAGCGGCGCATCGCCGTGCCCGGGGCCATGACCAGCGCCTACCTTGCCCTGCGTCTCTTCTTGGGTCAGGAAGGCGATACCCGCCAGGTGCCGTTTGACCAAATCTTTGACGATGTCACCAGCGGCCTCTCGCAGGCCGGCCTCCTGATCCATGAGGGGCAGCTCACGTACTCGGCGGAGGGCTTTGTGAAAATCATCGATCTTGGGGACTGGTGGAAACGGGAAACCGGGCTGCCTCTGCCGCTGGGAGGCAATGTCATTCGCAAGGACATTCCGCCGGACGAGCGGCTGGTCATTTCTTCCATCCTTGAGGAAAGCATCCGCTACGGGCTGGAGCATCGCCCCCAGGCGGTCGCTCATTCCATGCCGCTGGCTCGTGGCATGAACGTGCCCATGGCCGATAAATTCATCGGCATGTATGTGAACGATTATACGCTCGATTACGGCGACGCCGGCCGCCGCGCGATCCATGAGTTTCTCACCCGCGCCCATGAAGCCGGCATCATCCCGGCGCCCGTAAAACTGGAGTTTGTCCAATGAAAGCAATTCGCATCTCGCGGTTTGGCGGCCCGGAAGTGATGGAGTATCTCGATGTCCCGGACCCCGTGCCGGAGCGCGGCCAGGTGCTCGTGCGCCTGCACGCCGCCGGCGTCAATCCCGTCGAGGCTTACATCCGCGAGGGGAAGTATATGAAACTGCCTCCGCTCCCGTTCACGCCTGGCGCGGACGGAGCGGGCATCATCGAGGAATCCGGCACGCTGCCGGTGGGCTCCCGCGTTTTTGTCACCTCATCGGTCACCGGCGCCTACGCGGAGAAGGCGGTGTGCGCGGCGGAAGATGTGTATCCGCTATCGGATCGCATGACCTTTGCGCAGGGCGCCGCGCTCGGCGTTCCGTATGGCACCGCCACCTGGGCGCTCTTTTACCGGGGCCAGGCAAAGCGCGGCGAGACGGTGCTCATCCACGGCGCAAGCGGCGGCGTGGGCACGGCGGCGGTGCAGCTTGCGCGAGCGGCGGGGCTGCGCGTCTTCGGCACGGCGGGCACGCCGGAGGGGCTGGAGTTGGTAAAGCGGAACGGCGCGGAAGCCGCGTTCAATCACAAGGAGCCCGATTATCTCGATAAAATCAAAGGCGCAGCCGGCGATCACGGGCTGGACATGATCATCGAGATGGCCGCGCACCACAATCTCGGGAAGGACCTGCCGCTCCTTGCAAAGTCCGGGCGCGTGGTGGTGATCGGGAGCCGCGGCCCGGTGGAAATCGATGCCCGCAACCTGATGGGCCGCGAGGCGGATATCCGCGGAATCACGTTTTTCAGCCCCGGCGCGGAATTGCGTGCGGAGATTTATTCCCGCATCTCCGCGGGCATCGCGGATGGCTCGCTGAATCCCATCGTCGGCACTGCCATTCCCCTGGGCGAGGCGGGGCGGGCGCATCAGCACATCATGACTTCCAGCGCGCTGGGCAAACTGGTCCTTACCATGTGAGCACCGGGGAGGCACCGCGGCGCCCGGCGGATACCTGGTATCTTACCCGATTCCTGTTGTTACGCTGGCTCGGCTTCGTTTACGCGGTCGCATTCCTCATCGCCGCGCGGCAGATCGTCCCGCTCATCGGCGATCATGGGCTGACCCCCGCCTCCGAGTGGATGGCGATGGTGCGCGATTACTTCCAGCATCAGGGCGCGAGCCCTTTTTGGAAGGTTCCGTCGCTCTTCTGGTTTGGGCTTTCCGACCGGCTGCTGGTGGTCGGTGCGTGGACCGGTTTTGCCCTGTCGCTCGTGGTGGTGGCGGGGTATGCGAACTCCATCATCATGCTCGTCCTTTGGGCGGGCTACATGTCCTATGTCCACATCGGGCAGATCTGGTACAGCTACGGCTGGGAAATCCAGACCCTGGAGACCGGTTTCCTTGCGATATTTCTTTGCCCGCTCCTCGATCCGCGCCCGTTCTCGCGCCGCCCGCCGCCCATTGTCATCCTGTGGCTGTATCGCTGGCTGGGCTTCCGCATCATGCTGGGCGCGGGGCTCATCAAGATGCGCGGCGATCCCTGCTGGCGCGATCTGACCTGCCTCTATTATCATTACCAGACCCAGCCGCTCCCGAATCCGCTCAGCCGCTATCTGGAGTTCGCCCCGCACTGGTTCCAGAAGTTTGGCGTGCTTTGGAATGATTTCATCGAGCTGATCGTGCCATGGTTTTGCTTTTGGCCGCGTCCCTGCCGGCGCGTGGCGGGGCTGCTGATGATCAGCTTCCAGTTCATCCTCATCGCCTCGGGCAATCTCGCGTTCCTCAACTGGCTGACCATCGTCCCG
>DATAXI010000166.1:0-26058 GCA_036266845.1 Chthoniobacteraceae bacterium | reverse complement strand
GTTGCCGGCAAGATGCATGCCCAGCACCGCAAACGGGTCTCCATGGTAAGCGCCCAACAGCGCATGCATTGCTCCGGGATCAACAGTCTGAGGCAGGTCGATTACTTCCATGGCAGGGGTGAGGGTATGGTTGCCGTGTTGCGCTTGGACAGGTTAAAAAGCGGCCCGAATTCCAAAAATGCGTGGCCGTGCCTCAGTTTCGAATCCGGCCCGGTGGCAGGGCGTATGCTCTTTTGCCTTTGGGTTATGAAATATGCAGCAGTCATCCTCATTGCCGCCGGGACGTACTTTTACCTCGCGCGCCAGGCTCCGGTAAAACAGGCGGTTGAAGCCGTGACGGCAGCGCCGGGGCAGGGGACGGATTTTCTCAAGCGCCCGCTGGATCGCACCAGGGAGGTGCTGCAGCAGGCCCGCCAGCGGGCGGACGATCCCGCGCTCAAGTAACAAGGCCGGGCCTTTCAGGCGCTGGTCACGCCTGTTTCTTTTGAGGGTCTGCGGATTCGAAAAGGTCCCACAGGTTCAGCCGCGTCAGCAGCGCCGCCAGCGCACGGGAGGGATTTGTCGCCAGCCGCCGCACCACCACGCCATCCACTGTCAGTGTGGCCCGGTGGAGATCCTGCAAATCCCGCAACACTTCCTCCACTGGACGGGCTTCCCCGCGCGCTTTCCATTCCCCTTGCAGGTGGCATCGCAGCCGGTGGGTGAGAAACTGGAGATTTGTATGGTTGCGCCAGGTCAGGAACCCCTCGCCGGAGGGACCGCGGCCCATCACGATCTGCACAGGGGCAAACGCCGAGCGCGCCGCGCGGGCCCGGCGAGCCCACTCCAGCGCCGTCCCGGCCGGCAGGCGCTCCGCGGAGACATTGGTATGCACCGCTTCAAGATTTGCCGCCGGCAAGCTATGACTCTGCGCCTGTTCCGGATGTCTGGCGGTCGAGATGGTGGACAGCTCCTTGAGGCTCCCCATCCGCACCTGGGCCTCCTGCATTTGCGACAGTCCAGTCTCCAGGCTCAGGATGTATCGTTCTCCATGGTGGCGCACCTCCACCGGGCCGCCGGCCCGCAGCGCGTGCTGAAGCTGGCCCATGTTCAATTGCTGCAGAAGCGCCGCCAGCGATTCCGGTGTCAGGTCAATGAGGTAAGGCTGGTCCTGCAGGCTCTCCACGTGCATCCGCGCGCCGATTTCCTCATCCAGAGCCAGCAGCGGCGCGCCTGACTTCGATCGCTGGGCCAGGTGCCGCAGGTACCCTTGCAGGCCTCCTTCTTCGCCTCCATCCGGGATCAGCGGGGTCGGGATCCCCTCTGGATCCATGCCCAGGGCCGCCATTTCCACCCGGCTTGCGGATTGTCCCGTCTCAAAGAGTGTGAGCGCGCGCACCTCCCCGTGCGGTGGCCGGGCCAGGATGGCGCATACCTGCGCCCACTTTTCATCCAGTTCCCGCAGCGCTCCCGCGAGGTCCGAAAAATCAAATTTCTCTTCCGGCTCCAGCCCGCAGAACATTGCCAGCCGCACCGGGCGCGACTCTACGTGGAAGGGGGCTACCGAAGGCGGAAAAAGCAGCCCGCCAAAAATCAGCGCATGGATGAGCGAAGCGTTCCTCCGGCCCAGCGGGGAGAGCACTTCAGCCAAATGGTGCCTGCGGGCCGCGTCCTCAAGGACAACGCATCCACCGAAACTGTGGATATTATTAACCTGCAGCCGCTCCAACGGAACCAGCGCTTCTCCACGCAATGCGTGGCCCACCATGTCCCGTACTTCCTTGGGAAGATGCGTGAGATTGCAAATGGTTCGTCCTCGGGGCCCATTCGCGGTGCGAAAAGACTCCCGAACGAGATAGGAGATGTAAGTCTTGCCGCCTCGTTTGGTTTTGGTTTCCTGGAGAAACACGGGGAGCCCCTCCTTGCTTTGGGAAAGCTACATGAAAGGCCTCCCGCAGGTAAAGGCTTATTGGAACCGGTTCGCCAAAATTGCGCTTGGGTACGCAAGCAAAGGTTCGGATCTCTTAATAAAACGCCCATTTTCCACCCAGTCCCGGCCCGGAGCGCCTCAATTCGTTTTCCGGCACATTCCGCGTCCCGGAGAGACGCGATTCTGTGCTTTGGCCGACGATTTTCCGGAAGTTGTCGCCGGTCCAGGGGGCGTACCCATGATTTTTGGCAAAGTACTTGCTACGAAATTGCAGGCGTAAATGGCAGATTTAGAGGTTTTTTTACAGATTATCGCGAAACTGATTTCGGATAAATTGGGCTACGGTTTTGCTCGTTTGAAATCGAACCACCCGGGCTGTCTTCAAGTAGCAAGTACAACCGGCTCAGATCACGGGAAATCCCTTAGGAGATTGTAGGGTGTGTAGTAAGTACCATTCCGTAAACCCCGTTACGCGGTACCCGCCCTATTTCTCGGAAGACGATATTTTTTCCTTCCACGGCAGCCCTCTTTGTTACATCTGTTGTATGTTGCTTGTTGTGTGCATATTACATATTATGATTCCCGCCTCCGTGTTACGGGAGGATCGGTTTCGGATGTTTCGGGCTACGTAAAATTTGTGAAAATCGCAACCGATGCGGATTGACATTCGGCCCGCCATTTCCTTAAGACTGGCCCATGCAGCCGTTGTCCCCCTGTCGCTACTACGGTCCGGAGATGGCCGGTTGCAGTCTTGGCCCTGTTAGGCACATCAAAACCCACTGATTGGAACTGGAGGATTTCCGTATGACTCGGATGTTTAAACAACTCGTCGAATCGTCTCGCAAAAAGTTGGCGAAAGCCACCGCGCAGGCTGCCCCTCAAGCGGAGTCGAAGCAGGTTGCGCTTCGCAAGAAGCCGGAATTCGAGCCCTTGGAAAGCCGGGTGCTGTTCAGCGGCATTGGCAACGGTTTTAACAAAAAGAGCGTCACGTTCACCGATGCGTGGGGGGATACCGTCCTGGTCAAGCTGATCGGACCGGGCAAATTTGATATCACCCTCGATGGCGGTGCGCCGAATCACGCGGATATCGAGAACATCACGATCAACGGCAACGCATCGAGCAAGTCGGTGCTGGATGTTTATGTGAAGCCGCATCACCTGACGCTCTCCCAGGCTTCCAAAGGCGGGCAGACCATTTACGGCGATCCCAATCGCGTCATTTACGCGACCACCACTGCCCAGCAGATATTTACGCCTGGCTTTGTGCAGATTGGCGGAATCTATGCCACCACGAACCTCCGTGGCATCACCCTTAATGGCGCCGATTTCCAAAACATCGACGTCAGCGGCAGTATCGGCACCGGCACGACCACTTTTCACGGCGCTACCCATAGCCTTGCGGGCGGCATCGCGGTGGATATCGGCGATACCCAATTCCGCAGCGGCCTGCTGAATGATCCGGTGCAGGCGATTGGCTTTGGTAATATCAGCGTCACGGGCAGCGTCGATTCCCTGATCCTCCGCGGGCGCACCGATACGCCGTCCAGCAATAACATGGTTGGCTCCATCACCATCGGCGGCTCGCTGACATCCATCGATGCCCGGTACAGCAATTTGCTGGCGCCCATCAGCGCGACTTCCATCGGGAGCATGTTCGTCAACAATATCCTGGCTAACGTCACCACCACTGGCGCCATCGGCCAGTTGGACGCGGATAATCTCGTGGCCAGTGTGACGGCGGGCGGCGCAATCGGCAACGTGGTCCTCACCGGCTCACTCACCGGCACTCTCGATGGTGGCACGATTGGTGGTTTTAGCGTTAATGGCAATTTCACCGGCCTGCTGGAGGCGACCGGCAGCATCGCCGGTCCGGTGGTCATTAATAGCGGCACCGCCTTTACCGGTACGATCGAGTCCCTTACAGGCAGTGTGGGTCTCACTGGCGGGATTCTCCTTTCGCAGGCTTCCACGCCGTTCAGCGGCCAGGTTTCGGCTCCCGGCGGCAGTATTGGCAGCGTGACGGCCGGTTTCTTCAGTGATGCGGACATCATTGCCTCCGGCGGCATCGGCGCCATCACCAGCAACGCCACCAGCGCCACGGTCACCAGTGGCATCGTGAACAGCGTTTTCCAGGCTGGCACGGGCGGCATCGGCAATATCACCTCGGTGGCTTCGATCACCAATTCCCAGTTCGAGGCCGTGGGTGGCGCCATTGGCAATGTCACCGTCACCCAGGGCGGCATTAGCGGCGTCGTCATTGGCGGCAGCACCTCGATCCTGGCTACCGGCATCGGCAGTATCACCGCAAACCTCAATATCGAGGGCACCTCGGCCATCGCGTCCGGAACCATCCAGAGCATCACCTCCATCGCCGGCTTCATCGGCGGCAGCAGCAACACCGCCCAGTTCATCAAGCCGGGCATCGTGGTCAGCGCGGATATCGGCGGCGCCTTTAATATTGATGGCGTCATTGCCATCCAGGGCGGCCAGTCGGGACCTAAAGCGGATGTCTTTATTGCCGGCAGCATCGGTAGCATCACCGCCCTCAGCGACATCAGTGGCAACGTGATCACCGCGACTGCGGGCAACATCGGCCCCATCACCTCCCATGAGGGCCGGATCGCCTTCGATTCCGTCAGCGCCACCGGCAATATCGGTAATATCTACGCCAATTCGCAGGACGCCACGTTCGCTTTCGACAGCGCGGGCAATGTGCTCGAGTCCAGCGGCGGCTCGATCACTGGCACTCCCGGCCTCCTGGGCAATACCTACAGTCTTGTCCCCTCGGCATCGGCGATCGATCACAGCAGCTTCATCGCCGGCGGCACCATTGGAAGCATCACCGCGCGTTCGAGCGCCGTGGGTGGTTACTTCCCGGCGGGCACCAGCTCCGGCAGCCCGGTTTACATGGCCAATCGCGCGATTGATTCGAGCGTGTTCACTGCCGGCACCAGCATCGGCAGTGTCTATGCCCTGGCGGCCAATACGACCTATCACCCGGCTTACGCCTTCGCTTACGAGAGCAAGATTTACACCGGTCGCACCGGCCTTGACGCGGCAATCTTCAATAGCAACTTCCTGGTGACTGACGCTCCGGTGGATACCGTTGCCATTGGCCCCGTGAAGGCAATCGCGAACGGCGGTCCTGGCATCGACTACTCCACGTTCCATGCGGAGACCGGCAACATCGGCAATATCTACGGCCGGTCCATGTCGAACCGGGGAATTTTCGAGTCCACCATCAGCGCGGATTCGGGCAATGTCGGCGTTGTCAAAGGTGTATCCCTGAATGGCAACGGATCGCCTTCTCATCCGCTCGGCTACAGCGGCGGCCTGGATTATGTGACCGTCAACGCCGGCCCCAATGGCACGGGTTCCATCGCCGGCATCTATGGCAAGTCCGCTCAGAGCCACGGCGTCAATAGAGTCATCGCGACCGCGGGCTCCGGCGGCATCGGGTACATCACCGGCGTGAGCACCAGTGCCACGTTCGGGATGAACGGCATCTACGAGTCCGCCTTCAAGACCACGGGCATTGTTGGTAACGTGACCGGCATGTCGGCAAGCGGCAGCGGCATCGGGGCCACCTACGTCATTGGCAAGAGCATCGGCTCCATCACCGGTACCACCACAGGTTACGGCTCGGGCATCAGTGGGTCCGGATTTTACGCCCAGCACGGCATTGCCAGCATCACTGGCAGCGCGACCTCCCATACGGGCGCGAACGGCATCTCTTATTCGTACTTCAACGCGAATACCGCAAATGACGGCAATGGCTCTATCGGCAATATCACCGGCACCAGCGCCGGCGCGCGCAATTCCTACGGTATCTACGCTTCCGGTTTCTATGCCGGAAACGGGATTGGCAACATCACCGGCTCGGCGACCAACTTTTACGGGCTGGGCGGTATTTCCAAGAGCACTTTTGACGCGGATCAGACCCTCACGGGTCTCGGCTCCATCGGCGTAATCAAGGGTACGACGGTCGGTTACGGCGACGGTATCTTTAACAGCGGCTTCTATTCCGGCGCGGGAATCGGCAATATCTACGGCCTCGCGACCGGGGCTCGCAGTGGCAGCGGCATCAGTGGTTCGACGTTCAACGCCGATGATGCCCACCTGTTCACGTCCACGATTGGCAATATCACCGGCCAAAGCCTGAATAACTCGGGCGGCAGCACCAGTGGTATCGTTGATAGCCACTTCACCGCGGGTTACCAGATCAGCAATATCCTCGGGACGACCACCGGAAACGGCAGTCACTCCTACGGTATCCTCGGCAGCGACTTCTTCGCGAATGCCGGCCTTTCCACGGAAGCGAACGGCAAAGGCGCGATTGGCTCCATCACCGGCACGGCGGTGGCGTATGGCGCTGTGAACGGCTACTTCGCAGGTATCGCCGCATCGATTGTCTCGGCGGGCAGCGGGCCGGGCTCCACTGGTTCCATCGGGGTGATCTACGGAGGAGCGAAGGCAACCGGCCCCGAGGCGATTCATGCCTACGGTATCGAAGGCACCAAGTTTGTTGCGGGCTCTGCTTCAGGCGTCATTACCAGCGCAAAGGGGTACGCTTTGGCGCAGGGCAGCTCGGGGAGCGGCTTTGCGGTCTATAGCGCCGGCATTGGCACGAGCGGTTTCTACGCCGGCACGGGTTCCGGCGGTGTTGGCAACGGTAGCATCGGCAATGTTACCGGCACCGCGATTTCGAGCGCAGCTTTCGGAAATGCGCACGCCTCGGGCATCACGGGCACCGTGATTTCCGCCGGTGGCGCGGGCAAGGGCACCATCGGGAATGTTGGCGGTTACGCGACCGCGACCGATCACACCGGGGCCGCTGCGTGGGGTATCGTGGGCAGCGAAATCCAGGCGGGCGTCCTCTCTGGTGGCAAAGGCTACATCAGCAGCATCACCGCCAGCGCCACCGCGAATTCCCAAAACACGGCATTGGCCATCGGCATGTCGCTGAGCGGCGTGTGGGCTGGCTATACTTACGGCAACCTTGGCAATGTCTCCGTCACGGCCAAGGCCACTGGCGAGGGAAATTCATATGCGTGGGGTATCTTCGGTGGTTCCTTTGGCGGCACTCCGAGTTATGCTTCAACCCTGCCCGGTTTCTATACCTTGAAGGCCGGCAGCGGCGTGGATGGCGGCGTGGGCGTCATGGGGTCCATCTACTCGATGGCCACCGCCACGGCAAACACAGGCAACGCGAAGGCGTACGGCATGCAATTCACGACGATCGCCGCCGGTTACACTGCCGGCTTCATCGGGGGAAATATCAAGGCCACCGCGGGCGCGTATTCAGGCGCCGGATACGCGGCCGCTTCCGGAATTGATTTCTCAATCATCGCCTCCGGTCTTGGCGCCGGCGGCACTGGTTTGATGGCTGATGTAACCGCTACCGCCACCGCCATCTCCGCAACCAAGTCGGCCTCGGCGTTTGGAATCGTGGATTCGGAGGTCGCTTCCGGTCTGTACCACGGCACGATTGCCAACGTGACCGGTACTGCCTATGCCAAGGTGAAGGGAGCCAGCTACTTCCGGGGTGAATCCGCGAGGGCCTACGGAATCGATGGCTCCAGTATCTATGCGGGTATCAGCGGGAATTATGGAAAGATCATCGACGGCGTTACCGGCACCGCAAAAGCCACGATCTTCAGCAACAGCGCCGATCCGGCCTATACCTCCACGGCTACGGCTTACGGAATCTCGGGTGACACGCGCATCTACGCAGCCGCGAATGATACCGCCTCCCCGGCTGATCATGGCCTCGGCAGCATTGGCGCGGTTTACGGCAGGGGCCAGGCCTATGCCTACGGCCTCCAAGTATCCGCCTATGCCGGCGGCATCCTCAACAGCAATATCACCGCCTCAAATGGGGCGAACGGATTCGGTGGTATTGCCAGTGTATCCGGCAAGGCGATTGCGAAGGCCGACAGCACCACCTTTAACGCCTCTTCCTCCGCTTACGGCCTGAGCAATGTTCATGTTTCCGCCGGTACCGGCCTCAGTTCCACCGGCTTCATCGGCGGGGCGATTTATGGCAGCGGCACTGCCGAATCATACGCTCCGGGCGGCTACGCCAAGGCAAGCGCCGCCGGAATCAAGGGCAGTTCGGTTTACGCGGGCACAGGCACCTACGCTTCGACTGGCTACATCAATGGACCCATTGCCGGTTTGGGCACAGCAACGGCTCACGGCGCCGTTGCTCGCAGCTATTCCGCGGGCATTGCTGATTCCACCATCAAGGCCGGGCTTAAAACCGGCAGTATCGGCAATATCACCGGCACGGCCATATCGAGAGCTGTTTCCTATTACGGCAGCGCGACGGCAATCGCCACCGGAATGAAGACGGTGGATATTTACGCCGGCTTTGGCAGCTTGGGCTTTGGCACTATCGCCAATATTATCGGTACGGGCAATGCCTACGCGAACGCCGATGGCGGGGTTGGCGGCGCATACGCCACCGGCACCGGGATCGATCCAAGCAACATCTTTGCAGGTTCAGCCATTTCCTATGTTCCCGTGGTCGTCAAACCGGCGATCGGCGGCTATGTAAACGTGATTGCCGGCAGCGGCATGGTAGCTTCGATCACGGGCACCGGTTATGCGAGCGCCGTCTCCACGGGAGTCGATACACAAGCCACGGCGACCGCCTATGGCATTGACGGGTTAAATGTCTATCTCGGCACTGCGATCAGCAATACTGGGATCGCCGTCGCGGGCTCCGGATTCGTGACCAACGGGATCACAGGCAACGCGACTGCCTATGCGACGTCCGCCAATGTCGGCGGCAACGGCACTGCGACAGCCGTCGGCATCAAGGATCTCTACGTTTCCAACGCGAACGCCTCCGGCGTCGGATACGCAAAAGGCGGCATCGGTTCCATCGGTTCGCTGAACGCGCATGTAAAGGCTGCCGTGCACGCCACCAATAGCGCCATTGTCACGGACGGGGGCCTCTACGATGTGACCCTCAGCGTTGGCAATGCGACCGCCGGCCCTGCTTACAACGACATCGCATTCGGCGGCAACGGCACGATTGGCGCCATCTATCAAAAGCAGACCGCCACTGCCACCGCCACCAATCCATACGGCTTCGCAAGCGCCACGACAGGGCCCATCAATGGCCTGCTCCTGTCCGCGGGTAATGCATCCGGCGGCGCTGCCTATGCCGGGAAAGGCTACATCGCGGCGAATACTACAATCACCGGCATCGCGGGCGCCTACGCGACTGGATATTCCACCATCGCAGAATCTGCTGGCCTTACGGCAATCAATGCCGCTGCGGGCAACGCGGCCGGCATCTACTACGCAACCGGCGGCACCGGCGTCATTGGCCAATTGGTTGGCACCGCCACCTCCATCGCCACGTCCACCAAAACTGTCGGCGCCGGCAGCGTCAGTTCGAACGCCGAGGCCTACGGCATCGATGGCGTAGTCATGTACGCGGGCAATGCCGAGATTCTCAATGGCAAAGCATCCGCTCCATCAATTGGTGGTTCGGGATCCCTGGGTGGTTTCGTCGGCACCGCCATCGCCACTGCCACCTCCAAGCCATCCAGCCTGTTTAATGGCGAAGCCACAGCCCGGGCTCATGGCATCCTTGATGTTTACGCTTATGCCGGCAACGCAGTGAATGCCGGCACGGGTCCGGCCAAAAGCTTTTACGGTTCGATTGGGACGCAGGGCCCCACGGTAGGCAAGGCCACCGCTTTCGCCTACACCAAGGGGGGCGGGGCTGCGAAGTCCTACGCCTATGCTTACGGCATTAAGGCGCTCTCTCTCAATGCCGGCAACGCGGCAACCTACGGTGGCGGCAAGGCCATCGCAAAACAAGCCGTGGCTAGCATCAGCGGAGTCAAAGCCTATGGCAGCGCCACCGCTTACGCTTACGGAAAGAACGATCCGAACGCCCGGGCCATCGGCACCGGGATGGTGTACTTCACCCTCCGGGCCGGCAACGCGTTTGTCGAATACGGCGGCACCAGCGGCGCTTATGGCGCCGGGTCGCTCAACGGCACCGGTTCCGCCACCATCGCGGGCATCTATGCCTCCGCCGTGGCAAAGGCGACGGCGATAGGCACCTCGCCTGTGTCCGCCTACGCCGGCGCGGCTGGCATGCTTTACGGCACCAAGACCCCCATCTCGCATTACGGACTCGTTCAGGCGGGTGACGCTTACAGCAACGGCGTGGCCTATGGCGGCAAGGGCTATATCGGCACCACCTACGGAGTCACCGCCAATTCCAAGGCCACCGCCACCGCCACCTCCAATAACAACGGCGCGGCAACAGCCGTGGCACTCAGCGGCGGCATCGTGGATGTCACTTTGAGCGCCGGCACAGCCGGCTCCTACGGCTACGACAGCAATGCCTACGGCGGCACGGGAAATATTGCGGTCCTCTCCGGAATCCGGGGAACCGCGGGCGCATACGCCAACGCCACGGGCGCTGCTTCTTATGCGAGGAGCCAGGCCTACGGGATCACCTTCCTGAATGCATACGCAGGCGATGCCTACGGCGCCCGGGCGATTGCCGGCCCTGGCACCATCGGCGCCGTCGTCGCGAAGGGAACTGCGAAGTCCCTTGCCTATGGCACCGGCGCAACAGTGGCCAAAGCCACCGGCGTCGGCATCAAATACGCCTCGATCAGCGCCGCGACGGCTGGATCGCCTACGGAGTCCTATGGGTCCGCCGGCGCGATTGGGTACATCAGCGGTACCGGCGCCGCCACAGCCCGGGCGGAATTCTACACTGGCGCCAGCGCCACCGCATACGCCGCAGGCATTAAGGAAACCTTCGTCTATTCCGGGGACGCATTCGGCTACAACGACGCCATTGCGGGAGCCGGCTCCATTGGGAAGGTAACGGGCAGCGGCACAGCCCTTGCCTACGGTTACACTTCCGAAGCCACATCCTACGGCATCGATCCTTCCACATTCAGCGCAGGCGCCGCGATTGCCAGAGGCGTCTTCGGCTTTGCCGCGGGCGGCGGTTATAGCACCATCGCCGGGATTTATGGCACCGCGCTTTCCAAGGGATACGGTTCCTATTATACCGGCGGTTATGCCTCCGCTTCGGCCAAGGGCATCAATAACGTAATCGCCAGCGTCGGCAAGGCCTACGGCTCGACTTACGTTCCCGAACCACGCGCCTACGTGGCCGTAGCGGGCGCCGGCTCCATCGGCCCTGTTATGGGCAAGGGCTCCGCTTACGCCGGCGCTTTCAGAGCCTACGCCGGAAGCTACGGAATCAATGATTCCTCGTTCACCGCGGGCGTGGCTCTGGGCTCTCCCTCTGATCCATTCCGGGGCGCGCAGGGCGCCTTCGGTGTCATTGGAGACATTTACGGCTCCGCGAAGTCCATCGCGAACGGTTTCCCCTTCGATAACGGCGGATATGCCACCGCCAAGACTGCCGCGGGTATCTCCTCCACCAATTTCGAAGTGGATTATGCCACTGGTCATGACGCGAGCGCGGGGTATGCGGGCGGCAGCTCCATTGGCACAGTCACAGCCAAGGGCTACGCCAAAGGTAACGCCTATTCGGTTCTTGCCGGCTCCAACGTGGTCGGACTGACGAGCACCAAGTTCCTCGCGGGCTACGCGGTTGGTTCCGGCACTGTCATCGCGGGCTCGGGATCGATTGCCGCCCTGGGCGCCATTTACGGCTCGGGCGTTTCCAAGGCTTACTCTCCCTTCCCATTCTATGGCACCGTCATCCACAACCTCGGCGGGGTTGGAATGCGGAACGTCAGCATCCGCGCGGGCGTGGCGAATGCCGGCTATTCCAACGGCGACAGGGCCTACGGAGCACCCGGCACGATCGGCAATATCACAGGTATCGGCACCACGATTTCGAGAACCGGCAATGGCGGTTACGTTCAGGCCAGTGGGAGCGAGGGTATCGGCGTCGGTGTGACCGTGGCTGCGGGTTCGGCCTACGGCTTCAATGTCGCGGATGCCGGCGCCGGCGTGATTGGAAACATCTACGGCGAGGCGGTTGCGCAAGCCGGTTTCTTCGTCACCGGCAGGGCAATAGCCGCGGGCGGCGGAACGCGCGGCATCGACGCAATGAACGTATCCGCCGGTTACGCGTCGGCCTCGCTTCTCAGCGTGTATTATTCCGCGCACGGCGGCTCGGGCAGCATTGGCAATATCACCGGCAAGGCCTACGCCTATGCGCAGGCCTCCTATTCGATCTTCTCTTCCGGGCACGCGTACGCTCCGGCTTTGGGTGTTTACGGCAGCGCGTTCAAGATCGGCGGCGCCACCGCCGCCAGGGCCTATGCAGGCACCGCTTCCGCCGGCAATCTGGCCGGCTACGCAAAGTCTGAGACGGCCGCCTACACCGCCAGGGCAGTTGCGGCTGGCATTCAAAGCACCAGCATCATCGCGGGAGTCGCCCACGGCTCGACGGCCATCAACGCCGTTGCGGACGCTGCCTATAGCACGATCGGCAATATCACGGGCAAAGCCTACGCCTCGGCCAGAGGAATCGAAGTCTATGGGAGCGCTTATGGCAGAGCCTACGCATCGGGAATTAACTCGAGCACCATCGAGGCGGGCAACGCATACGGCAACCACGCCAATGCCCTGAACACCGGTCTGACAAACACAGTCGGCACGATCTACGGCTACGGGCATTCCGTGGCCAGTGGATATACCGCCACGGCCCACGCCGACGGAATCGTGAACCTCACCGTTCGAGCGGGATACGTCACCAATGGCAATGGTAAGCTGTACGCTGGCGCCGCCCAGGCCGCCATCGGCCTGGCAGGTGTTTACGGCAAGGCAATCGCATCCGCTACTTCGCCACAGGATGCGTTTCTATTCACCACGAATCCGAATACCTTTGCCGCTGCCTACGGAATTTCCGGTCTCGATATTCTTATGGGCACCGCCGTTGCCGGCACGAGCAAGGGAAATGCGGGTTATGGCGCGACGGGCACCATCGGAGCCGTGAAGGGTGTGGCCTCCGCCACCGCCACCACCACCAAGGGAGCGGTCGAAGCCGCCTACGCGACCGGCCTGGAGTACGCGGTCTTTGCCGCGGGCTCCGCATCGGGTTCCACCGCCCACGCCGGCATCGGTGACAGCATCGGCAATATCTACGGCAAAGGCACGGCCACGGCGGATCTCGGCGCCTATGCTCCCACCACTTCCGCTAAAGCCACTGCCTTCGGTGTCCGTGATGTGTCTGCCTTGATTGGTTCGGCTGAATCGCCACTTTTTACGGGTCCGGCGATAGGAGGCTCTTCCACCGTGGGCAATATTTACGGCCATGCATATGCCTATGCGACGGCCAGCGCCACCACAGGGAAGGCAACCAGCCTGGCCTATGGAATCCAGGACATGACCGTTTACGCAGGCTCCGCGTCCGGCCTGCCCTCCACCGCGGGAGTTTCCACCATCCATAATATCGATGGTACTGCCAAGGGAGTTGCCACCGGCGCGGGCGCCCATGTGAAGGCGCTGGGCATCGATCCTTCGAAGTTCTACTCAGGCACCGTCTATAGCTACTACGGCGAGAGCGTCGTGCAAAACGTCCTGCCGCTAATCCCCGGCAATACGGCTGCCGCCTCCTCCATCGGCAATGTCACCGGCACGGCCTACGGCTCCGCCACCGGCGAGAACAACGGCGGCGCATATTCCCTGGTGCTCGGCATGTTCACCGTGGGGCTCGATGCCGGCGTGCCGGTCAGCGGCGCAGGCGGCGCGGCTGCCAAGGGCACTGTCGGAGCGATCTACGGCTCCGCAAAGGCCTACGCTGTCGGCACGGGTACGGGCAGCTATATTGCCGCCGCGACCGGCGTTGGCTTCCTGCGCGTGGATGCCGGATACTACAATCATCAGAGCACCGGCAGTTCCATCACCTCGCTCAAGGGATATGCCATCTCATCCAACGCCAAGGCCGGCACAGCCGTTGCGGGAATCAACAGCCCGGCCGTCGGTTTGGGCCATATCTATCTCTACAGCGGCGGAAGCATCGGGGCCATCACCGGCACATCGACGCAAGGTACCGGGGCTGGTTTTACCCCGGGCTACGGCGCCGGAATCTACAATACCCACGCAGTCGCGATTACCAGCATCGGCGATATCAAAGCCACCAATACCGGCACCGGAGCGAATATGCGCGGCATCCAGAAATCGCATTTCACCGCGGGCACGGAGATTGATGGCGTGTACGTGAAGACTGCCGGTGCCGGCGATTCCATCTACGGCAGCTCCTTCCGCGCCTACAATACGGGCGCCAACCTTGGCATCGGTTACGTCAAGGCCTACGTGCCGTCGGGCGATGCCAAGACGGTGGGCATCGTCAATACCGCATTCACGACCAACGGAAGCATCGGCGCCATCACGGTCACGGGCAGCGTCTTTAGCACCAGCAATGCCTACACCTCCGGCTTCTTTGCCGGCGATCTGCTGGACGGTACCACCGTCAACGCCGGCCTCGCGGTGACGGCGGATGCCACCATCGGAGCCGTCAGCATCACCGGGTACTTCGGCGCGGACCTCGTCGCCAGCGTCAGCCCGACCAATACCAGCTACTTTGGCCGGAACAACACCGACACCAGCACGGGAACCATCGGCGCGGTAAGCATCAGCTACCCGAACCCCACGGCGATCTCGGGCACGGCGAACTTCGGGATCGAAGCCGCGACCTTGGGAACCGTCACCTGGGGCGGAGCGTCCGTACCCGATACCGGCAGCGGAACCATCATCAACGATGGCAACGCGGTGGGCGTCCGCGTCCGGGCCATCTAAGGCGGTACAGAGACCAATCATAAGCCGGAGGGCGCCCCGCAACGGGCGCCCTTCGTGCGTTTTCGGGGCGCTGTGGCGTAAATGGCTCGTTTCATAGGAGAATCCGACCATCCACCTATCAGGCTAAGCCCGATACCCTCCAAACCGGCCCAAAAATCTTCGCCTTTGCGGCGGAAATTGGTTGGCTGACCCCCGTCTTTGGCTTATGAACCGGCCTCCCGGCAGTGCGTATTTCCAAGCCCCGGTGGGAAGGCATTTAACCGCTCCGGCAGATCACGCGCAGCCCCTTATTTATCATAAAAAAGTGCTCCGCCCCGGCCCCAGCGTTGGCTACAATGGGCGGCAGGAATCAGTTATCTCCATGAAGAAAGCGGTCCACTTCGTATCCGGTCTTCCGCGTTCCGGCGCCAATCTCCTCTCGAATATTCTGGCGCAGAACTCGCGGTTCGACGTCACCCCCACCAGCGGCATTATCGATATCGTCCTCATGGTGCGCAACCGGTGGAATCGCGTCGTCGAGTTCCAGGCGGCGCCGGATGAGCCGGCCAAACTGCGCGTCATGCGCTCCGTGATGGATGGCTACTTTGACAACGGCAGGGGCAAGGAGGTTGTCTTCGACCGTTCACCCGCGTGGCTCTCGGCTCTGGAGATGGCGGAGGCCATCCTCGAGCGCAAGGCAAAGGTCCTTGTCTGCGTGCGCGATATCCGCGATGTCCTCGCTTCCTATGAGCGCCTCTGGCGCCGCAATGCCGGCACGTGGGAGATGGCCCAGGAGCAACAGAACTATTACAAGTGGCAGACGGTTGAAGGCCGCTGCGAAGTGCTCACCGGTCCCAACCAATCCGTGGGTATTTGCTACAACCGAATCCAGGACGCCCTGAACCGCGGCTTCAAGGAGCGCATGCACTTCGTCGATTACGATGAACTGACCCGCAAGCCGGAGCAGACGCTGGAAGCCATCTATGAATTTCTTGGCGAGCAGCCGTACCGGCACGATTTCCAGAACATCCAGCAGGTGACCAAAGAGGACGATATGATCCTCGGCATCCCGGGGTTGCACGAGATCCGTCCCGTCATCGAGGCCTCGGAGCCGCAATGGCCCCGCTACCTCGGCTCCGTCGCGGATAAGTATGCCTCCATGAATACCATGTGGCGCGCCGCGAAAAATACCGCCGAGCCCGCGGCCAGGTCCGCCCCCGCCGCGGAGCCCGCGTTCGCCGCCGTCTAGCCATTCTCCTCCTGTGAAGCGCACCATCCACTTCATCGCGGGCCTGCCGCGCAGCGGCTCCACACTGCTTTGCAACCTGCTGGCGCAAAATCAACGCATCCAGACCACTTCCACCAGCGGCATCATCAATATTGTCAACCTCGTCCATGACGAGTGGAAGAACATCTTCGGCACCGTCAATCACCCCGCCGCCGCCGCGGACCGCAAGCGCGTGATCGAAGGCGTCATGCAGGATTACTTTGACGAGCCCGGCGACGACCACGGCATCGTCTTTGACAAGTCGCGCGGCTGGCTGGGGCAGCTCTGGCTCGCGGAGCTTGCGCTTGGGCGCAAGGCAAAGGTGCTCGTGTGCGTGCGCGATATCCGGGACGTCCTCGCATCGTTCGAGCAGCTCTGGCGCAAGAACGCCGGCACCTGGGGCCAGCCGCAGGAGCAGGGCTATTACCTGGACTGGCAGACCGTCGAGGGCCGCTGCGATGTGCTCATGCGCCAGGATCAGGTGGTCGGCGGCGCTTACCATCGCATCAAGACCGCGCTCTCCCGCGGCGCCCGCGACCGCATGCACTTTGTCGAGTTCGAGAAGATGACCGCCAACCCGCGCGAAACCATCCGCGCAATCTATGATTTCCTTGGCGAACCGCTCTTTGATCACAACTTCGAGAACGTCGAGCAGGTAACCTGGGAGGACGATTACATGCATGGCATTCCCGGTCTTCACAAGATTCGCCAGAAGATCGAGCCCGTGAAACCCAACTGGCCGCGGCTTCTTGGCAACTTTGCCAACAAGTACGCGCCGCTCAATAACCTCTGGCGGCACGCCATCGATGGCTACTACATGTCCACCGCCCTCAGCCCGCAGGAGCAGCAATCCATGCTCCAGGGCATGACCGGCCCGGGCCTGTCCGCTCCCGTATAAACGCCGGCCCCCCTCGTCATGAAGGATAAGAAACTCCACTTCCTCTGCGGGCTTCCGCGCGCCGGCGGCACCCTGCTCTCCAATATTCTCGCGCAGAATCCGCGCTTTCATCTCACATCGCCTCCCGGCGTGCTGGACCTCATGTTCATGGTGCGGCGGCAGTGGAACCACGTGGTCGAGTTCAAGGCCACGCCCAATGAGAAGGGCAAGCTGCGCGTCCTGCGCGGCATCCTGGAAAACTTTTACTCCGCCGGCGGCGTCACCCAGCCTGTCATCATCGATAAATCGCGCGCCTGGCTGGGCATGGTGGAGATGGCCGAGACCTTGTTCGAGACCGAGGCAAAAATCATCGTTCCCGTCCGCGATGTCCGCGACGTGCTCGCCTCCTTCGAGAAAATCTGGCGCTCGAACCCGCAGATGCGCCAGATGACCGAGCGCGCTTCCAATGGCCCGCAATGGGAAAACGTCTCCGGCCGGTGCAACATCTGGCTGCAAGGGGATCAGCCCATCGGCCTTTGCTTCAATCGCATCAAGGACGCCATCACCCGCGGCTACAGCGACCGCCTGCATTTTGTGGATTACGACCAGCTCACCCGCCGGCCGCTGGAGATTCTGGGGGGGCTTTATCAGTTCCTCGGCGAGGAGCCGTTCGATCACGACCTGGAAAACATCATTCAGGTCACCACGGACTACGACGAGTTTTATCCCGTGCCCAATCTTCCGCCGCTTCGCGCAAAGCTGGAGCCGGTTGCGCAGCCGCAATGGCACATGGTCCTCGGCGCAATGGCGGACCCGTTCGGCGTCAACAATTCCGTGTGGAAGCGCTTTACCCAGGCCCCTCCCGATCTCACGCCCCACATTGGCATGGCCGCGCCCGCGCTGGCCTAGCCTGAAAGATTCAGAGCAACCATCCACTTCATCCATCCACCCATGAGCGACGACCAAAATCCGTACGACGAAATGCCGTACACGAGCGATCCCTTCCCCCAAACTCATCCCGCGGTCCTGGCCAGCGTTGCCACCCTCATGGGCGTCGATGCCCCGCCGGTGGATCATTGCACCGTGCTGGAGATCGGCTGCGCCTCCGGCGGCAATCTCATCCCCATGGCGCAGGAGTTGCCCAACAGCCGCTTCACCGGCATTGATCTCTCCGCGCGCCAGATCAAGGAAGCGGGCGAGGCCGTCGCCGTCCTCGGCCTCAAGAACATCGAGTTCCAGAAGAAGGATGTCCTCGAAATCACGCCGGAGTTTGGCCAGTTCGATTACATCATCGCCCACGGGATCTACTCCTGGGTGCCGGACCCTGTTGCGGAAAAGATTCTCGATATCTGCGCGAAGAACCTCAGCCCCAGAGGCATCGCCTATGTCAGCTACAATACCCTGCCCGGCTGGCACATTCGCGGAATGATCCGCGATATGATGATCTACCATACCCGCAACTTTGCGCGGCCCGAGGTCAAGACCCGCCAGGCGCGGGCGCTCCTCAACTTTCTCGCGGAAGCCGTGCCCGGGGAGAACAATCCCTACGGGATGCACATGCAGAACGAGTTGAACATCCTGCGCCGCATGCGCGACTCCTACATCCGTCACGATCACCTGGAGAACGAGAATAACCCGGTGTACTTCCACGAGTTCGTCGAGCAGGCCGAGAAGCACGACCTGCAATACCTTGGCGAGGCGCAATTCGGCGTCATGGCCATCGCCGCCTCCCAGGGCGTGAAGTCCGAAGTCTGGAACACCCTCATGCAGGTGTGCTCGAATACCACCGAGCGCGAGCAATACCTCGACTTCCTGCGCAACCGCCAGTTCCGCCAGACCCTGCTCGTCCACAAAAACGTCGCCGTCGATCGCTCCCTCAACCCGGAGCATATGTCCAGGCTTTTCGTCACCACCATGGCCAGCCCCAAGGCAGCCATGAATCTGGAGTCCGAGGAGCCCGATGAGCTTCAGATGCCCAGCGGAGCCGCCATCCCCGTGCGCCAGCCGTTGATGAAGGCAGCCGTCACCCATCTGGCTGAGATTTGGCCCAAGGCCATCTCCTTCCCGGAGCTGCGCAAGGCCGCCCGCTCCCGCCTGTCTGTCAAGGAAGGCCAGCCGGAGGAAGAGGCCCTGATCAAACAGGATACCACCGTCCTCGGCAACGGCCTTCGCAGCCTTTACGCGCTGGGCTTTGTCGATTTCAGCAGCGTCGAGCCCGCCACCTCGCCGGATGTGAGCGAGCAGCCCGCCGCCACCCCGCTCGTCCGTTACCAGGCGCAGCGCGGCTCCGTCGTCACCAATCGCCGCCACCGGTCCATCTCCGTCAACGAGTTCGACCGCCGCGTCCTTGAGCAGCTCGATGGCAGCCGCACCGCACAAGACCTCCACAAGGTCGTCTCCGAGCTCATCCGCAACGGCACCCTGACCGTGAAAAAATCGGCGCCGGCAGAGGTGGACCAGTTGATCGACCAGACCATCGATGCAAGCCTCAAGCGCTTCAAGCAATCCAACCTGCTCGTGCGCTGATCCCCACCTTTAACCACCACTTTTTAGCCACCACTCAAACCCACCCACCCTTTTTTTATGGACGATACCACCAAGACCATCGATGCCAGCAGCCTCGGCGCTCCCGCGGAGGCCCAGTTGCTCGGCGATCCCGTGACCCTGAATCTCGCTTACGACGAATCTTCCCACGCCACTTACTCCAATCTTTGCCGCGTGACCGGCACGCCCGAGGAAGTGATGATGGACTTCGCGCTCAACCCGAATGCCTTTGGCCGCATCGTCGATGAGGTCGTCAAGATCGACCACCGCATCGTCATGAGCTACGAGGCCGCAAAGCGCACGGCATTCGTCCTGCTCGAGACCATCCGCCGCCACGAGGAGCGCTTTGGCGAGGTCGAGCTCGATCCGCGCAAGCGTCTTCGCAATTTCAAGGAAGGGAGCTAGCTTCCTCTCCCGCGGCGCCACCGCCGCGTTGCCCGTATTTTATTTTGAATGAACCGCACCCGGTCATCACAGCCAGTTCAGGAAACGTGCAGCCGGGCGCGGATTCCATTTCAGCGAGTCCTCCCGCGCCGGCATCCGGCTCCGCGGTGTTTTGACCTTACCGCCTAGATGCTCCAGGAACTGGAACCCACCGTTGATGCCGCGCGTCTGCGCAAGTGCGTGGAGGAATTCGCGCACCTTAGCCGCAGCGACGTGGTGCTGGAGCAATTCTTCCGCCGCTTCATCTCCGCGTTGGTGCCCGCCATCCGGGGGCGCGGCATGGCCGTATGGTTCTTCAATGGCCCGGAGATGCACATCGCCGCCGGCGCCGGCGTGGAGGAGACCGATTACCAAAACGATCCGCGCCAGAAGGCCGCCATCAATGCCGCCGTGCGCGAGGCGGCGGAAAGCAAACAGCCCCTCGTCATCGGCCCCGGCAATGCGGAGGGCGTGCAGCCCAATGGGAAGCAGCTCAACTTCAAGCCGTTTCCCTTTCTCTACGTGCCCATCGTCACCGGGGAGGGGACCAGCGAGGTTACGCTGCTGGCGGTCATGCAGCTCTGGATGCCTACCGGCTTTGATCCCCGCCGGTACAATGAGGCGCTCAGCTTCATGCATTCCATGGGCCGCGAGGCCGCGGTCCTCCTGCGCACAAAGCGGGTCGAATCCCTGGCGGTAAACCAGGCGCGCCTCCAGCGCATGGTGCAATTCGTCACGGAGATCTCCGGCCAGTACGATATCAAGCGGCTCGGCACGGTGCTCGTCAATTGGGCGCGCGATCTTACCGGCTGCGACCGGTGCGCCTTCTTTGCCGCCACGCCGGATGGCAAGCTCATGCCCACCGCCGTCTCCAATGTGGAGGTCGTCAATCCCAAGAGCGCGCTCGTACAGTTGCAGATGAAACTCTCCCAGGAGGCCCTGGACGCGCTGGAAGTCACCCTTTTCCAAAAAAGCGAGCCCAAGCGGGAGATGCAGGGGGATATCTCCGATTACTTTGTCCTCAGCCACGCCACGGACGCGCTCGCCATTCCCATCTTTCAGGGAGACAAACAGAAGCTCGGCGTCCTGCTGATCGAGAGCCACCGCGACCGCGCGCTCGACAAGGAGACGCAATCCGCGGCCGTCATGGTCGCCAATCGCGCCATGAAAGCGGTTGCCGCCGCGCAGGAGATCGAGCGCCTGCCGTTCCTGGGCCTCATGCGCCGGCTCGCCCGCCTGCGGGCGCGGCTCACGGCATCCACGCCGCGCAAGCTCTTCTTCAAGTACGGCATCCCCCTGCTCCTCGCTTTGTGCGTGGCCCTCTTCCCCTTGCGGATGATGGTGCACTGCGACTGCATCGTGGTGCCAAAGGTCCGCGGAGTCGCCGTCGCCGAGGTTTCCGGCCGCATCAAACAGATTTTCGTGAAGGAAGGGGATACGGTCGCCGCCGATCAGCCAATCGCAAAAATCGATGACGAGGACCTGCAGGAAAACCTGCGCCTCTCCCAGGAGGAAGAGCAGCGGTACGAAATCGAGGGAAACCGCGCCGAGGCCGTGGGCGACCAGGCGGCAAGACAAATTGCACTCGTCGAGGCCTCGACCGCCGCCAGGCAGGTGGATTTATTCAAGCTCCAGATCGCGCGCACCGTCATCCGCAGCCCCATCAATGGCATCGTTCTGACCAAGGATATCGACACCCTCACCGGCTCACTCATCGCCGCCGGCACGAAGTTCTGCGAATTTGGCGATTTTCACCGGTGGCAGCTCATCAACAAAGTGCCCGAGAGCGAGGTCGGGATATTGGAAACCAAGCTCCGCAACGGGCCGCTCAAGATGCAATTCGTTCTCAATTCCGCGCCGGGCCGCGATATCGATGCCGTGATCCCGGACGAACAGGCCATCAGCCCCATGTCCAGCGCCGTGCCCGGGGCAAATGTATTCATGGTGCGGGCCGATTTCCAGGAGCAGCCCGCTCAGCTCCTGGCCCTCAAGGCCGGCTACAGCGGGCGCGGCAAGATTCCTCTCGATCGCCGGCCTTTGCTCTACCTCGCCTTGCGGAAGTTCATCAATTACCTGCGCGTGCGCTGGTTCTTTTAGGAGAAACCCCGCCCCCAATGATGACCGAGTCACCGGATGCGCCGAGGGGGTTTGAATACGAGACCGCGCTGCCGCGGCTCCGGAGCGATCTGCGATTCAGCCGCCAGATTTATCGCAACCGCGTCTCCTTTGTCGTCAAGGATCCCGTGGCGCTCAAATACTACCGCATCGGCGAGATGGAGCGGAACCTGGGCGCTCTGCTCAATGGCCGGCGGTCCATGCGGGATATCCTCGATATCCTGAAGCGCGAATATCCGTGGGAGCCCATCGATCTCCAGCGGATCGAGGAAACCTTCCGCCTCTTCTTCCAGCTCAGCCTTCTCCAGGCGGATCCCGAGATGGCCACGCGCGTTTATGATCTCTCGCGCAATCAGAAGAAAAAAGTCAGCAAGTCGCTCGAATCCCTCGCCATGCTGGTCTTCTACTTCAAGGTCCCGCTCTTCGATCCCGATTTGCTGCTCTTCAAGATGGATCGCTGGCTCGGCTTCCTCTGGACACGCGTTGCGGTCTGCGTGGAGATGATCCTCCTCGCCATCGCCGGCTGGACCGTCTGCAACAACCTGCCCAAGATGCACGAGAGCCTCGGCAGCCTGCTCACGCTGCACAATCTCTTCCTCCTCTGGGCCGTCACCATGGGCGTCAAGGTCTTCCACGAGTTCGGCCACGGCCTTGCCTGCAAGCACTTTGGCGGCGAGGTGCACGAGATGGGCGCCGCATTCCTCCTCCTCTCGCCGTTTCTCTTTTGCGATGCCACGGACTCATGGATGTTCGTCCAGAAGAAATACAAGATCATCGTCTCGATGGCCGGTATTTACATCGAGCTCTTCATCGCCTCCGTCTGCGCCCTCGTCTGGGCCAATACGGATCGCGGCCTCGTGAACCAGCTTGCCTATAATACGATGATCGTCTGCAGCCTTACCACGCTGCTCTTCAATGCGAATCCGCTCATGCGCTTCGACGGCTATTATGCGCTGGCCGATATTCTGGATGTCCCGAATCTCCGCGAACGCGCCCGGCAATATTTCCTATCCTCCGTCGCCCGGCTCTTCACCGGCGGCCCCTGCACGCCGGAGATGATCGAGGTGCACGAGCAGGGCCTCGCCCGCCGCATCGTTTTCGATATCTTCGCCGTCGCCAGTTACTTTTACACCTTCTTCATCACCTTTCGCATCATCCACATTGTCGGCATCCGGCTCGAGCCGATCGGCCTCGCCAAGTGGGGACAGGCTCTTGAAATTTCATTTTGTACGGTGAGCATCTTTCTCCCCGCTTATGCTTTCACCCGAGAGCTTCGCTCCCGCGCCATGAAAAACCCAGGCATCCTTATGAATGTGCGCGTATTCAAAAACCTGCTCATCGGCGCCGCGATCCTCGCCGCCATCGCCCTTTGCCCATGGTCGGTCAATGTCACCGCCGAGGGCGTCCTCTACGATGGCGGGCGCGACATCGTCCATGCCGATTCCCCCGGCTACATCCGCGAGATCGACGTCAAGGCGGGCGATCACGTCCACGCGGGACAGATCCTCGCAAAGCTGGAGAATGAGGTATTAACCACCCGGCGCGACGACGTGGACGCCCGCATCCAGACCAATTACATCGAGCGCCGCGTCGCTGTCGCTTCGGGCGATGGCGCATCGATCCGCCAGGCGCGCACCGCCCTGGGCGACTTGATTATCGCCAAAAACAAGGCCGATAAGGATTGCGACGCCCTGGTCCTCTACTCCTCCACGGATGGCATCATCGGCACCGAGGATCTGGAAACGCGCAAAGGAGAGTACCTCCAGGTCGGCGAGCTTTTTTGCGAAGTCATCCCGGAGAATCGCCTCCAGGTCCGCATCGCCCTCGATGAGCGGGAAGCCGGCCTCGTGCGCAAGGGGCAGAGTCTCGAGTTTCGCACCTATGCATTTCCAGACCGCGTCTTCACCGGCGTGGTTTCCAAGGTCTTCTCCTCCGTCTCGGAAAGCCTGCCGGCGGATGCGATGGCCGCGCGCGCCGGCGGCGATATCCCCACCGCGCTCGATGCCCAGGGGCACGAGCATCCGCTGCTGCCCACCTTCATCGCCGAGCTGGAAATCAATAATCCGGACGGTCTGCTGCGTCCCGGAATGAGCGGGCGCGGCCGAATCACCTGCGAGCATTCGCGGTTGGGAATTCAGATATACGAGCGCATCCAGGAATTGCTAAAAGTATTGATCTGACCATGAGCGACACCCCGGATGCCGCAAAGCATTTCACCATCCTGCGCCAGCAGCACGCCAAGCTGTTTGTCGAGCGCGAGCACATGGTCATCAACGTAAAACGGAACATCCTGGCGGGTTTTCAGCGAAAGCTCGGCGCGCAGGAAAACGCGCTCAAGAAAGCGGAGTGGGAGGTCAACCGGCTCAAGCGGGAAATGGAGCTGGTGCGATCCTCGGATGGCGAGGTGGATTACGATCGCATCTCCGGCGCGCTGGACGAGGAGTTCGAGTCCTGCGGCGAGGAGCTGGAGAAAGCGCCCCAGCAGATCGAGTGGGCCAACAAGCGCTTTAGCGCGATGATGTCCATGGAGCAGACCCACCAGTTTCAGGCCCGTTACCGGCGGCTTTCCGAGCGGCTTCATCCGGAGACCCGCGTCGTGAACGGCGCCACGGTGGATAACCTCTGGGAGCGCGCCCGGGAGGCCTTTGCCACCGGCGAGTTTGCGGAGATGGAAGCCATCGAGTTGCTGGCCGGGGAATTGTCCGCAGAGGCGATTGAACAGCGCACACCGCCAGACATGGAGGAGCGCATCGCAAAGCTGAAATCTTCCAATCGCGAAACCATCGACGCCATCGCCGCCATGCGCCAGGAGTGGCCATTCCCGCTCGGCGCAAAATTGCCCGATGAAAAGTGGGTGACCGGCAAGCGCCGGGAATACGAGGAGAAAACCGCCGCGCTCATCAGGGAGCGCGAAACGCTGGCCGGGGAATTGAACCGCATTCTCGATACGCGCCCATAATGAGCGCCCGCCAGGCCAGGAAGAGATCCAGTCCATTGCCGGCGGCGCGGAAGCGACCGATCCCGGAGACGCTCCTCGCCCTGCTCGGCACTGGCACGCCCATTCCGGATCCCGATGCTTCGGGGCCTGCCTTCGCGGTCGTCCGCGGCGGCGTTTCCTACCTTGTCGATTGCGGACCCGGCATCGTCCGGCGCGCGATGTCCGCCGCGGAGGCCGGCGTACCGGGTCTCGCCCCGCCGCAGTTGACGCGCCTTTTCATTACCCATCTGCACAGTGACCACACCGCCGGCCTCGCCGATCTCATGCTCATCCCGTGGGTCGTGGGGCGGTCCACGCCGTTGGAAATTTACGGGCCGCCCGGCACCCGCAACATGGTCGGGCACATTCTCGCCGCCTATTCCGAGGATATCGCGATCCGCGTCAATGGCCTGGAGCACGGCGACCTGCGCGCCGTCACCCCCGTGGTGCACGAGTTCAAGCCCGGTCTTGTTTATCGCGATAGCCAGATGAAGGTGCGCGCCTTCCGGGTGCGCCATGGCACATGGCCGCAGGCCTTCGGTTTTCGGTTCGAGAGCGCCGACCGCACAATCGTTCTTTCCGGCGATACCCGGCCCTTTCCCGGCCTGGAAAGACATTACAAGGGCGCCGACGTTCTCGCGCACGAGGCCTATTGCCACGCCGGCTTCATGCGGCGCACCACGGATTGGCGCAAATACCACGGCGCCTTCCATACTTCCACGGTGCAACTCGCAAAAATGGCGAATGCCGTGAAGCCCGGCCTGCTGGTGATGGTGCATCAGTTGCTCTTTGGAGAAACGCCGGAAACGATGCTCGCGGAACTGCAAAAGCGCTATAAGGGCCCGGCAATTTATGGCCGTGATCTTATGGTAATGTAACTAACCGAGTTAGTTGCAGTTCGGCCCGGCAATTGCACTTGACAGGATTGGTTTTCCCTTGATTTCATGCGGTCGCCAGCGGCAATGGGAGTGGCGGAGGAAATAATAAATTTAGGGTAAAATAGTGAATCGATAATGAGAATAATATTAGTATGAAGTTACTCGCTCTTCTTGCCGTTTCCCTCCTCTTCTCTTTCTCTGTTTCCCGCGCCGCGGATTCCGCTTACGCGAGTTCCAGCTTGTATCTCACTTCCACCGCCTCCCAGGAGTTCTCCACCGCGACTGCCAGCAGCAGCGCCGGTTACGCCAATGCGACGGCCA
>DATAXI010000159.1:0-20568 GCA_036266845.1 Chthoniobacteraceae bacterium | reverse complement strand
AGTATGGCACCAGCTCCATCAATTGTGTGGATGTCGATCACTTCAAAGGGATCGCGCTGCTTATCAATCAACTCACCGCCTACGGCCACCGGCGCATCGGCTTTTACACCAAGGGCTATAACGTCGAGCCCGGCTGGTCCTTCCGCCGCTTTAGCGCCTGGGTGGAAAAAAACGCCCGCCTTCAGAATGTCTTCGATGTGCGCGACGCCATCAACATTCACCCCAACGCCTTTCCCACGCTGGAGGAGAGCTACGACGCCGTCGCCGCCCGCATCCGCGATGGCGTCACCGCATGGGTTTGCGCCGCGGATCACCAGGCGTACGACCTCGCCGGCGCCCTCAAGAAAAGAGGGTTCCGCATCCCGCAGGATGTTTCCATCACCGGCTTTGACGGCATCAAAAAACCGAAGGGCGCGCAGCAATTGACCACCGCCGCAATTCCCTATCGGGAGATTGGTTTTACCGGCACCAAGCGGCTGCGGGACATTCTCCACAAGCGCTACGGCTCCCCCCAGCACATCCTCATTGGTTGCCAGATTCGCAAAGGCGAAACCACGGGCCCCGTGCCGATGCCGAAGAACGGGCGTCAAAGTCCGTAGCCCCTCCCTGCCGAGGCTCGGCGCGGGGAAGCGCATCAAATCTCAGGGCAGCAGGCTCATTGTTTCCCGCGGGTAGTGCATAATAGTGCAAAAAACTCTTGCGCTCGTCCCGCTTTCTCCTTATTCTCCCCTCATCCTTTCCCATGAATATCCCTCGCCTCTTCCTCCCAGGCCTCCTCGGCCTCTCGCTTGCCACCTCGCTCCTGGCGGCTAATCCCACCCCAGCCGCCTCCAGCAGCCCCACGAATCTCGACTTCGGCGATTTCAAATCCTCCACGCTCACTGCCAAGGCATGGAAGGCCCTGGGGGATAAGGACTACGCCTCCGCCATGGGCTACACCCAAAAGTGCATCGACATGTTCAAAGGTCAGGCCGTCCAGATGCAGAAAGGCCTGACGGCTGAGCCCGATACCAGCGACAAGGAAAAAGTCTTCGCCAATTGGGCGCTTAATGACGTGGGCACCTGCTACTTTATCCAGGCCAAGGCCCTTGAGGATCAAGGGAACACCAAGGATGCCCTGGCCGATTACAAATTCCTGGCCGACAACCTCTCCTACGCGAAGTGCTGGGACACCAAAGGCTGGTTCTGGAGTCCCGCCGGCGCCGCCAAGGAGCGCGTCTCCGCCCTTCAGTTTGACTCGATCAAATAACCGCCGCTCCGCAAATCCGATCACCTCCTCATGAATGCTACTTTCCAGCAGGCGCGCATGGGGTGCGCCCGCCGGTTGACCAGTCACGGTTTGGGGACCGCTGGCTGATCCATTGGGGCGGTCTCGCGCCAAGTCCTGGCGTGGGACCGCTGCCGTGCTGTGAACCCCTCGAGACAACGTTCCTAAACGCACACCCCGCGGCGAGGATGCACCGAAAGTCCGCGAGCGGGGTTGATCAAAAAGACTCCTCTGTGAACCGTTTAAGTGCTATCATAGAAAACCAGATTGACTCGTGCATAAAAGTGCACTAGTTTTTCGCCAGCCCCCTCCACCATGTGGATCTCTCCTGCTCCCCGGCACCCCCGCCCCACTGCGGATTGGCTCTCCATTCCCTGGTCGCGGAATGTCCGCGCGGGCGCGTTTACACTCATTGAGTTGCTCGCCGTCGTCGGGGTTTCCGTCCTTATGACCGCGCTGACGATTCCGGCGCTCAATGCGTTCAAGAATTCCTCGGACGTCACGACAGCCGCTTACGATATCAGCGGGATGCTCCAGCTCGCGCGGACTTACGCGATGACGAATAACACCTATGTGTATGTCGGGTTTGAAGAGGTCAACGCGGGCGTCTCATCCAATGCCGCCACCCAGACACCCGGAGTGGGGCGCCTGGCCGTCGTCGCGGCGGCATCGCGCGATGGCACACCTGGCTATGGCTCGGGCATGACGGGCTGGCTGAGCACCGGCGCCGGCCTCGTGCAGGTGAGTCGATTGTTGCGAGTGGATAACGTGCACGTCCCATTCTCCCTCGGCTCCTTCCCGACCAGTGGAAACATGAGCGCCACTGCCGGCAGGCGGGACATCACGCTGCGGAATCCCTCTTACGAGATCCTGAGTTCCGAGGCCATCTCGGCCACTCCGTTCAATTACCCGCTCGGGGCGACCTCGCCGCAATACATCTTCCAGAACGTCATCCAGTTTGATCCGCAGGGATCGGCGCGCATCCTCACTTACAACGGCCAGACCGTGGATACCTCCAGCATGCCCTGGTGCATCGAGGTTTTTCTGCAGCAAACGCACGGGGCCATGGTCCCCGCGACTCCCACCCTCGCCGGCAATGGGGCGATGGCGGGCAATAACGTTTCCATCCAGGTGGATGGCATGACCGGTGGCGTGCGCATCTTCAGGCCATGAGAGCACCTTCCAGGCGCCTTCTCGGCTTTTCGCTGGTGGAGGTGACGCTCGCGCTTGGCGTCGCCGGTTTTTGCCTGGTGGTGGTGATGGGCCTGCTGCCGCTCGGTCTCAATAGCGACCAGGCCAGCATCGAGCAGACCCTCGCCGCCAGCGTCGCTTCGCAAATTTATTCCGATCTGCGCTTAACTTCGAAATCGCCCGGCTCTCTATCTCCCCGTTACCAGCTTGCCATTCCCGCCGCCACCACCAGCAGTACCACCACGGTTACCACGCAAATCCTGAAGGTCACCGCCGATGGCGGCCCGGTGGACTCATCCATGCAGGACAGCACCGTGCGCTTTCTGGTTTACGTTTATCTGGAGGTGCCTCCGCTGCCTGGCAGCATGCCGGCGCAAGCCGCGGGCGCCCCGCCCGGCCTTGCCACCACCGCCCGCATCCTTGTCACCTGGCCACCCATTGGCGGCGTTACGAGCGGGACCTTGCCGGGTATCGTCGAGCCGGCGGCGGCGGTCGGTACTTTCGAAACCATCGACACGCTGGATCGAGGATAGTGAAATGAAGCTTCGGCGTTTCCCCCGCGAGGCTTTTACCTTGGTGGAGTTGGTGGTCTCCATCGGCGTCCTCAGTCTGCTGGTCCTTGTCATCGCCCAGTTATTCAACGGAGCCACCCTCACCGCCACAGGCAGCCGCAAACACCTGGATGCCGACGGCATCGCCCGGGCGGTCTTTGATCGCATGGGGAGTGACTTCGAGCGAATCCTGAAGCGGCCCGATGTGGATTATGACTTCGTAAAACAGATCCCGCCCGGCCAGAGCGGCAGCAACGATAGTATGTACTTTTTTTCCGAGAGTTCCGGCTACCCCGGCGCATCGGGCACCGCGGCATCCACGGTTTCTCTTGTGGGTTATCGCATCAACAGCCAATACCAGATGGAGCGCCTCGGCATGCGGCTGGCCTGGAGCGGTACGGGCAGCGTCCCTTTTTTAAGCTATACCGCCGGCGGTCCCGCGCCCGATCCCAGCAGCACCATCGCGCAAAATCCCGCTCTTTCTGCGGTCGTATCGGATATCAATCCGGACGATTCCAATTACTACTACGATGTCATTGGGGACGGCGTCTTTCGCATGGAGATATGTTTTCAACTCACCAACGGCACATTCTCGGATAAGCCCTACCTTTCCCCTCACACCATGGTGGATGGCACCGGCCTCGGCGATGTTTCCGCCATTGTGGTTGCAATTGCCGTGCTTGATCCCGGCACGAAAAGCTCCGTTCCCACGCAGTCAGTCAATAACCTCGCCATCCCTCAATTGGGCGCCGCCTCGGCATTGCTCATGGATTTCAACCCCGCCTCCCAGGATGCGACCGCGCCCAACGGCCAGCCCGTGCTGATGGATAAACAATGGAACAGTAGCTGGCAGGCGGCAATTACCAACAAAACCTCCGGACTCAACCCTGTTGCCGCCTCGCAGGTCCGCATTTACCAGCGTTTCTTTTATCTCAACACGATCAACTGATGCGCCCGCCCCTCCAGACCAAGCCATCGCGCCGGTCCCGCCGCACCAATCGCGGCGTCGCCCTCATTATAGTGCTCGCCTTTGTCGTCCTGCTTACCGCGGTCGTCGTCGCCTTCTTCTCTCGCGCCATGAGCGAGCGGCAGATATCCAGCGCCAGCTCCGGCCAGGTCAAGGTGGATATGCTCGCCGAGGGGGCGATGAATAACATCCTCGGCGATCTGAAAGAAGAAATCTCCGCCGGCTCCATTGTCACAACCGGCTCAGTGGCGGGCAGCGGAACCAGCTATACCTATTGCACCCCGGCATTCCAGTGGGCGGCCGTCCCGTGCGTCAGCGGCACCACGGCCGGCGCAAACTGGCTGCCGCCCAATGTACTCAAACGGAGCGCGTATAACCAGCCCTTCTATACCGGAACCAGTTACGTTGGCGTCAATAACTTCGTCAGCACCACCATCAGCGGCAGCACAGTCACCAGCAGCACCAGCACGGTCGCTTACACACCGAGCAATCGCGCGGCCATGGTTTCCTCCACCGCGGCGGCGCTCAATGGCCGCTACGTCTCCCTCGAGCGCTGGAACAAGGCGCTCCTCATTCCCACGCTCTCCGGCACCAGCACGCAGCCGCAACTCAGCGGCACCATGCCGGACGGGACCAACTGGGCTTATGCCGCGCCTGATTGGGTGCTGGTGGATCGCTCGGGGAATAATCCAACACCCGCGGCCGGCCCCGTGCCCGGTCCGCTGGAATGGTCTTCCACATCCTCCACCGCCGTGGTCGGGCGCTACGCCTACACGATCTATGATGAGGGCGGCCTGCTGGATATGAATGTGGCCGGCCACCCGAGCAGCGTTTCCGGCACCACCGCCAGCGTCAAGTCCAGCCTCGCCATGGCGGACCTTACCCAGATCGGACTTACCCCGCAGCAGATTGATGCAATTGTCACTAACTGGCGCAATCAGGCAACCGCGCAGCAGACCGGCAATTTTCGGGATAACATGCTGCAAGTTTCGGAAACAAACGGCTTCCTGGGAGTCAACCCCACGGTCGCGGGCGACAGCGCATTCCCGAGCCGCCAGTCGCTCATCAATTTCCTCCTGCAAAACGTCGCCGCCACCGGCACCGCGCAGGCCCAGTTGCAGAACGCGCTTCAGTACATGGGCACCTTCAGCCGCAGTATCGAAGCCCCCTCGTTCTCGCCGAATCCAAACCGCCCCCGGATTATCAACCCCAGCGCCACGCCGCCCCCGGCTACCGCGGTGGATGGCTATGCTGGAAATAACGACGCGGCTGGCGCGGACGATCTTATCAATGTCCCATTTTTGTCTGCCAGGGTAACCAACACGTTTCAACGGATGGACGGGAGCGTTGCACAGATTGGAGAACCGCTGGTAAAGAAGCGATTTCCGCTGAGCCGCCTGGCGTGGATTACCTACGGAGGTCCCAGCCAAACGGCAACGCCGGCGATACAGACTGCTCTGCAAAATGTAGGTGTTTCCCAAACGACCATCAATTCCGGGTCTGCACAGGCGATCATGTCCGCATTCGGTCTTCAATGGACGGGGACAACAGGCACATGGACGTATTATCACGGCGCCAGTCATATTATGACCTTGCCGCAAGTCGCCGCGCTCAATCCGGGGCGCGAACCGGATTTTGCCGAGCTTCTCAAAGCCGCGATTAATGTGGGTTCTCTTGGGAAGGCGGCTCCGAATTTGCCGGGAGGAGGAACTGGCGATTATGAATATCAATATATCCTCGATAGCTCGGTGGACTATAATATCCTCCAGATTATGGCGAATTTGATCGATCAGGTCACGCCTGACAGTTACCCGATAGTAATTCAAATCGCATCAGGATCGACCTACAGACAATTCCGAGGCGTGGAGGATATTCCGTATTTTTACCGGTTTCTACCGTTCTCTGTGGTTACCGCGGCGCCAAACATTTTGGTTCCAACAAATGCGACATCTATCACACTTCCCGGCGGAGTGCATGCCGGCATTCAGGAAACAGTTTCGAGCGCGTATGGAACAGCAGACGTCGTTACCTCCACCGGTACAGGCACTTTGACATTGGCCCCGGTCATATCCGGCAGTCTGGCGCAAAGTGGCACGGCCTGCATGTTTTATGTGCCGGAAGTATGGGACCCCCACGATGGAAACGAGGCGATCGTCAATCCGGCGAATCGACCCTCGCAGTTTCAAATCGAACTCTTGACCGATGATCCCGCCGGCGCCACGCCATTCTGGCAGACGACTGTCGAAAGTCCAAATTCACCTTCGAACTCCGGTTCAACCTCACTGCAAGTAATTTCGGGGTCCAACCCGATAGATGCAATTTCTCCACTGACGGTGCTCAACCCGAATACGAATAGTTCCCTCGCGATGCAGTTCAGTGATAATTCCGGCCAGTTGTTCCGGGAGCCGACATTGCTTTGGCGGCCGAATCTGCCCACTGGTAGCTCACTCACAGGCGGGACGAATGCGACAGATGCCAACACGGGGTTGAAATATATCGGAATGCCCCTGGGCGCGGTTCCCGCCGCGGTGCAGTTATATATTTCCGGCACAGTAGCCAGTGCTTCATCGTCGGGGACCGGGGTCAATATGCCCTATGTCCTGCAGGGTACGTCAATCGAACAGGGCCCTGTGGCTTTTCCCGGCTCAAGTGGACAAAACTCCGAGATGTACACATTCAGGCTTCAATATAAAAACCCAAATCCGCAGAATGGACCTGCATGGATTACGTACGACGAAAAATACGCGGATAATCACAATATTCACACTCCGACATTGGTGGTTAATAAAAATGACACCACCGATTGGCCGGACAATCTATGGGAAAATCCGTTGCCAAATATTGATCAGGAAGGGGATGGGCAATTGGGGGACATGTGCGGAGTTCATGATCCACTAACGGCGCGCTTCGGCGTGGGATTGTCATATTTCTCGCTGGGAAAAACTTCGATTAACGGAACTAACGGTAGTTTTGTTGCCCTTCCAACCGGATTTGTTCCTGAGCCAACCGTCTCTCAAAACTGGCCCCCGGTCTTTAACACCTGGTGGAACGGGGCCGGGAACCCATCGAATAGCGGGATCAACAGGAGCAATTTCACGATTATGGAAACGGACCGCCCCCGTACCGATCTCGGCGCTTACGTCAATTTGTCAAATCCTTGCATGTGCAGTGATCCGGGTAATAATGCCCAGATGCGGTGGTTTTCGGGAGTGGGATTTTACACGGGGGGAGGATCAACATACGCAAATTCGCCGCTGCAATTTGACGGTCTGATAAGTCAAAACAACCCGGCAATTACGTTCGAATCTCGCGGCAATGGCACTGCGCAGTCGGTGGCGGCGCAATTGTACTATGAGGATGCGGACGGCGTGGCTCGGCGGGCAATGGGAGCATACGCGGATACGAGACTCCTTCGAAATGGCGACCCGGTGGGATTGCCCGAGGTAACCGCGGATTCCTTCCCGGCGGTGTCGTCGGCAATCTCGCCTGAGGGTGTCCCTACCCCTTTGGCGAGTGGTCAAAGCGAAAGCCGGCCGATTATCCTGAATCGACCGTTCCGGAGCGTTGCCGAAATGAGTTATGCGTCGCGGGGATTGCCCTGGAAGAATATTGATTTCTTTACGCCCGAAAGCGCGGATACGGCGCTACTGGATGTATTTTGTGTAAATGAACTACCTGCAAGCAATATTGTCGCCGGGAAGGTGAACCTGAATACGCGCCAGCCGTTGGTGCTGCAGGCGATTTTAGCAGGGGCCTATGTGGATGAATTCAAAAATCTGCCCAATCCCCCGACGTCCATTACAGGGACTGCGGCACTTAGCAGTGGCACTACCAATGGAGTGCTTGGCGTCCCGGATGCGGCGGCGATCGCCCTGACGCAAGTGGAAAGAACCATCGATACGACGAACTACTGGCACGGCCCGTTGGCAAACATTGGGGAAATTGTGGGACGATACGTGACGACGCTTCCGGGTACTACCGGAACGGCATCATTTAATGATCCATACACTTATATCGAGCCTGCTTTTCCCCCGGGACAGCAGTATCCGCCGTGGCCGTCGGCAACGCCCATCATTTATTCAGGTCTAAGCGGCGCTCTCAGTTCCTCCGGCACGAATGGGACAATGACGTCGACGCTATTTGTTTCAAATAGCAACACTGCTTTGATCCAGCGGGGACGCGAATCAGCGATACGTCCGCTCGTCGATTGCGGGCAGACGCGGGTGTGGAATTTGATGATCGACGTGGTGGCCCAGAGCGGGAGGTATCCGCAGGGCGCCGGCGACCTGACAAAGTTTCAGGTGGAGGGTGAGAAGCGTTATTGGGTTCATGTGGCTGTTGATCGCTGGACTGGTGCGATCATTGATAAGCAAGTGGAGGTGGTGACCGAGTGAAAAAGCGAATAAGAGCCGGACATGCAGTCTTTATGACGTGCGTTCTATTGATGTCGATTGTTCGCGCCTCCTCCCAGCAGACAGACGATTTGATCCAGTTTCCAACGGGTCCGTTGCTGCGGCCCGCGCCGGAATTCTCAGAATGGACAATCACTCACTCTTATTCGGATGAAATGACGCCGGCAGCGGGGTCGGCTTCGAAAGCGAACGTCCCGCGCGAAATAGCCAAGCTTCCTCTTTTGCGACCCCGGAGGACCATCACGACAAAGACCGGTGGAACTGTCCGTATTGTAATTATCGATCTGGCAGGGAAGACCACGGAGAAGTGGTTTATCGATGGCGTACAGTTTACAAAGCCGGATGGCTCCGACGTTTGGTATGGAGCGAATAAAGCGGTGGCGGCAGGAATTCTTCCGGACGCATACTATTCCGCTCCGCTGCCTGCTTCCGGTTTCCAGGATCTCGATTGGATCGCGGAAGGCAATTATGCCGGGGCGATTCAGTTGGGGGATATAAAGTGCCTGGTGTTTGTGCCAGGGGGGATGACACCGGATGATTGGAAGGACGCAAAGAAGAGGAAAGCGAAGTTGGATAGCGCCGAGAAAGTCGCCTATATCGATGCGGATTCGCGTCTGCCTGTCGCACTCCGAATACTGGGTGAAGTCAGGCAGTTCCAATTCACTAATCCAGCTCCCACACAAATGCTCGCGCCGCCTCCGGATTTGGCCGAGCAAATCAAAAAGGGCAAAGAGGCAATCGCGAATTTACTTCGTTCGGCTGCGCGGCCTTACTAACCCGGAATCGTTGTCCGCAGCAGCGATACCGGGCCGGCGGCGGGATGCAGGGTGCGGTCCTCGAGAGCGGCGGGGATGAGGAGAAACTGGCCGGGGTGAAATTGCTGGCCGCAGCATTGGACGGAGCCGGAGAGGACGGTGAAGATGGCGAATTGGCCGGGGGCGGCGGCTTCGCGCGGGGCTTCGATGCTCCATTTTTCAACGTGGAAGCAGGGGCAATCCACCAGTACCTCGCCGTTGGGGGATTGGAGCCGGGGCTCGAAGTCCTGAAAATCGATGGACTTCAGGCTTTCCTCGATGTGCAGCTCGCGCATTTTGCCGTCCAGGCCCACGCGGTTCCAATCGAACACGCGGTAGGTGGTGTCGCTGTTCTGCTGCACCTCCACGATGACGTTGCCGGCGCCGATTGCGTGGACGCGCCCGCTGGGGATGAAAATGCAATCGCCGGGCGCAACCGGCACGCGGTGGATCGTCTGCTGCACGCTGCCGGAGCGGAGTGCGGCCTCGAAGGACTCGCGCGTCACGCCCGGGCGCAGGCCGGCGAAGATGTCGCCATCGCCGTAGTTATCGAGGATGTACCACATCTCCGTCTTTGGCTCGCCATTAAGGCTGGGGGCGATGGCGGCGGGGGGATGGACCTGGACGGAGAGCCGCTCCTGGGCGTCGAGCAGCTTGAAGAGGAGGGGAAAGCGCGGGGAATCCGGGACGCGCCCGCCAAAGATATCGGCGCGGTGCTGGGTCCAGAGTTCGTGGAGCGTGCTGCCGCGCAGCGGATCGTTATGGACGACGCTTTGCGCCTCCGCCCGGTCCACGATCTCCCACGACTCTCCGATGCGGCCATGGGTGGGGAGGCGTTTGCCAAAGTGGGTTTCCATCCGGCGTCCACCCCAGACGCGGTCCATGAAAATGGGTTCGAAAACGATGGGAGCAGTCAGGCGCATGGGTGAAACAATAGGAAAAAAATCGAAATTGTCCGTTGGAATCTGATCCGGGTTTTCCCGGAGGTAATTTTCCTAACTTTTCAGGGCCAGCAGAATCGCGCCGGTGACGATGAACGCGCCGCCCAGCCAGTGCTGCCAGCCGATGTGCTCCTTCAGGATGATCGCCGCGAGAGCGATCGCGAAGACCACGCTCAATTTATCCACCGGCGCCACGCGCGAGGCCTCGCCCAGTTGCAACGCGCGGAAGTAGCAGAGCCAGGAGAGGCCCGTGGCGATGCCCGAGAGGATGAGGAAAAGCCAGTTGCGCCCGGTGAGCTGGAAGAGGTGGCGTCCCGGAGCCGTGGCAAAGTAAACCGCCCATGCGAACACGAGGATGACCACGGTGCGCACGGCCGTGGCCAGGTTGGAATCGACACCGGTCACGCCCAGCTTTGCGAGAATCGCGGTGATGCCCGCAAACATCGCGGAGAGGAGCGCCCAGCCGAGCCAGTTCATTCCCGGGAGCGTAGCAGCGTCGCGGCAAAAATCATCGTCGCAATCGGCTGGATGAGGTGCGTGTACGGGGTCTGATGCTGATGGCCCCAGGAGCTGAGCATTTGCGAGGCGACCAGCAGCACGTAAGCGCAGATGGCCCCGGTTAGGGATCGGGTGCCCGGCCAGCGCACGCAGGCCAGCGCCAGCGGCGGCGCGATGATGACATAGGTGGCGGATTCCGTTGCCGGGCCGAAAAGCAGCATCCAGCAGGTGCCGAGCGCCAGCAGCAGAAAATCGAGATGCCCGGCCGCCATGCCGCGCCGCCGCGCCAGCCAGAGCCATCCGGCCAGCGCGGCGCCGGAGGCGGCTTGCAGCAGGCTCCAGCCGCGGAGGGTGATCGGCACGCGCAGGATGCGCAGCAGCAGCCAGATATCGCGATAGGTGCCAAAGTAGCCCTTCGTCCGCCGCGGGTCCTGCCCCAGCGTGTGCAGCCAGTTGCGATATTGCTCCAGCACGTAGGCGGGCCGCTGCAAGACCAGCGAGAGGGCAAACATCCCCGCCAGCGCCAGCGCCAGCCGCCAGGGGAACTTGCGCGGATGCACCACGCAAAGCAGAAGCCCCACCGCCAGCGGGTAGATCTTGAAGTAAGTCGCGAGGCCCACGCAGAGCGCCCCGAGCATCCAGCGCTCACGCCGGCAGGCAATCACCGCCAGCATCAGCAGCCCGATGACCAGCGGATTCGCCTGGCCATTGAAGAAATTGCCCACCGAGAGCGGCAGCAGCAGCAGCCACGCAAGCCCCGCGCGCTCCGCCGCGCCCCGCGCATAACGGACCCACACGGCAAAGCCGGCGCAGAAAACGCCCATCGCCGTCAGCCGCCACAGCGCCCCGGCCACGCGGTCCGGCAACAGCGCAAAGGGGGCGAAAAATGCCGCGGCAAAGGGGCTGTAGATGTACTCGTCCACCTTCGGGTAAAGATTCTCCGAGAGCAGCCAGCGCGCGCCGCCGGAGCGGAAGACCGTGTAGAGCGTGCTCGAGTGCGGCTTCACGATTGCGTGCACCAGCATCGCAATGCCGATCCCTGCCCAAAGCGTCGCCGCCACTTTCAGCCATAGGCGTTGCGGCTTGGTATCCTCGCTCATCCCGCGTTAGGCCAATCCACCCTTCAGGCGGTGTAAGCAGAAGTGCCGTTGCGGCTCGATCCTCATGCGGAGACGAGGATGACGTTCGCGTATTGCACCGTGTCGCCGGTGCGGATGAGGCCGATCGCGCCCGGGACGCGCTTCTTGAAATCGACATGCGGCTCATAGCCCACGGGCACGCCGGAGAGCGCCTGCTGAAATCTCGCCACCGTGGCCGCATCGTTCGCCCGGTTGAACTCCTCCGCCATGTAAGCCTGGCCCACCGTGAAAGTCGCCCGTACCGCATCGATCACCTGCAAAACCGCCGGCACCCCGTCGATGAGCGAGATATCCACCGTCTCGATCTGCGGCCAGAAGGGGAAACCGCGATCCGCGATGACCAGCATGTTCGTGTGGCGGACGCGGCTGAGGAGGGAATTGATGGCGGGATTGAGGATGCCGGTTTTAAGCATGGCTGGAGGGTGCTTTTTCGCACCCAACCCATGCGTTGCGCAAGGCGTTTTAAACAGCCGTCAAGCGGCCTCGTCTCTCTTCCCCAGGATCATGAGGCCCAGCGGCAGGGATACCAACACGCCCACCAGCAGAAGCGACCAGCCGATGCTTTTCCGGCGCTCAAGGTCCAGCCGGTCCGCCAGCAGCAATGCCAGGCCCGCGCCCAGGATCGCCCTTGTACTCGCGATCAGCCCCAATTCGGGAAACGTTATCCGGATCGTTTTCATGCCAAAACTTACGCCTCTGGCGCCGCCGCGCAATCAGCGATCCCGATTGCGCGGTTCCTGGCCGGGAGAGGGGCCAAGTCCCTATTCCCACGGTACTTTTTAATGATTGCGGGTTTAAGGAATATTGTAGCACGGTTTTTAGTTCTCCTTTTTCCATCCCCTGGCACCTCTTCATGAAATTTCTTGCACTGCTCCTGCTGCCGATGGCTGTCTCGGCGGCGCCATTGAATATAGACCTCACAACGCCAGTCCCCGCGCCCACGGCCGCCCCCTACGGGCCCGGCACGGCAAAGGATCCCCAAGGCAACGCAATCACCCTGGATAGCCGCTCCTTTTTCCTGGATGGAAAACCGTGGGTGCCCATTTCGGGAGAAATCCATTACTCGCGCTACCCACGGGAGGAGTGGCGGGATGAATTGCTGAAGATGAAAGCCGGCGGCATCAATGTCGTCTCCACGTATGTCTTCTGGATTCATCAGGAGGAGGTGGAAGGAAAGTTCGATTGGACGGGACAGCGTTCGTTACGCGATTTTTTGCAGCTCTGCAAGGACCTGGGCCTGAAGGCCTTTGTCCGCATGGGGCCCTGGTGCCACGGCGAGGTTCGCAATGGGGGCTTTCCGGATTGGGTGCAAAATTCCGGCACAAAGCTGCGCACCACCGATCCCGCATTCCTCAAGCTGGTCGAGCCACTTTACCAGCAGGAGGCGGAGCAAATGCGCGGCCTGCTTTGGAAGGATGGCGGGCCGGTAATCGGCGTGCAGCTCGATAACGAGTGCGCAAATGCCGCGTACCTCCTGGCGCTCAAGAAAATGGCGCAGGCGGATGGCGTGGATGTGCCGTATTACGCCATCACCGGCTGGCAGGGCGGGTTGCCCAAGTCCGGTCTGCTGCCGCTCTTTGGCGGTTACACCGATGGGTTCTGGTCCAGGGATGCGAAGAAATTCCGCAATCAATTTCTCTTCACCTCAGTCCGCGACCCGAGCGATCTGGGCGCGGAGATGGTGGATAAAAAGCCGGGCGAAATAGCGATCATCAACCAGTTCCCCTACGCCTGTGTGGAGATCGGCGCTGGAATGATGTCCGATTACACCAAGCGCATCAAAGTGAATCCCGAGGCCGTGGCGGCCATGGCCCTTACCAAGCTGGGCAGCGGCAATAACCTGCCCGGCTATTACATGTACCAAGGCGGCATCAATCCCGATGGCCTCACGACCATGCAGGAGGATCATCCGAATCCGATGCCGCTCAAGGATTACGACTTCCAGACCGCCCTGGGCGCCTGCGGCCAGGTGCGCGACCAGTTTCATCTGCTCTTCGAGCAGCATCTTTTTCTCAGCCAATTCGGCCCGGCGCTGGCCCGCATGCCGGTCTATTTCCCCGATCAGCGGCCGGCCAGCCTGGACGATTTCGCCACGCTCCGGTGGGCCGTGCGTTCCGATGGCGCCAGTGGTTTCGTTTTCTTCAACAATAAGCAGACCGGACCCGCGCTGCCCGCTCACACCGGCGTGCAGTTCCACCTCAAGACCGCGGCGGGTGAGATCGTGGTGCCGCGCGAGCCGGTCACGATCTCCAGCGGCGTTTACGGGTTCTGGCCGTTCAATATGGATTGCGACGGCGTTACCCTGCGCTCCGCGACCGTGCAGCCGCTCTGCCGGTTGAAGGGGGACGATGGGCTGCCGTTCTATTTCTTCGTCTCTCAGCGGGGCGTCATCCCGGACCTGGTTTTCCCCGCCAATGCCTACCTCTACACCGGAGTAAAAGGCGCGGAGGAGACCGGCGGCGAGGTTCGCGGCCTGCGCGCCGGCGTTAATATCAGTGTGCGCGTGGTGAAAACCGACCGCAGTTCCGTGGTTTTTGTGGTGCTTACGCCGGATCAGGCCCGGCGCATCGCCCTCGCTCCGCTCGGGGGCAAGGACCGGCTGTTCATCTCGAATTCCACCATTCTCGCCGATGGCGCCGGCGTTCGCCTTCAGGCCCCCAATATCGATGACTTCACGTTTTCCGTGTTCCCGCCGCCGCCATCGCTGCGGTTGGGCAATGTCGGCGTCAAAGGCAGCCCGGAGTGGGTCTTCAAGCGTTTCGTGCCCGTCGGGTTGATGCAGCCGGCCACTGTCCCGGTCGGCGTCACCCAAGTAAAAGAGGCCGGCGCGGATGCGGTTTACCCGCACGGTTATGATGAGGCCACGTGGAAAGATGCCGCGGTTTACAAACTGGATATTCCGGCGGACGCCGCCAATCGGCGCATCACGCTCAATATCCACTACATCGGCGATGCGGCCCGGCTTTATATCGGCGATCAGCTTTATGACGACAATTTCTACAACGGCGATTCGTTCGCGATCGGGCTATGGCGCATTCCACCCAGCCAATGGCCAAATCTGCGGCTGAAGATCATCCCTTACTCGGACGCGCTCGCGCCGATTCTGCCTGTGGAGGCTGCCAGACAGGTCACGGACGCAAAAGCCGCTTCCCTTCTTAATCGCGTAACCGTCACCACCAGCGAGCAACTGGAATTGCCGGTTACGCAGCCCTGACCCCGTTTGCCGGGGATCAGTGCGCCTTGTTTCCGCCGGTCATCGACATCCCGAACATCAGGAGGCAGACGATCAGGAACACGATGAAGGCTGATTTCAGCGCCATCGCGACCACACCGGCTGTCAGGGCCGTAAACCCGAAAATCCCGGCAAGGACTGCAATAGCCAGAAATATAAATGCCCAAGTGAGCATGGAGTGATTCTCCTTTCCATAAAGGGAATCGTTTGCCGGCCTCTCCGCGATTGCTTGTATGAGGCCTCATGACCGCGCGCTTCCCGGGACGGTTTTCATTTTTTTGAGGAACCGGGGGCTCCGCTTTTGCTTCACCCCCGGCGAAACTCGGCTTGGCCCCTTCCAAGCCACAGAAAAAGGCCTGGATGTGGGACCGTCAGCTTGCGCCCGGTGTCTCCGCCGGCCGCGTTACAGCATCTTTTTGCCGACGAACGCGGCGAGCGCGAACATCACGAGGCAAACGGCCAGGAACAGGACGAACAGAAGCTTGGCGACTGCCGCTGCGGCCCCGGCGATCCCGGTAAAACCGAGCAGGCCGGCGACGAGGGCGATGACCAAAAATACAAGTGCCCAGTGCAACATGGTTTGAATCTCCTTTCTATAGGGAGATTCGGAATATTGGACCGATTTGGTCCGATGGCGGCCGCGTTATTTGCTGGCCGTAACCCATGCGTCCGCGCCGGCCTTGGGCGAGAGCATGTTGAGGATCGGCGCAGGGTAGATGCCGAAGATGAAAATCAGGGCTGCGAGGGCGACCATTGTGAAACGGGTGAGGGGAGCGACGGGAATCGCGGCCATCTCGCCGGCGCCTTCCAGCCAGTACATCGCGCGCACCACTTTCAGGTAATAGTAGAAGCCCGCGCCGACCGTCACCACGCCGATCATCGCGAGCACATAATGCCCCTGGCTGATGGCCGCGGCAAAGACGAAGAACTTGCCGAAGAACCCGACGGTCAATGGCACGCCGGCTAGCGAGAGCATTGCCACCAGCATTGCGAATGCGAGGCCCGGGGCGCGCTTGCCGAGGCCGTTGAAGTTGCTGATATCGTCGCCGCCGGTCGCATTGGCCACCACCACGATGATCGCGAAGCTCAGCATCGTCATGAGAAGATAGCCCGTCAGGTAAAAGGCGACGGCGGAGGTGGAGCGCACCCCGTCAAGGCTGGCAACCGCCATCAGCAGGTAACCGGCATGGGCGATGCTGGAGTAGGCCAGGAGGCGCTTGAGATTGTTCTGCGGCATCGCGGCGAGATTGCCATAGATGAGCGTCAGCGCGGCGACCACGGAGATGATCGCGATGATCTTGTCGTGCAGCGCCGGTACGCTCAGAAAGGTGGTGATGACCCGGATCAGCACGATAAAGCCCGCGGCCTTGGACCCGACGCTCAGGAAGGCTGTAATCGGCGTAGGCGCGCCCTGATAGACGTCCGGCACCCAAAACTGGAACGGCGCCGCGGCCACCTTGAAGCCGAGACCCATCAGGATGAGCATGAAGCCGAAGATCATCGGCGTCTGCCCGCCATGGAGGTGCTGCATGACAGTCGCCGCCTCCGAGAGGTTGGTCTTGCCCGTGAGGCCAAAGATCCACGTCACGCCATAGACGAAGAAGCCGGTCGAAAGCGCGCCGAGCACGAGATATTTCACGCCGGCCTCCAGCGAGTTCGCACTGCGCCGCATGTAGGCCACCAGCACGTAAAAGGAGATCGTCACCAACTCCAGCGAGACAAAGATCATGATGAAATCGACCGCCGACGCCATGAACATCAGTCCCGCACAGGTGAAGATCGGAATCGTGTAAAACTCGCCAATGCCCGCATCGGAATGGGTGCCGAAGATGAAGCGGCGGACCACGTCGCGATACTCGAGTGAGATCACCAGCACGATGATCGTCGTCAGCAGCGCAAAGCGCTTGAAGAAAAGCGCCAGAGGATCGGCGCAGTAGAAATGGAGCATCCCGGAGCCGGATACCGTGTTGCTTGGCACTGCGAAGAAACTGGCGATGAAGATCAGGCTCAACGCGCCGATGCCAAGCGCCGCGAGAAAACCTTTCTCACGGTCATTGGCGAAGGACTCGTAAATGAGCAGAAAGAGCCCGGTGACGAGAACGGCGACTTCGAGAAAGATGGGCGCAATCGAAAACATTTATTTGGGTAGGAAAGCGGCGACGACGGGCCGGACCAGGTGCACAAAGATTTGCGGGAAAAAGCCGGCCAGCAGCAGCCCGGCGATGAGCAGCGCCAGCGGCCAGCGGAGAGTCGTGATATCCTTGAGGCCGGCCCAGCGCTCGTGGATTTCGCCCTGAAAGACGGCCTTGTAGCCGCGCAGCATATACACCGCGGAGATCACCACGCCCCATAGCGCAAGCGCCGTCGCGATCTGGTATTGGGAGTACGGGGCCGCGTTGCCGTGATTGAACGCGCCGAAGAACACGAGGATTTCCGAGGCGAAATTCGCGAACCCCGGCAGCCCGATGGAAGCGAAAGCCGCGAGGCCGAAGGCAAAGCCAAGGACCGGCATCGGCTTGGCGAGCCCGCCCAGCTCGCTGAACGCAAGGGTGCCCGTGCGCTCGCGCACCTGGCCGGCAATTGCGAACAGCGCGGCGATGGAAAGACCGTGCGCGAACATCAGCAACGCCGCGCCGGTGGTGCCGATGATGTTGAACGAGGCAAGCCCGAGAAAGATGTACCCCATGTGCATCACGCTCGAGTAGCCGAGCATCATATCGAGCCGCTTCTGGCCGATCGTGGCGAGTCCGCAGTAAAGGATGTTCCCGATCAACAGGACCAGCAGCAGCCAGGCATAATGCTTCGCCGCATCGGGCAGCAGCGGCAGCGCCACGCGGATCAGGCCGTAAAGGCCAAATTTCTTCAGCACGCCCGAGTGGAGCATCGCAGCTGGCGTGGGCGCGGAGGCATAGGCCGTGGGCGCCCAGGTATGGAACGGGAAAAGCGAAATCAGGATGCCGAAACCGGTTAGAAGCGTAAGGTAAATGGCATTGCGCGAACCGGGGGCGATGAGATCGGCATGCTTGTAAAGCACGGTGATGTCAAAGGTGCGGGCGGAAGGCGGCATCGCCATGTAGAGGCCCAGCAATCCCAGCAGGAGGATGAAGCTCCCCACCGCGAGATAAACCGTGATCTTCCACGCCGCAGCCTGGCGGTCGCCGGTGCCCCAGATGCCGATGAGCAGGAAGGTGGGGATGAGCGCCAGCTCATGGAACGCGTAAAAGAAGAAGAGATCGAGCGATGCGAACGCGCCCGTAGCGCCGGCGGAAATGAAGAGCAACGAGGCAAAATAGGCCCGCTCATTGTCCTTCACCACCGGGGCCACCCACAGCGCCGCGACGGTCACAATCGCCGTCAGCAGCAGCATGACGAGGCTCAGCCCATCGACCCCGAGGAAGAATTGCAGGTTCCAGTCCGGGAGGATCGGGAAACGAATCGTCTCCTGAAAGCCGGCTGCCGCGGAGTTGTAACGGAGCAGCGCGACCAGCGTCAGCAGCAGGTTCAGCCAGGCGGCCCCGTTGGCCGTCTTGCGCGCCGGCGCGCCAAGCAGAATGACCGAGGCCGCGAGAATTGGGATGAGGATGAGAAGGAGTAGCATCGGGAAATCAGGGTTTCACGAAGAGGAAGAAGTAGATGAGCGCCACCGAGCCCAGGCCGAAGAGAAAGGCGTAGGCCTGGAGGTTGCCCAGTTGCAGGAAACGCAGTACGAACCCCGTGACCCAGGCCGCACCGCTCACCCCGCGCACGATCACCCCGTCGAGAATCCAGCGGTCGAACGTCGCGCTCACCGAGGCCAGAAAATCCTGCGTCAGCGCGATAAGCGTGTGATAGAAATCATCGATGTAAAAGCGGTTCGCGAAAAGCGGCACGGAGATGGGATCGGAGTCCTTGCCGTTATAGACAAACCATGCGAGGCCCGCGCCCGCGGCAAAGACGAACAGCGAAAGAGCCATGACGCCCAGGTTGATATGCTCCTCGTGCGGCAGCGTCAGGAACTTGCCGGCAAAGAAGCTGTAGCCCCCGATCAGCGAGAAAACCGAGAGGATCACCAGCGGCACCGTCATCACGGGCGGCGGCTGATGCCCGTCGCGCGCATGCTTCGAGCGGGTGTGGCCCCAGAAGACCACCACCATCAGCCGGAACATATAGAAGGAAGTGAGGAACGCCGCGGACAACGCCAGCACGAAGATCAGCGGATGCTTGTGATCCAGGGCCGCGGTGATGATGGCGTCCTTGCTGAAGAAGCCTGCAAAACCGGGGCAACCGGTGAGCGCGAGCGTGCCGGCCAGGAAGGTCAGGAACGTGCTCGGCAGCCGGTTCTTCAGGCCGCCCATCTTCCAGATATCCTGCTCATGATGCGTGCCGTAAATGACCGCGCCGGAGCCGAGGAAGAGAAGCGCCTTGAAGAAGGCGTGCGTGAAGAGGTGGAACATCGCCGCGTTATCCGCCGCGATGCCGACGGCGGTGACCATGTAGCCGAGCTGCGAGAGGGTGGAGTAAGCGAGGATGCGCTTGATATCGTTTTGCTGCGTCGCCATCAGCGCCGCGCCCACCGCCGTGGTGATGCCGATAAAGGCGATTACCGATTGGGCCACCGGCGACGCGGCAACCAGGAAATAAACGCGCGAGAGCATGTAAACGCCCGCGGCCACCATCGTCGCGGCGTGGATGAGCGCGGAGACCGGCGTCGGGCCTTCCATCGCGTCCGGCAGCCAGACGTGGAGCGGGAATTGAGCGGATTTGCCCACCGCGCCGCAGAAGACGAGCACCGTGGCGATCCAGAGGAATTTCGGGTCGCTATGCGCCAGCGCGGGCACGGCTGCTTGCAGCTTGTCAAAGTAGATGGTCCCCGTGTGCACCCAGAGCATCAGGATGCCGAGCATGAAACCGAAATCGCCGATGCGATTGGTCATGAAAGCCTTGTTCGCCGCGGCGGGCGGCGCCGGCTTATCGTACCAATGCCCGATGAGGACATAGGAGCTGACGCCCACCAGCTCCCAGAAGATGAACATCATCACGAAGTTGTTCGCGAAGACAATGCCCAGCATCGAGAACATGAAGAGCGACAGGCCGGCGAAGTAGCGCGACTTGCCATCGTCATCCTCCATGTAGCCGAGGGAGTAAATATGGATCAGCAGGCCGATGCCGGTGACGACAAAGAGCATGGTCCGCGTCAACCGGTCGATCTTGAATCCGATGGTGACTACGAACGTCCCCAGGTCCAGCCAGGGATAGCCCGCGACCGCCGGGCCGTCAGGCTGCCGCAGCAGCAGGCAGGTGGCGATGAAGGAAATCGTGCAGGCCGCCACGGAGATGTAGGCGCTCGGCGTCCGCAGTTTTTGCGTAAAGAGCGCGATGAACGCGGCGCTCAGGAGCGGGGTAAGAAGGATGATCCAGGGAAGCGTCATGGCAGGTCAGAACTTGAGGCTGCTGATATCCTCGACATGGGTCGTCTGGCGCGAGCGATAGAGCGCCACGATCACCGCGAGGCCCACGGCCACTTCCGCCGCCGCCACGGTGATGATGAAGAAGACCAGCATCTGGCCGTCGTAATTCGGCAAGCCGTTCGTCACCTG
>DATAXI010000134.1:0-9153 GCA_036266845.1 Chthoniobacteraceae bacterium | reverse complement strand
ACATCGCCGCCCTCGCGGCCAGCGCTTCGGATCATCTCGCCCGGGAATATGATCATCTGCTCTTCAGCTTCCACGGCGTGCCGGAGCGCCATTTGCGAAAAGCCGATCCCACGGGGTGCCATTGCCTGGCCGCGTCGGATTGTTGCGAGGTCTCGAGTCCCGCGCATCGCACCTGCTATCGTGCGCAATGCTTCGCCACCGTCCGCGCCTTTGTCAAAGAGGCCGGGGTGCCCGCGGGGAGGTATTCCATCGCGTTCCAGTCCCGCCTCGGGCGGGATCCCTGGCTCAAGCCGTACACCGATGCCGAACTCGCACGCCTGGCCGCCGGCGGCGTGAAGAAAATCCTCGTGATCTGTCCCGCCTTTGTTTCCGACTGCCTGGAGACGCTCGAGGAGATCGCGATACGGGGGCGCGAGACCTTTATGGCCGCCGGCGGCGAAAGCCTGACGCTCATCCCTTGCATGAATGAGCATCCCCGCTGGCTCGAGGCCGTCGAAACCATCGTCCGGCGCAATCTTGGGCAAATGACGGCAGGCAAATGACAAGTTTTGCGGTGTCATCCTGCTTGTTCCCTGCTAAAGAATCGCAACAGAAACCGGTAATATGCTGCGAAGACTTTTTGAGGAGCAATATGCCGCCCCCTGTCCCTTCTCGCGCGAGAAGGAACTCGATGCCCTGAATTGCGCGATTCTATACGCGATTCGCGATCACCTGAGAATCCGCCCTCTGACTCCGAAGGAGATGGGCGAGTTGCTGGAGGATTGCCAGCGCCTGGAGCGGGAAAGCCGCGCGCTCGACGGTGAATCCAGAATCTACGCCGAACGCACGGTGGACCTGGCCAAGTTCATCATGGGCTCGGATCAGGCCGGCATCGAAAAGGGACGGCAGAACTGCAATCCCGCGCTCGCGGTTCCCGGTTAATCGGGGTCCGGAGCGCAGGCGATCACGGGACCGGGCGAGAGGCCGGGCTCCGGGAGGGGCGTTTTTGCCAATAAGCACCTAATGGGTCTGTAACCGAGGAGCCCGCCTGGGCGGTCCAGCCGCGATTGGGCTCGCCTTTTCCCTCCCACGGCGGTTTGCTGCTCTTGCAGCACCCCAACGCAAGAATCGATGTCTTCAGCGGACTCCATCGATGTGGATCACGCAGCGGGCGAACGGTCCGAATCTTCGGCTCGCGACAGCCCGGGTGCATCTGTCGCGCCATCGCTTTCGCCGCTGACCGGGCGGGACATGGAGGTGGGCCTGCTGACCAACCGGTGGGAACAGGCGCAGGAGGGGATGGGCCAGGTGGTGGTCATCATGGGGGATGCGGGCCTTGGAAAATCACGCCTGGTCCATACCATGACGCAGATCGTCGCCAGGGAGGCGGCGGCGCAATCTTCCGCCGCATCGCCGGTGGTGGAGTGGCGATGCTCGGAGCGTTTCCAGAGCACGGGCTTCCATCCGGTCTCGGATCACCTGCAACGGCTGCTGGATTTCAGCCCGGCGGAATCGCCCGCCGCGCGTTTTGACCGGCTGGCGCAATACCTGGACGATTGCGGCCTTGCGCGCCCCGAGGTGGTCGCCCTTTTCGCAAAGCTCCTCTTTCTGGCCCCGGACCAGCGTTACCCGGAATCGCCGCTGCCGCCGGCGCGGGAGCGGGAGGAAATGTTTCGCGCGATTCGGGAATGGCTGCGCGGCTGTGCGCAAAAGCAACCGGTGCTCTTCGTCATCGAGGATGCGCACTGGATTGATGCCTCGACGCTGGAATTTCTCGGGCTATTCATCGCGGAAGGATTGCACGACCGCATCCTCACGGTCCTCACCTGTCGGCCGGAGTTTCGCCAGCCATGGCCCCCGGCGGCGCACCAGACCAGCCTTGCCCTCAGCCGGCTGACCCGCCGCCAGGTGGAGGAGCTGATGCAAAAGAACGCGGGGGGCGAATTGCCGGCATCGCTGGTGGCGCAAATCCATGAGCGGACGCGCGGCGTGCCGCTGCTGGTGGAGGAGTTCAGCCGCATGGCGCGGGAGCTGGCCGCCAGGCACCGGCATGGCGAGATGCCCTCCACGCTGCAGGAGCTGGTGGCGGCGCGGCTGGATGGCATGGCGGGGGATCGGCGGATCGTGGAGCTGGCGGCGACGCTCGGGCGGGACTTTCGATATGAGATGCTGGCCGCGACGGCCGGGCTGGACGAGCTGGCGCTGCAATCCGGACTGGCCAGGCTGGAGAAGGCGGAGATTGTTTTCCGGAAAGGAAACCCTCCCCACGCCGCCTATTCCTTCAAGCATGTGCTGCTCAAGGAGGCGGTGCTGGGGAATCTGGACGAGTCGCACCGGCGTCATCATCACCAGCGCATCGCAAGGGCGATGGAGGCGCGATTTCCGCAGATGGCGGAAGCCCAGCCGGAGGTGCTGGCCCATCATTTTACCGAGGCCCGCATGGCGGAGAAGGCGGTGGAATACTGGCTGCGCGCGGGCCGCCGCTCCCACGGACGCTCCGCGAATGTCGAGGCAATCAATCATCTCACCCGCGGCCTCGATCTGCTCGGGACGCTCGATCCATCGCCGCGGCGCGACCGGCGGGAGCTGGAAATCCTGGGGCCGCTGGGCACGGCGTACATCGCCGCGCGGGGCTATGCGGCGCCGGAGGTGGGGCCCATCTTTGAGCGTGCCCAGGCGCTCGCGGAGAGCACCGGGCGCACGCCGCAGGCGTTTATGATGATGCGCGGGCATTTTGCCTACCACATCGTCCGCGGCCACTTCCGCCTGTGCGCGGACCTTGCGGCCAAGGCGATGGAATTTGCGGAGGAAATGGCGGATCCCGGCATCCTCATGGAGGCGCTTTTCCTCCAGGGCATCACGCAGTTTTACCAGGGCGATTTCGCCGGCGCGCGGCGCAGTTTCGTCCGGGCGATCACCGGCCACGACAATCGGCTCCGCACCGCCTACTGGGCCACGGAGACGGGCGAGGACTCCGGAGTGACGCACCGCAGTTATCTCGCCCTGACGTGGTGGCACCTCGGCTTTTCGGATCGCGGGCGCGCGATGAGCCGCGAGGCGGATGATCTGGCGCGCTCGATCCATCACCCCTTCAGCCTCGGCTACGCCCTTCATCACACCGCGTGGCTCTACCAGCTTTGCCGGCTGGGCATCCGCACGCAGATGGCCGGCGAGGAGGCGATGCGGATTGCCATGGAGCAGGGCTTCGGCTTCTGGCAGGCGACCGGCATGCTTTACAACGCCGCCGGGCGCCTGCTCCAGGGGCGCATGGAGGAGGCGCTGCCGTTATTCGAGGAGGGGCTCGCAGCCTACCGCGCCACCGGCGCGCTGCTGGGGCTGCCCTGTTACCTCGGCATCCTCGCGGAGGCGTTTGGGAAGATTCGCCGGTTTGACGATGCCCGCCGGACGCTGGCCGAGGCCTTCGCGCTGGTGGAGGAGAACGACGAGCGGGTCCACGAGGCGGAGCTGTGGCGGCTGGCGGGAGAGCTGCGCCTTGCGGAAGCGGGCGATGAGACGGCGGCGGCGGATTGTTTCCAGCGCGCCGTTGAGATCGCGAGGCGGCAAGGCAGCCTTGCGTGGGAGTTGCGGGCAACGATGAGCCTTGCCCGGCTGTGGCGGCGCCAGGGCCGGCAGCATCAGGCGCTGGCTGCGCTCGTCACGCTCTTCGATACGTTCCAGGAAGGTTCGGACACGCCCGATCTCGCCGACGCCGCCGCCCTGCTGCGGGAGCTGGACAATGAGCGGATGCGGGACGATCTGGAGGCCGGCATCCGCTATGTGCGCGGCTGCATCCCGCCGCCGATGGATGGGCCGGTGACGGTGGATTGGCGCTACATTCCGGCTTCCACGCTTGGCGGCGATGCGATCGGCTACCATTGGGTGAATCCGGAAAATCTCGCCTTCTATCTCATTGATGTCACGGGCCATGGACTCGACTCCGCGCTCCTCTCGACGACGATTGCCAATGTGATCCGTTCCGGCTCCCTCTCCGGCGCGGATATGAAGCGGCCGGAGCAAGTCCTCGCGGCGCTCAACGACGCATTCCAGGGCGCCCGGCACGGTTCCAAATATTTTACCACCTGGTATGGCGTCTATGATACCGCCAGCCGCACGCTGGTTTACGCCAGCGGCGGCCATCCGGCGGCTGTCGCCATCGCACCGGGCGGTCAGGAGCCCATGGTCTTTGCCGCCACCGGGACGGTGATGGGCATTTCTCCCGGCGCCCAGTTTCCCGCCTCGGCGGCGGCGATTCCCCCCGGCGGACGCTTCTTCCTGTTTAGCGACGGCGTCTTCGAGGTGCGCCGCGACCGGCGCGCGGTCTGGGACCTGCCGGGATGCATCGCAAAGTTGGCCGCGCTGTCCGGGGAGGACGGACCCATTGCGGACGCCCTTCTCGCGCATGTCCGCGAGTTGCGCGGCTCCGCGCACCTGGACGACGATTTTTCATTGATCGAAGCTCGCTTCCGCTAGCCGCTCCGGAATCAATCCTGGGAATCATGAAAGCCCTTCGTTTCGAGAAAACCGGATCTCTCGATGAACTGAAGATGGTGGACCTTCCGCCGCCCGTGCCCGGCCCCGGGGAAGTGCTCGTAAAGGTTCACGCGGCGGCGATCAACCCCAGCGACGTAAAAAACGTGCTCGGTAAAATGCACGAAACCTCGACGCCGCGAATTCCCGGCCGCGATTTTGCCGGCGTGGTGCTGGAAGGCCCCCCGGAGCTTCTGGGCAGGCAGGTTTTTGGCGCGGGGGGAAATCTGGGATTCGGGCGCGACGGCACCCACGCGGAGCTGGTTGCGCTGCCTGCCGGCGGGGTTAATCCGATGCCGGGCAATCTCACTTTTCCGCAGGCCGCGGCAATGGGTGTGGCTTACATGACCGCGTGGGCCGCCGTCGTGACCGCGGCGAATATCCAGCCCGGCGAGACGATCCTCATCACCGGCGCCACGGGCGCGGTCGGCGGCGCGGCGGCAAAGATCGCGCACGCGAAGGGCGCCCGGGTAATCGGCATCGTTCGCAAGGCGGAGGCGCTTGCGCGCGCAAAGGATGGCTCCGTCGATCAATGGATCGCGCTGGATGCCGGGGAGCTGCCCGCTTCGGTTTTAGCCATCACGGGGGGCAAGGGCGTGAACGCCGTCTTTGACGTGGTGGGCGGCGCGCTTTTCGAGCCGTGCCTCAAATCGCTCGCTCTCCGTGGCCGCCAGGTCGCAATCGCATCGAATCCGGACCCGCGCGTCTCGTTCAATCTTGTGGATTTCTATCACAGGGAATCGCGGATTATCGGCCTCGATTCGCTGAAACTGGGCTTCGAGGAAAGCTCCGCAATCCTGCGCGGCCTCACCCCCGGCATCGAGGCGGGAACGTACCCGCCGCCCGCCGTTCAGACGCGCGGTCTCGATGCGGCCATCGAGGCCTATCGCGAGGTTGCCGAAGGCAGGGTAAAGGAAAAGCTCATCCTCGTACCGTGAGGAAGCTCAAGCCGCGGTCGCGCTGCGCCGGGGCCGCCGGATGATCCTGAGCTTGCCGGTGCGTCCGCCGCCGCAGAAGAACCGCTCGCCGCCATCGGACTCCAGGCCGGAGACGTTTACGCCCGGCGGCATCTCAAGGCTCTCCAGGGCTTCTCCGGTCCGGGGATCGATGCGCCTCAGCTCGCTCTCGTCATCATCCTCCCAGGTCCCGTGCCAGAGCTGGCCATCCACCCATGTGACGCCCGTGACATGCCGGCTCGACTCGATGCTGCGGAGGATCGCCCCCGTGCCGGGATCGATTTGATGAATCTTCCGCTCTTCGTATTGCGCCACCCAGAGCGAGCCTTCGCCCCATGCCATCCCCGAGCAGCCCTCGCCAGGCGCGGGGATGGTGGCAAGCACCTGGCCGCTTTCCGGATCGATCTTCTGGATGCGGCCCTCGAAAATTTGATACAGGTGGCGCCCGTCGAATGCGGTGCCGGCCCGCGCGCCGGCCTGGATGGAGCGGACCAGTTTTCCGTCCGCTGGATCGAGGGCATCCAGCTTGTCACCCGCGGCCAGCCAGACCTGCCTGCCATCGTAGCTGACGCCGTGCACGCTTTCGATGCCCGGGAATGGTCCGTATTCATTGAGGATTTCCGCCGGTGATCGCTTCATGCCGCCCATCCTAACCCCCGGGCAGCGATGCGGGGAGTAACAATGTCGTCGTGAATCCGGCGGCGGGCGGCGTTACCCAGCGGCGGGCCCGGGCGCGGCCCATCGCCTGCACTTTGCCCGCCGCCGCCAGCGAATCCAGCGCCCGCTGTACGGTGCGTTGGCTCGCGCCCAGCGCAAGCGCCAGGGCGGAGCTGGACCACGATTCGCCATCCGCCAGGAAAGCGAGCACCGACGCGTGCTCCTCCTCCATGGGACGCGCCAGCACGAGCACCTCGCGGGCGCCGCGCGGGGCAATCGCGAAGCCCCGCTCCGTGGCCGTCACGGACGCCAGCGGGCGCAGTATCGCGCGCAGCCGTCCGGCCTCCACCCGCAGCCGGGCGCGATGCGATTCGTCGGCGCGTTTTCCTCCGAACGCCAGCGCAACGAGCACGCTCCGCGGCACATCGCCGGGCCACGCCTCCGCCATCGAGCGTGCCAGCGCAAACAATACCGGACGCCTGGCAAGTGAAACCACCCGCCGGCCATTGCGCACGGCGTGACGGCACGCATCCACCACCAGCGCCTCGGACTCCAGCACCGCCTCCACTTCCTCCAGCAGCAGCGGGCGTTCCTTGCCTCGCGCGATGAGCCGGGCGGCTGGCGTTTCGAGCAGCGCGCGAGCGCTTGCCACCTCCGCCACCAGCCCGGCGATGCCGGATCGGCGGGCGGCGCGCTCTGCCCGGGCCAGCGCTGCGCGGGCGGCCCCGGTGCGGAGGCGGCGGATCGCGATTCCCGCCACAGCCAATTCGTGAGCGGCGCGCGAGGCGGGCGGGAAGGGCGCGGGATCCAGGGCGGCGAGCTTGCGCTCCGCCTCATCCAGACGCCCGATGAGGAGCAGACGCCGCACTTCCAGATGGCGCGCGTGCGCGGCGTTCAGGGCGTCCCCGTGCGTATCCAGCGTCGCCTGTGCGGCTTCCAATGCCTTTGCGGGCCACGCAAGGTCGCGCGAGACGAGCGCGATTTCCGCCTCCGCAACCACGCACCGCGCGCATGCCACCGGCGCCTTGGCGCCAAAGGAGCGCGCGGCCCGCCGCAGGAGCGCTTTGGCGCGGGCGAGATCGCCAAGCTGCGCCATCGCGATGCCCCGGAGCGCCAGGCCCGGCGCGTCATCCCGCAGGGCGACGCGGTTCAGTGCGCCCAGGGGATCCCCCGCCGCCAGCGCATGCGCCGCCGCTGCGATTTGCGAGTCCGTCGGAAATCCCGACACACTTGTCACTCCCGGGTTTTGGCGCACGGCGGTAATTTATTCCACGAACCAACAACCAGTAAACCATATGGAAAACATGACAACACACAGAACCGGAACCCGTGAAGAATGGCTGGCCGCGCGGCGCGACCTGCTGAAGGCCGAGAAGGAACTGACGCGCCGCAGCGACGAGCTGGCCCAACGCCGCCAGGATCTGCCATGGGTGCGCGTGGAGAAGGAGTATCAGTTCGAAACCGGGGCGGGACCCGTCTCCCTGGCGGACCTCTTCCAGGGGCGCTCCCAGCTCCTCGTCTATCACTTCATGTTTGGCCCCGGCTACAGGGCGGGATGTCCCTCGTGCTCCACCATTGCGGACGGGTTCAACGGCTTTGTGGTGCACCTGGGAAATCACGATGTCACCTTGATGGCCGTCTCCCGTGCGCCGCTGGCCGCGCTGCAGGCATACCGGAGCCGAATGGGGTGGACGTTTCCGTGGGCCTCGTCAAACGGCGGCGACTTCAACTTCGACTTCAACGTCTCATTTACCGAGGAGCAGCAACGCACCGGCGACATTGAGTACAATTACCAATGCGGCGGCCATGCCATGGACAGGGAGCCGGCTCCGCAGCCCGTGGTGGACTTTGCCACCTCGTGCGGAACGGATGCGCCCACTTACTCGCGCGACAGGCCCGGGATGAGCGCGTTTGTGATGAAGGAGGGCGTGATCTATCACACCTACTCCACCTATGCGCGCGGCCTGGACGGCCTCTGGGGGATGTACCAATGGCTCGACCGCGCTCCGCTGGGACGCAATGAAGAGGCCATCTGGTGGCGCCGCAATGACGAATACGGCAAGCGGTGAAACGTCCATGAACGCCCTTGGCGCAACCCGGGCGTGGGAGAAATCGCAACGCCCCGGCTCCGGCCGCGCTTTCTTTGTCGCGGCGGCGCTGCTCTTCGCCGCGAGCGCGGCGGTGACGATTGCCTGGTGCGGCTCCATGTCCGCGATGGGCGGGATGCCGATGCCGGGCGGCTGGACAATGTCCATGGCCTGGATGCGGATGCCGGGGCAGAGCTGGGCGGGCGCGGCGACCGTCTTTCTGGGCATGTGGGCGGTGATGATGGTGGCCATGATGCTGCCGGCCGTGACTGCGATGCTCTTGCGATACCGGCACGCCATCGGCGCGGCTCCGCGCAGGGATATGCTGACGGCACTGGCGGGTCTGGGGTATTACGCCGTATGGACGCTCTTTGGCGCGGCAGCCTTCCCGCTGGGGGCGGCGCTGGCGGAGACGGAGATGCGATTGCCCGCCGTGGCGCGGGCCGTGCCGGAGGCCTCGGGCATGGTGATCCTGATTGCCGGCGCGGTCCAATTCACCCCATGGAAGGCGCGGCAACTGGCCTGCTGCCGGTCAATGCCAGGCCGCACATTGCCCGCGGATGCAATCACGGCATTGCGGCATGGGGTGCGGTGCGGCGTGCAATGCGGGCTTTGCTGCGCCGGACCGGCGGCGATCCTCTTCGCCCTGGGCGTGATGGACCTGCGGGCCATGGCGGTGGTGACCGCGGCCATTTCCATCGAGCGCCTGGCTCCGGGGGGTGGAATCGCGGCGCGGGCCGCCGGAGCCGCAGCCATCGGGGCCGGCCTGCTTTTGATGGCGCGCGCAGCCGGGCTGGGCTGAGGCGCCGCAAGGATTTCACGCTCGCCGCGGCGGGCAGCTTCGAACACTGGAATGTGTCATCGCCGAGTTCCAGCCCGAGTTCCAGCGAAAGGCGCCTTCCGGCGAATCCACCATCTCCGCAGCCCAATCTGCGCACCCGTGGGGA
>DATAXI010000124.1:0-28647 GCA_036266845.1 Chthoniobacteraceae bacterium | reverse complement strand
CGCCTCGGGGACAATCCTCTGCTTAATTAGCCGGTTTCACCGAATCGAGAAAAATGCCCGCAGAGGTCATAAAAATCGTTGGAGCCCGGCAGCACAACCTGAGGAATCTCACCGTTGAGATACCCCGGGAGAAGCTGGTTGTCGTCACGGGCCTGAGCGGCTCGGGCAAATCCTCCCTGGCGTTCGATACCCTCTACGCGGAGGGACAGCGGAAATATGTGGAGAGCCTCTCGGCCTATGCGCGGCAGTTTCTGGACCAGATGCAGAAGCCGGAGGTGGATTTCATCGAGGGGCTGTCGCCGGCAATCGCCATCGAGCAGCGCGGCTCCGCGGCCAACCCGCGCTCGACCATCGCCACCACCACGGAGATTTACGATTACCTGCGGCTGCTCTTTTCCTCCACCGGCCAGCCGCACGATCCGGCGACGGGCGAGCCGATCTATAAGCTGACCTCGCAGCAGATTGCCGACCAGATCGAGGCCTACCCTCAGGATTCCAAGATTATCATCCTGGCCCCGATCGTGCGTTCGCAGACGGGGGAATTCCGCGATGTGTTCGAGCGGATCAAGCGGGAGGGGTTTGTGCGGGCGCGCATCGACCGGCAGATCGTCGAGGTTGGCGCGGACCCCATCAAGCTGGATAAAGCGCGGGCGCATTCCATCGAGATCGTCGTGGACCGGCTGGTCATCCGCGAGGGCGTGCGGGCGCGGCTGGCGGATTCCATCGATACGGCGCTCAAGTGGGGCGGGTCGCGGCTGCTCGTACTGCGTCAGACGCCCGAGCAGCCGGAGCAATGGCAGGAGCTGAAATACTCCACGGATTTCTGCAATCCGGAGACGGAGTTCACGATGCCGCAGCTCACGCCCAAGCATTTCTCCTTTAACAGCCACCTGGGCGCATGCCCGGCCTGCCACGGCCTGGGCACGGAGTCGTTTTTCGATTGCGACCTGATGATCCCCGACCCGCAGAAGACGCTGGCGGATGGCGCGATCGCGCCGTGGCAGCGCACTGGCAAGCGCATGCAGCAGTTTTACGCCGGCATCCTCAAGGCGCTGGCCGCCAAGTATGGCGCGCCGCTGGATGTGGCCTACGCGGATCTGCCGGGGATCTTCAAGGAAGCTCTTTGCAACGGGACGGGCAAGCCGGTGGAGATCGTCTGGGGCGAAGGCGCAAAGGCGACCCGCGCCGAGCGGCCATTTGAAGGCCTGGTGGCGCAGATGCAGCATCTCTTTGACGAAACCGAGAGCGAACTCACGCGCAACCGGCTGCGCCAATACATGAGCCGGCGCGAGTGCTCTGTCTGCCGCGGGGCGCGGCTGCGGCCGGAGATCCTGGCCGTGACGATCCGCGGGATGCTGCCGCAAGATGGCGGCGCGCCGGTCGAGACGGAGCTGAACATCCGGCAACTGTGCGGGCTGACGGTCGGCGATGCGCGGGAGTTCGTGGAGAGGCTGATCCTCACGCCGCAGCAGCAGATCATCGTGGCGGAGGTGACCCGGGAGATTCTTGCCCGGCTGGGCTTCCTCGTGGAGGTGGGGCTCGCTTATCTGAATCTGGACCGCGAAAGCGGCACGCTCTCCGGCGGGGAGGCGCAGCGCATCCGGCTGGCCACGCAGATCGGCTCCGGCCTTGCGGGGGTGCTCTATGTGCTGGATGAGCCGAGCATCGGCCTGCATCAGCGCGATAATGATCGCCTGATCGCCACGCTGCGCCGCCTGCGCGATCTCGGCAATTCCGTGATCGTTGTCGAGCATGACGAGGATACGATCCGCGCCGCCGATTTCGTCCTGGACCTGGGGCCCGGCGCCGGCGTGCGCGGCGGCGAGATCATCGCTCAGGGCTCGGTCGAGGAGGTCCTCCGGAATCCGGCATCGCTCACCGCGCAATACCTCTCCGGCCAGCTCCGCATTCCGGTGCCGAAAAAGCGCGTCGCCCCGGCGCAATGGCTCACGGTCATGGGAGCGACGGAAAATAACCTGGCCGGCGTCAACGCCGCGTTTCCGCTTGGCTGCTTCACCTGCGTGACCGGCGTATCCGGCAGCGGGAAATCGACTCTCGTGGACGATATCCTGCGCCGCGCGCTGTTCCGCCATTTTTACCGCGCCAAGGATCGCCCCGGCACATTCAAGAGCCTTCAGGGGCTGGAGTTCATCGACAAGGCCATCGTCATCGACCAAAGCCCAATCGGGCGGACTCCGCGCTCGAATCCCGTGACGTACACCGGCGCCTTCGGACCCATCCGCCAGCTCTTCGCGAATCTCCCCGCCTCGCGGGTCCGCGGGTACGTGTCGGGCCGTTTCTCGTTCAACGTCAAAGGAGGGCGCTGCGAGCATTGCCAGGGCGAAGGGATGATCCGCATCGAGATGCATTTCCTGGCCGATGTCTTTGTGGAGTGCGAGATCTGCCACGGACGCCGCTACAACCGGGAGACCCTGGAGATCACCTACAAGGGCCGTAACATCGCCGATATCCTGGACATGACGGTGGACGAGGCCGAGCGCTTCTTCCGCAACGTGCCCACCATCTCGGAAAAACTGCTGGCGCTGGACCACGTGGGGCTGGGTTACGTGCGGCTGGGCCAGAGCGGCTCCACCCTCTCCGGCGGTGAGGCCCAGCGTGTGAAGCTGGCGGCGGAACTTGCCAAAAAAGCAACCGGGCGCACTGTCTATATCCTCGATGAACCGACCACCGGCCTCCATTTTGCCGATATCCACAAGCTTCTGGAAGTGCTCATGAAACTGCGCGACGCGGGCAATACGCTCATCATCATCGAGCATAATCTTGAGGTCATCAAATGCGCGGACTGGATCATCGACCTGGGCCCGGACGGGGGACGCTACGGCGGCCACATCATCGCCGAGGGCACGCCGGAAACGCTCGCCGGCATCAAGGCCAGCCATACCGGCCATTACCTGAAGCGCCACCTGGGATGCCCATGAAATTTTCCAAAATGCTCCGCACCGCGGCCTTAACCCTGGATTCCACGCACCGGCGTGGATTCGTCATCCGAAAATGGCTGCCGTTGCGCGGCGCGATGCTTTTGTTTGCGGCTCTGCCGCTCCGGCTTCATGCGCAGGATACCTCCGCGGTCGATGCGGCGGAGCAGGCGATGACCGCAAAGCTGCCCGAGGTTGCGATTGAAAAACTGAACGGGTTCCTGGCGTCCACTTCCGCGACGGACGGAACCCTCGTGGAGCGGGCGGAAACCGATCTGACCCGCGCGATGCTCGATTCCGGCGACGCCGCCGGCGCGCTTGCCCGGCTTGATTTTCCCAATAGCGGCGCCGAGCGCTTCTGGAAGGCCGAGGCGCTATCCGCACTGGACCGGTGGGAGGAAGCCGGCCCGCTGTACGCGGAGGTGGCCGCGGATGGTCCCGCGAATCTCCACGATGCCGCCACCATCGGCCATGCCGAGGCCCTGAGAGAACAGGGGCGGACGCCCGAGGCCATCACCACGCTCTCTGCCATCCACACCACCCTCTCGCAGCTTCGCCTCGCGGAGCTTTACCTGGATACGGACCAACTGGAAGCCGCCCGCCAGCTCCTCGCAAAAGCGCAGCCGGCCTCGCTGCTCGAGGACCGCTGGCGCAAGTACATCGAGGGCCGCGTCTATCTCGCCGAGGATCAGGCCGCGCCCGCGCAGGATGACTTTGAGGAATTGCTCGGGGATCCGCGCGGCCTCACCGCATCGCTGCACGCCGGCGCCGCGGTCGGCCTGGCCGAGGCGCGGATCGCGCTGAATGGCCGCGAGGTCGCCGATAACGTCATCGAGGATTACATTTCCCAATATCCCGACAGCCCCTACCTGGGAGATATGTTCCTGCGCCTGGATGAAATTTACGCCGGCGAGGATAGCCCGTCGGACTCCGAGTTGCGCCACTGGGCCGCCGATGCCCCGCCGCGCCGCGCGGCACTCGCGCTGTATTACGAGGCGAAATCGCTCCACCGGCAGGACCGCGATGAGAAGGCGATCCGCGCCTACACGGAGTTTCTCCAGCGCTATCCGCATCATTCATTCGATTTCGAAGCATCAATGCAACTAGGCGAGCTTTACCTGGAAACCGGTCACATCCCGACCGCGATCTCCGCGTTTGAGGGAGCGATGCGCTACAGCAGCACCCCGCGCGAGCGGGCCCGCAGCGAGATCGCGACCGGCAATGCCAATTTTGCGCAGGGGGATTTCCTGATCGCCGTCGAGCATTTCAGCAACGCGGCAAATCGCTCGTCCGAACTCTGGTTCCAGGCCACCTACGACTCCGCGCTCGCGTGGCTGCACCTTGGCAATTACAACCGCTTCCTGGAGGATTACACCGCCATCAGCCAGCGTTATCCGGAAACCGAGGAGCGCCACACGCTGCTGCTGGAGGAAGGGTTGCTTCAGGCGCGTTCCGGCGATCCGCGGGCCGCGGGTACGCTGCTGGAGTTCATCCGCGACTTTCCCGACAACCGCCGCGCAGGCGAGGCCCGCGTGGCGCTCGCGGAGCTGGAATTTGCCGGGGGCAATCTTGATTCCGCCAGCCAATTGCTGAAGGCCGCGTACCAGACGCCGCTTGCCAGTCAAACGCCCGAGCAGGCGGATTTTCTCGCGATCTTCATCGCCGATTCCGGCGCAAATCGCGACGAGGACAACGTCATCAAGCTCGGCCTCGATTTCCTGAAGAAATACCCGGATTCCCCGCTGCGCCCGCAGGTGCGGATGAAGCTGGGGCAGGTCTATTTCCAGCGCGAGGATTTTGCGAATGCGGAGACGCAATTTGAAACCCTCGCGCAGGAGAACCCGTCCGATCCGCTGGCGGACAAGGCGCTCATCCTGGCGGGGCAATCCTCCGTAAAGAGCATGAGCCCCGACGGCACGAAGCACGCGATGGACCTTTTTGACCGGGTCGTCCAGGGCTCCGGTCCGCTGCGTCTCTATGCCCGCCAGGAGCAGGCGCTCGTCGAGGCTGGGCGCGGCCACGAAAAAGACGCCGCCATTATTTACGACGATATCCTCCGCTCGAATCCCGACGCTCCGCTGCGCCTTGCGGCGCTATGCGGGAAGGCGGATTGCCTGGTAGCCGCGGAGGATGCCGCCGCCTCTCCGGCTCCCTCGCCGTCGGTCTCCGGCAGCACCGGCGCCGATGAGGCGTGCTCGGCGGCCATCGCGCTCTACGACCAGGTAATCCACGATCCCGACGTCACCGGACCCTGGCGGGACCAGGCGCTTTACAAGAAGGGCCGCTGCCTCGACAAGGAGGGCCTCGCGGACCAGGCCCTTGCGGCCTATTACGATGTCCTCAACGCCCCGAAGGGCGGGAAGCAGCAACCGCCCGATTTCTACTGGTTCGACAAGGCCGGTTTTGACGCGGCGGCCATGCTGGAGGGCAAGGCGCAATGGCCGGGGGCCATCTCCGTTCTGGATAAGGTGGCCCGCGCCGGCGGCCCGCGCAGCGCGGAGGCCAGGAAGCGCGCGGACGAGCTGCGGCTGGAGCATTTTGTGTGGGATTGACGGCAGGATGATCTCACCCGCGTTATTGATCGAGGGGTACCTGCATGGCGTCTTTCCCATGGGAATGGAGGCAGGGGAGATCGGCTGGTTCTCGCCCGATCCGCGCGCGATTATCCCTCTCGACGATAGTTTTCACGTTCCCCACGGCCTGAAACGGGCGCTCGCGCGCGGCACGTTCGAGGTTCAGATCAATCAACGCTTTGAGGAGGTGATGCAAGAGTGCGCCCGGCGGAAGGAAACGTGGATCACGGGGGAGATTGTCGAAAGTTATTGCGAGCTGCACCGGCGGGGGTTTGCGCACTCAGTCGAGGCGTGGTGCGGCGGGCAACTGGCCGGCGGGCTTTATGGCGTCGCAATCGGGGGAGCGTTTTTTGGGGAGTCGATGTTCCACCGGCAAACCGATGCATCCAAGGTGGCGCTGCACGGTCTTGTGCAGCGGTTGCGGGAGCGTGGCTTCAGCCTGCTGGATACGCAATGGATCACGCCGCACCTCAAGCAATTCGGGGCGATGGAAATTCCGCGCCGGCAGTACCTCCGGCGGCTTGCGGAGTCCACGCGTCTTTCCTGTTTGTTCCAATAACAACGCGCCGTACGCGACAAGCGGTGCCTTGCTGGATGCGCCGGAATGGATGGGCGCACCAATCCGCATCCGTATTGCGGCCTCCCTATTTGGCGCTGAATTGTTCGATGGCCGCCTTTTCAAATGCGACGCGGGCGGCGGCGCCGGCTTTTTCGGCGATGGCGCCCGCGCATTGGACCAGCCAGCCAAGGATCAGTCCGCTATCGAGATGAGCCAGCGTGGAGGTGCCGGCGGCGCCGCCGTGGCTGAAGGAATTGCCATCGGCCACGAAGCCAAGGGCCTGTTTGCGGCTCCACGATTCCGGGACATGGAGGCGGATCATTTCGCGCACAGTCTCCGGCTTGAGGCAGGTGCGGCCGTCAACCGTGCCGCCGTTGAGCATCATGCGGTAGAGTTTCACGAGATCGGCAGCGGTCGAGAAAAGGCCGCCTGCGGGGAACGGGAAGCGTTTCTCGACATCATCGAGGGGATAGCTGAGCTGTTCGATCTGGATTTTTACCAGACCGTCATCGGTTTCGGACCGTCGATAGCACTCGGCAAGCCGGCGCAATGGATCGATGCCGGGCCAGAAAGTGGTGTCGCTCATGCCGAGTGGATCGAAAATGCGCCCGGCGAGGAATTGCTCGAAAGGCTGGTCCGCGATGACTTCCACAATGCGGCCCGCCGTGTTGAAGCCTGTATTGCTGTAAACCGAGGCGGCGCCGGGCTCGGCATCGAGCGGGTGCATGGCATAGCTGCGGACGGCGGTGGCGAGCGGAAGGCGGTCGAGCGCCGGTTCCTCGACGAGCGTCTTGAAAGGCATGCCGGCCGTGTGGATGAGCAGGTCCAGGACCGAGGGGGGACGGACGGGACGCCGGAGGATTTGCACGGCGTCGTCTTTTTCCGCGGTGTACATCAGCCCCTTGAACTCGGGCAGGTATTTCTCGACCGGATCGTGGAGGTTCAACCTGCCTTCCTCGACCAGCATCATCACGGCAATCGCGGTGATGGGCTTGGACTGCGATGCGATCCAGAAGAGGGAGTCGGGAGCCATCGGTCTCCTGGCTTCGATATCGGCCCAGCCGGCGGCCTCGATGGCAAGGATGCCATCCTTGCCGCCCACAAACATGACCGCTCCGGCCAGTTCTCCGCGGTCAATGTAAGGCTGGATTAAATCGGAAAGCGCCCGGGTGTTCACCGCTCCACTCCACCATGAAACGCCGAATTATCAAGTTACAGCGGGGGGAGCATCCATTCATTTCCGACGCGCAGGCGCCACGCGGGGCAGTGTTCCGCCTTCCCGCGTCCGCGCCTTTGCGGATCAACCTCATCCGGGGATTCCAAAAATCCGTGCCCCTGAGTGCAATCCGTGTTTCATTTCCACGGATGTCCCTCCGCGTTCTCCGGCTGATCTTATGGGCGCGGGTCGTCACCGTCCGGGCGGAGATCGCGGCATTGCGGGAAAAATCGCGGCTGATGCTGGCCGTTCTCGCCGGCTTCTGCGCCGGTTATCTGGCCGTGGGATATTACATTTTTTACGTGGGCCTGCGGTTCCTGCACCGCTTCCCGCTGGTGGGCAGCCTGCTTGCGCAGCGGATTCTGTATCTCATCTTCGGTTTTTTCTTTGCGATGCTGATTTTCTCGAACGCGATCATCGGCTACGCGAGCCTCTTCAAGAACCGGGAGACGAATTTTTTGCTCTCGCTCCCTATCCGGACCCGCGACATTTATCTCTGGAAGCTGATCGAGTCCCTGGTGCTGGCGAGCTGGGCGCTCCTCTTCCTGAGCGCGCCGATGATGGTCGCCTGGGGCCGCGCGAATGAAGCGCACGGCCCCTTCTACCCGGAGGTGATGGTGGCTTTCCTTCCCTTTGTCATCATTCCCGCACTCCTCGGGTCCTGGGCGATCCTGGTGCTGGTGCGGCTGCTCTCGATGCGCTGGGCCAAGCGCATCCTGCTGGGAATCGGGGTCGGCACCGTCTGCTGGCTGGCCTTTGCCGTGAAACCGGTTACCGATGCGCAGGCCCTGCAATCGCAGCAGGTCATGTCCTTCGATTCCCTGCTGCGCCACACGCGATTCAGCCTCAATCCGTTTCTGCCCAGCTCCTGGATGGCGCAATCCGTCCTTGCATGGAGCGAGGGGCTTCTCCGCAAGGGGAGCTTTTTCTTTCTCGTCCTGCTCAGCAGCGCGATGATGGGCCTCCTCATCAGCTACGAGGTGGCCGGCAACGCGTTTTACGGGAGCTGGTCCGCGTCCGTCGGCTCCCGGGCGGAGCGGGTGCAGCGCCGCGCGCGGCGTGTGAAGCGCAAAACGGACCGCCGCTCCCTGCTGGAGGCGATATCCCGCCGCATCCCCGGCATCTCGCGGCCGGTCAAGGCCCTTGCGCTGAAGGACGCCCGGCTTTTCTCCCGCGATCCCACCCAGTGGACGCAGTTCATGATCTTCTTCGGGCTGCTCTGCATTTACGTGCTCAATTTGCGCAACGTCGCGATGGATTACCAAAATCCTTATTGGGAGGCGCTTATCTCCCACCTGAATCTGGCGGCCTCCACGCTCACCCTCTCGACACTGACCACCCGCTTCGTTTTTCCGCAATTCTCGCTCGAGGGACGCCGGCTCTGGATCATCGGCCTTTCGCCCATCGGGATGCGGAAGGTGCTGCTTCAGAAATTCGCGTTCAGTTGCGCGGGATCCATGGTAGTGACCGTGAGCCTGATGACGGCATCGAGCATGATGCTGCATCTGCGGTGGGAGCGGGTGATTTTTTTCGATATCGCCATCGCGCTGCCGGCAGCCGCGCTGTGCGGCCTCGCGGTGGGGCTGGGAGCTCTCTTCCCGAACCTCAAGGAGGATAATCCGTCGAAGATCGTTTCCGGCTTCGGCGGCACGCTCTGTCTCATCATCAGCTTTGTGTACATCGTGATGTATGTATCGCTCATCGCGATTCCCGGGCTGCGCCTTGTCACCCATGCGGGTTTCATCATTTCCGACAGCGCCGCGCTCACGCTGGCGGCTGCGGGAAGCGCCGGGCTCGTGGTGGTTCCGCTTTTTCTCGCCATTCGCCGCGTGAAAAATCTGGAGTTTTAGCGGTGGTGGTTTCACACTCCGCGGCAACCGGTCCCCAATCTTGCCAATGCCCGAACGACTCCACGAAACCGATCCCCTTCTCAACCTGGAAGACGAGGAATCCGTTGAGCATCTGGACGAACAGGTGCAGAAAGCGCAGGAGCAACTGCTGCAACTCAAGCGTCAGCAGGAGCTGATCGAGAAACAGAAACGGGAACTCGAGGAGCTGAGCCGCAGGCAGGAGCAGTTCACGCAGGGCAAGACGGAGATGATCGAGCACTTCACGCGCGCGCTGGTGGTGCTGGAGCGGCAGATTTATGACGCGCAGAAACGCACCGAGCAACTGCGGTCCATCAACGAGGGTTTTATCCAGCACCTTGCGACCCTGGAGTCCATCAATCCGAAGGCCTGGGAGAACTCCGACATCAACAAGGAACTCAACCGCGCGCTGAGCGCCGTGGATGACGCGCGCACGGAGTACACCCGCTCCCGCGCCGTGGTGAGCGCGGAAACCAACGAGGATGTGCTGGCCGCGACCACCAGCGGGGCGGAAAGCGCCGGTTATTACGATTCGCCCAGGGATTTCATGTACTGGCTCAAGAGCGGCGCGGCTTTCACACTACCGCTGCTCGTTCTCGGGGTTGCGTTGATTGTCACCCTTTGCGCTCTCTTCGCGAAATAACAACGCCCATGGCCTCACGCCGCCGTCCCAGCAAATCCAGCACGCCGCTGGATGATCGCCAGCGAAAGCTCATGGAGGAGCAGGAGAAACTCCGCGCGAAGATGGATCAGCTTAACCGGATGATCGAGGAGGCGCCGAAGATCAAGGAGGCGAAAGTGCGGGCGCGCCGGGACGAAATCCTCTCCGACCGCGCCACGCGGGCCGTTCACCGGCTCAATTCCACCACGCTGGCAGATCATCGTTACGATCCCATTTCCGCTCCGCGCCGCCCCCGCCGGGGCACACTGAAGGCGGAGCGCCGCCAGGCCCGGCTCATCTTTTGCCTCTGGGTCATCCTTCTCGGCGCACTCGTCATCTTCCTGCTCAGCTACTGGCATCGCCTCTTTGGGACGATGTAGAGGCATCCCGGATCAACCGGATTGGCCCGGGCCGGGAATCTGAGCGCCGGTATCAATCCCCGGGGGCAAGAGCTGGTTTGGGTTCCTCGAATGCGCGTTTGGCGCATGGGAAAAAGAGCGTCTTGCAGGGAAGGCCGTGCCCATTTAATCAATGGTTCTCCAGCGCCATGTCTTCTCCCGCCCTCGATGTCCGGTATATCGCCCAGCTTGCCCGCCTCCATCTTAGCGAGGAGGAGATCGCGACGTTCCAGTCCCAGCTTGATCAGGTCATCCAATATGTTGAGAAACTGAAATCCGTCGATGTCTCCGGGGTCGAGCCGACCGCGCACGCGAGCCCTGTTTTCAACGTCTTTCGCAAGGATGAGCCGAGGGACTGGTTTGACGCGCAACAGGCGCTGGCCAATGCGCCGCGCCAGGCCAACGGCCTCTTTTCCGTTACCAAGGTGGTGGAGTAAGTCATGGACCTCACCTCGCTTTCCGTTTCCGAGCTTCAGCGGCAATTCCGCTCCGGCGCAGCCTCGCCGCTGGAGGCGCTGGAGGCGCTGGAAGCCCGCATTGCCGGCATCGACCCGCATATCCGCGGCTACCTGTATCGCGATTTCGCGCAGGCGCGCGGCCTGGCGGCAAAGGCGGACGTTTCGCTGCCGCTGGGCGGCATTCCCATCGCCATCAAGGATGTGCTCAACGTCCAGGGCCAGCCCTGCACCTGCGCGTCAAAAATCCTGCGCGGCTATACCGCGCCTTATGACGCCACCGCCATCGCCCGCCTGCGCGCGGCGGGCGCGATTCCCTTTGGCCGCACCAATATGGATGAGTTTGCCATGGGCTCCTCCACGGAGAATTCCAGCGTTCACTCCACGGCAAATCCCTGGGACCTGAGCCGCATCCCTGGCGGCTCCAGCGGCGGCTCCGCAGCGGTCGTCGCCGCGGGCGAGGCGTTTGCGGCGCTCGGCTCCGATACCGGGGGCTCCATCCGGCAGCCCGCGGCCCTGTGCGGCTGCGTGGGGCTCAAGCCGACTTATGGACGCGTCTCCCGTTTCGGGCTTGTCGCCTTTGCCTCTTCGCTGGACCAGATCGGGCCGTTCTCGAAGACCGTCCGCGATTCCGCCCTCATTCTCAACGCGATCTCCGGCAAGGACCCGCAGGATTCCACCAGCGTCACCGAGCCCGTGCCCGATTTTACCGCCGGCCTGGGCCGGGAGATGAAAGGCATCCGCCTGGGCATGCCCAAGGAATATTTCATCGAGGGGATCGATCCCCAGATCGACACCGCCGTGCGCGCCGCGATCCGGCATTACGAATCGCTCGGAGCGGAAATCGTCGAGGTTTCCCTCCCGAATACCGATTACGCGGTCGCCGTCTATTACATCCTCGCCACCGCCGAGGCCTCCGCAAATCTCGCCCGCTTTGACGGCGTCCGTTACGGCCATCGCGCGGAGAATCCCGCAAACCTCATCGACCATTACGGACGGACGCGCGAGGAAGGTTTCGGCCCGGAGGTGAAGCGCCGCATCATTCTGGGCACCTATGTCCTGAGCAGCGGCTACTACGACGCCTATTACCTGCGCGCGCAAAAAGTCCGCACCCTTATCCGCAACGACTTCACCGAGGCGTTCAGGAACGTGGACGCGATCATCTGTCCCACGAGCCCCGAGCCTGCTTTCAAGGCCGGCGAGCGCACGGGCGACCCGCTCAAGATGTATCTGGCGGACATCTTCACCATCGCCACCAATCTCGCGGGGAATCCCGGCATCTCGCTGCCATGCGGGTTTGCCACCGTCGATGGGAAGGCGCTTCCAATCGGGCTCCAGCTCATCGGCAAGCCCTTCGACGAGGCCGGCCTTCTCGCAATTGCCCACGCTTACGAGCAATCGACCGACTGGCATACCCGGCGGCCGGTGATCCCCTCCTGACCCCGCGCAAAGCGAAGGCGCGAAGAATCCAGCAGGAACCCTCTTCGAAAGAAAAATCCGCGATGTCCGCCCATTCGCCACAAAAAAGGAACCCCTTCGGAAACCCCTATTTTCGTCGCGGCTCCGCCTCCAGCCGCGGGGCATTCTTTCCATGACTCCCGGCTTTCTCGAAAAACTGATCGAGCGCATCGGGCGCGTGGGTCCGGAGGAAGTGCAGAATTACCTCCTCCGTCTGGCGCGGGAAAAAGGGTTCCTGGAAACCATCTTTAACGCCATCCACGAGGGCGTCATCGTCACGGATGCGCGGGGGAATATTTCATTCGTCAACGATGCCGCATGTTCCCTCTTTGGCCTATCGAAGGAGGATTGTATGGGCCGGGCGCTGTCCGAGCGGATTGCCGGCCTCGATTGGTCCTCGCTCGTCGCCTCCGAGACCATCATCTCCCGCGACATGGAGGTTTTTTATCCCCAGAACCGTTTCATCAATTTCTACGTGGCCCCGATTACCCTTGCCCGCCGCGACGAAGAAGAAGCGCCCGCCAAGCCCGCACGCCGGGCTCGCCGCGCGCCGGAGTCCCCGGGCGTGGTGGGTTACGCCATTATCCTGCGGGATATTACCGAGACCCGCCGCACCACCGAGCAGACCATCGAATCCGAGCGGATGAACGCGCTCACCCTCCTCGCCGCCGGCGTGGCGCATGAGATCGGCAATCCGCTCAATTCCCTCACCATCCACCTCCAGATCATGGAGCGGAAACTGCGCCGCCTGCCCGAGGATGTCCGCGGGGATTTGCAGGACTCCGTTCGCGTTGCGCGCGAGGAGATTACGCGGCTCGATTACATCATCACGCAATTCCTGCGCGCCATCCGGCCCGCGCCGCTGGAGACCTCGCTTGAAAACCTCAACGCCCTGGTTCGGGAATCGCTCGTCTTTCTCGCACCGGAGCTGAAGGACCGGGATATCCTCGTAGAGACCGAGATGCGCGAGGACATTCCGCTGCTGCCGCTCGACCGCCACCAGGTGAAGCAGGCGTTTTACAACATCATCAAAAACGCCGCGCAGGCCATGAAAAGCGGCGGCATCCTCCACATCCGCACCGACCGCGATGAAGACCATGTTTCCGTCACCTTCCAGGATACCGGCGGCGGCATCCCCGCGGATAACATGAGCAAGGTCTTCGATCCCTATTTTACCACCAAGCAGGGGGGCTCCGGCCTGGGGCTGCTCATTGTGCGCCGGATCATCCGCGAGCATGGGGGCGAAATCGATATCGTCAACCACCAGGGACGCGGCCTCCAGTTAACCATCCGCCTCCCGCTGCGCGACCGGCGCGTCCGGATGCTGAGCGAGGGCGAATCACGTCCCGCTGGCGCCGGGTAACGATTTCTGGTTAGCACTGTCCCGCATGGCTCCCACGATTCTCATCGTCGATGACGAGCGCCACACCCGCGAGGGGTTGCGCACGGCGCTGGAGGATCGTTTTGACGTTTACGTGGCGGGGGATATCGGCGGAGCCGTGAGTGTGCTGCAAAATGAAACCATCGACCTCATGGTTACCGACCTGCGCCTTGGAGGCGAGGATGGGATGCAGCTCATCGACCGCGCCCTGAAGATGCCGCACGCGCCCATCTGCATCATGATGACGGCCTACGGCTCCGTGGATACGGCGGTCGAAGCGATGAAGCACGGCGCCTACGATTTTGTCACCAAGCCGATCAATATCGACCGTCTGGAAATCCTGATCCAGCGCGCCCTCCGCGGGCGGGAGACGGAAAAAGAGAACCGGGAGCTGAAACAGCAGGTCGAGAAGCGTTACGGCCTGGAGAATCTGATCGGCAGCTCCGCAGTCATGCAGGAGGTTTTCGACACCGTCAAGCAGATCGCCCCGACGCGGGCGACAATCCTCATCGAAGGGGAGAGCGGCACGGGCAAGGAATTGGTCGCCCAGGCCATCCATCACCTCAGCAACCGGAATAAGGCGAAGTTCATTGCCGTCCACTGCGCGGCTCTCTCGGAAAACCTGCTGGAAAGCGAACTCTTCGGCCATGAGAAAGGCGCCTTTACCGGTGCCATGGAACGCCGGATCGGGCGTTTCGAGCAGGCCAACGGCGGCACCCTTTTCCTGGATGAGATCGGCGAGATCGACGCGAATACCCAGGTCAAGATCCTGCGCGCGCTGGATCCCGGCGTTTTCGAGCGCGTGGGCGGCAGCCAGACCATCAAGACCGATGTCCGGCTCGTTGCCGCCACCAACAAGAGCCTTGAGAAACTGGTGCGCGAGGGAAAGTTCCGCGACGATCTTTTCTACCGCCTCAACGTGGTAAAGATCACCATGCCGCCCCTGCGGGACCGCAAGGAAGATCTGCCGCTGCTGGTGAGCGCTTTCCTCAAGAGCTTTGCGAAGGAAAACGGCAAGCCTTTCCGCGAATTCACCTCCGATGCCATGCAGGCGATCCTGGCGTATGATTGGCCCGGCAATGTCCGGGAGCTGCGCACGACCGTGGAGCATGGCGTCGTCATGGCCACCGGGCCGCGCATCGCGCTGCGCGACCTCCCGGCTCCGGTCCGCGAGGCCGCGGGCGGCAAGGTGCGGGGCTTTTCCCCCGGCTCCCCCGGCCAGCCTTACAATCTCCACGACACCAGCCACCGCCTCATCGAGCGCGCCTTGACGGAAAGTAACGGCAATGTGACCGAAGCGGCCCGGAAACTGGGCATCAGCCGCCGTACCCTCCATCGCAAGCTGAAATCGCTGCGGGAAGAGCAACCGCCTCAGGATGATCCCGCTTCGCAGGAGAACGCCCCCGGGCGACCGCCGGAAGAAGGCCCTAAAGACGGGGAATAGTGTCAACGGGCTGACACAGTTGTCGGATTTGGACACGCAGAAAAAGCCAAAATCCGGTGAACCTTTTTCCAAAAATGCGGTCTAAATCTCTGTAACCACACATCCGTAAATATGCGTGGCACGTGATTTGCTAAATCCCAATGTGTTGTCACTAACCAAACGGAGCACAGCCCTATGAAAAAGCACAAAGTTCATCACAACCAACTCTCGCTCGGCGATCTGATCCTCGCCGTTTCCAGTTGCAGCCGCAATTCCCGCGAGGCCGCGGCGGCCGTTGCCGATCTCCTCGAGAGCGGCCAGGTCCGCCTGCTTGGCCAGGCCCAGAAGGTCCGCAGCCGCCGGGTCTGATTTGCGACCCATGCGCCCCCTCCCTCTTGGGAAAAGGCGCATATAATTCTTTTCAAATCCCGGAGAGTTCGCGAATGCTCTCCGGGCTGTGATTGATCGATATTCGCTACCCAAAATGCGCCAGCTCTGGTCGGAGCAGCGCAAATACGAAATCTGGCTCGAGATCGAGACCCTCGCGTGCGAGGAACTCGCCTCCCTTGGCCAAATCCCTCTCGAAGACGCCCGGGCGATCCGCGAGCGTGCCCGATTTTCCATCGCGGAGATCGCGGAGATCGAGAAGCTGACCAATCACGACGTCATCGCCTTTCTGGAGAACGTCGCCGCCTCCGTCGGCCCGGCAGCCCGGTGGATCCACCAGGGACTGACATCGTCCGACGTCTTGGACACCACGCTGGCTGTCCAATTAAATGACGCCTGCGCGATCATTCTGGACGATTTGAACCACTTGCGGCAGGCGACCGCCAAACGTGCGCGGGAATTCAAATACGTCCCGATGATCGGGCGCAGCCATGGCATCCATGCCGAGCCGATCACCTTTGGCCTGAAGCTGGCCCTCATGCATGACGAGTTTGCCCGTGCGACCCAGCGCCTGGTCCAGATGCGCGAGCGCATCCGGGTGGGAAAGCTCTCGGGCGCCGTGGGCACCCACGCCCACCTCGATCCCCAGGTCGAAGCCGCAGTCTGCAAGCACCTGGGGCTCCACCCCGCCGCGCTCTCCACACAGGTCATCCAGCGCGACCGCCATGCGGAATTCATGACCGTGATGGCGCTCATCGCCTCCAGCATCGACCGCTGGGCCACGGAGTTCCGCCACCTTCAGCGGACGGAGGTACTGGAAGTGGAGGAATTTTTTGCCGCCGGGCAGAAAGGAAGCTCGGCGATGCCCCACAAGCGCAACCCGATCACTGGCGAGCGCCTGAGCGGCCTGGCCCGCGTCATCCGGGGCAACGCGATGGCCGCCCTGGAGAATGTGCCGCTGTGGCATGAGCGGGATATTTCCCACTCCAGCGTCGAGCGCATCATCCTGCCGGATTCCTGCACGCTGATCGATTACATGCTCGTGACCCTCACGAAGCTGGTGGACCGGCTGCTGGTTTACCCGGAGAACATGCGGCGCAACCTCGAGATCACCAAGGGGCTTTACCACAGCCAGACCATCCTGCTGGAGCTGACGCGCCGCGGCCTCGAACGCAAGAATGCCTACGAGGCCGTCCAACGCGCCGCCATGAAAACCTGGCAGGGGGAAGTCTCCTTGCAGGAAAATCTGGCTGCCGAGCCGGAGATCGCCGCGGTCCTCGGCCGCGAGGATATCGACCGGCTTTGCAGCATCGACCATCACTTCCGCCACATCGACGCGACTTTCGAGAAACTGGGGCTTTGATTCCAAATTCTTTGCCCTTTTGCGCCGTTGTCTGAAAAAATGGCGCGCGGGAAGTGGCGATGTCCCGAAGTTTTTTTCAGTCTTTCGAAATCCGATTTTCCCATTATCTTCCACCCTTCCTTTTCTTAAATGAGGCGCACATTCCAACGTACTGTCATCACCCTGGGTCTTGCGGCGATTCTGCCGCTGAGCGGCTGCACCAGGATCAAGGGCCTCGCCCATCACCTTCTGCATCTGCTTCATCACGGCGGCACGCCGGTGGCGGCAGCCGCAACTCCGGCCCCGGTCTTGAAGTCCACACCGGCGCCGGCCCCGGCCGCACCGACACCGACGCCCGCGCCGGCCATCAACAAGACGGCTTCGGTCATCGTCCTGCTGTATCACCGGTTCGAGACTACCCTGCCCAAGAATCCCGCGGCGCGTGAGCTGGTCATCACCCCCACCGAGTTCGACAAGCAAATGCAGGAGATCAAGGATGACGGCTTTACCGTCATCCCGATGCAGGACTTCATCGCATGGCGCAAGGGCGACAAGGCGATCCCCGCCAAAAGCTGCATTATCACAATCGATGACGGTTACCTGTCCGGCTACGACACGGCATGGCCCATCCTCAAGAAATACGGCTACCCCTTCACGATGTTCGTTTACATCGATTACATCAACAGCGGCGGCAAATCGCTTTCCTGGGATCAATTGGCCGAGATGCGCGATGCCGGCGTTGATATTGAATCCCACACCTACTCCCATTCCCATCTGACCTCGCCCGGATTTGGAGTCGATGCCACTACGAGGGCCCGGGTCGAAAAAGACATCCAGACGCTCGGACGCGAAGGCTGGCTCCAAAAAGAGGTTGTCGGTTCGAAGCGGGTCCTCGAGCAGCAACTCGGCATCAAGGTGGATGCCTTCGCCTATCCCTACGGCTCGGGCTCGAATGATCCCCATATCCGCGCGGTGGTGAAGGAAGCGGGGTACGATGCGGCCTTTAACGTTTACGGACGGCGCAACGGCTACTCCTTCCCGCCCTACGACCAGATCGGGCGGTATGCCATCGGCGGCGACAACGCTCCGAAGCTGTTCGCGGACGCAATGAAGATGATCGGCGGCGGCGAAGGCGGCGTGCCGACCTCCGAGCCCGCCTTTGCGGAACTGGCGGCGGCCTCCATGGTTACCGAGCCCGCGGAAGGCTCGACCACGCCGGACACCACGCCCACCGTCAAGGCCAACCTGGCGACCATGGGCGCAATCGATCCCGGCAGCGTGAAGATGCGCATCAGCGGCTACGGCGTTGTGCCGGCCAAGTACGATCCCAAGACAAAGATCGTCTCCTACAAGATCCCGACCCCCATGGCCAAGGACACCTACTTTGTCTTCATCGACGCCACCATCGGCGGCAAGCAGGCGGAGACCAAGTGGAACTTCAATGTGGACCCCAATGCGAAGCCGGGCTCCATCGATACCAGCCTGCCCGCGGGCACGCCGTAGGGTTCCTCCCGGCTCTGGCGGGTGGGATCGAGATTTAGCGCAGGCCGCTTTCCAAAGCTACTTGAAGCAGGGGCCATTTGTGCGGGACCGGAAGGCCGGAGTCGCGCCTGGGCGGCGGGCTTTAATCTGCTTGCGTCCGGCGCGTCTGCATTGATTGTGGTGGCCGCATGTTTTCCCAGTTAGGCGACAAGCTTCAGGACGTTTTCAAGGATCTCCGCGGTCATGGGACCATCAGCGAGACGAATGTCAACGACGCCCTGCGCGAGGTGCGGATGGCGCTGCTGGAGGCGGATGTCGATTTCACCGTCTCGAAGAAATTCATCGCGCGCGTCCGGGAGAAGGCGCTGGGCGAGGATGTATTGCGCAGCATCACGCCGGGGCAGCAGATCGTCAAAATCTTCCATGATGAGCTGACCACCCTGCTGGGCGGCGACGAGGCCCCGCTGAACCTGGAAAAGCCGGCCCGCATCCTGATGGTGGGCCTCAATGGCGCCGGCAAGACCACTTCCTCCGCAAAGCTGGCGAAGTACCTCAAGAAACAAGGCAGGGCGCCGCTGCTCATTGCGTGCGATTTGCACCGCCCGGCGGCGATCGAGCAATTGGCGACCCTTGGCCAGCAGATTGGGGTGCCCGTTTTTACCCCGCCGCCCGGCCTCAAGGACGTGAAACAGGCTGCCAAGCTGGCCTTGGAATGGGCGGGGACCCAGCAGGGGAATGTACAGATTTTTGACACGGCGGGCCGTCAGGAGATCGATGGAGTTCTGATCGAGGAGATCAAGGATCTGCGCGATTTCCTCCAACCGGGGGAAATCCTCCTGGTGGCGGATGCCGCCACCGGCCAGCAGGCCGTGAGCGTGGCCACGCACTTCAACGAGGCGCTTCAGATAACCGGTATCGTCCTTACCAAGCTGGACGGCGATGCCCGGGGTGGCGCGGCGCTGTCCATGCGGGAGGTTACCGAGCGGCCCATCAAGTTCGCAGGCTCCGGGGAGAAACTGGACCAATTCGAGCCCTTTTACCCGGAGCGGCTGGCGGGGCGCATCCTGGGCATGGGAGACATTGTGTCCCTGGTGGAGAAGGCGGCGGAGGCCATCGACGAGGAGGAAGCCGCCCGGATGGAGGCCAAGCTCAAGAATGCCTCCTTCGATTTCAACGATATGCTGGCCCAATTCAAGATGATGCGAAAATTGGGTCCGCTTGAAAATATTCTTGGCATGCTGCCCGGGATGAGTAACATGAAGGGCTTTTCGGTAGACGAAAAACGCATGAAGCGGATCGAGGCCATTGTGCTGTCGATGACGAATGGCGAGCGAACCAGGCCCGATATCCTGAACGCCCGCCGCCGTCAGAGAATCGCCCGCGGCAGCGGAACCTCGGTGACCGAAGTAAACGATTTGATTCAGCAATTCACCCAAATGAAGAAGCTGATGAAGAACATGGGAAAATTTAAGAAAATGATGATGGCGCAGCCCAACCGCGGCGCCGGTTTTCCCGGATTACCGAGACGATAACAGAAAACAATTTAGAACCTATGGTTTCCATCCGACTCCGCCGCGAAGGCACGAAGAACAGCCCGTATTACCGGGTGGTGGTCGCGAATCAACGCAGCCCGCGCGACGGCAAATTCATCGAACAGGTGGGCGTTTACGATCCCCGCAAGGCCGGCAAGAACTCCCAGCTCGCCGTGGACCGCGTCGATTACTGGATATCGAAGGGCGCCCAGCCCAGCGATACTGTCCGGAGCCTGCTGCGTAATGCCAAGGCCGACGCGAAGAAGGCCGAAGTGGCGGCTTGATTCAAAGCCGGCATTTTTGAGCAAAGGCTGACGCTTTAGCGTAAGCGGGCCTTTTCCACAGAGGGAAGCAATGGTCGCAAAAGGTCCCGGAATCCGGGGTTTTCCTTGCCGGCGTTGCTTCCTGCTGTTTATTCCCTCCCAAATTCTTCTTCCGTAACCGCATGGGCCTGTCCTACAACTCTGGCGTGGAAGAGTTTCTCGAATACGTCATCAAGCAGTTGATCGAGTTTCCCGAAGAGATGGTGCTCTCCAAGGTGGAAGCGCCCAAGAAAGTCATCTTCCGCCTCCAGCTCCGCCAAAGTGATATCGGCAAGGTCATCGGCAAGCATGGCCACACCATCGACGCCATTCGCAACTTGCTGAGCGCCGCAGCCGCCCGCCATGGGCAGCGGGTCACCCTCCAGATTGTGGAGGAAGGCGGCGCCGCGCCGCAATAACGGCCGAAGGGTCCGCTTAAAACGTCCGCTCAAAACGGTCGCTCGCGGAGTTCGCTCAAAACGTCCGCAATTCCCACCGGTACTCCCCGTTTGCGTAGAGGATGAGCCACGCGTAGGAGCGCGGCGCACCCCGGTTGGGCCGGGTGACGCAGCCGGGATTCAGGAAAACGGTGTCCCCCATCCGCTCATGCCGCGGCGCGTGGGTATGACCATGCAGCACCAGGTCCGTCTCCGGAGGCGGCGAGGAGGGGGGGATGTGCACGAGCCGGATGCGCAGCCCGACGCGCTCAAAATCGAGGGTCAAGGGCCATTCCATCACGGAGTCGCAATTGCCGCGCACGACTTTCAGCGGCTTGCCCCCGGCCCGCAATTCATCCAGCACCCACTCCCCGCAGACGTCGCCAAGGTGCCAGATTTCGTGGGCGCCCGAGATGCGCTCGATCAGCGGGTACGGCAATTTGTCATGCGTATCCGCAATGACGGCGATGCGGGTTGGGTCCTGGGGCTCGGCGGTCAAGGCCGCGACCATCTCGCAGACTTTCCCCGGCGTCAACTCGCGGCGCCTGTCACGGAATTGTTCGTTGCAACCCCGGGAGGAATGCATACCTTCGCACACCCCTTGTATGCGCTGCATTTCCATCGCGCGGCTGGCTTTGATGTGTGCGCTACTGTGCGCCGGCGGCATGGCATTGGGAGCGCAGCGGGTCCATCTGCGGGCGACTGATGCGGTAGGGCGGATGAGGGCTACGGGCCGGCTCGATGGGGCGGAGCGGCTGCACCTGGCGCTTGCGCTGCGGCTGCGGGATGAGGCGGGGCTGGCGAAATTCCTCCGAGAGCTTAGCGACCCGCGCAGCCCGAATTACCGGCACTATCTGACGCGGGCGCAATTCGCGGAGCGATATGGACCGACGGCCGGCGATTACTCCGCCGTCATCGCCTACGCAAAGGCGCAAGGCCTGACCACCGGCGCGCAATCCCCCAACCGCCTGATCCTGGACGTGCAGGGCACTGTGGCGAACATCGAACGTGCGCTGCACGTAACCATGCGGACCTACCGGCGCCCGCGGGAGCATCGTGACTTCTACGCGCCGGACACGGACCCGAGCCTCGATCTGGCCGTGCCGCTGGCGGGCATCGAGGGTCTCGATAATTATTCGCTTCCACGCCCGCGCCTGAGCAGAAGGGAGCCGCTGCTTGCGGGCGGGAGGCTGGCGCGCCTCGCCCCCCTGGCCACGGCCACCAATACGCGCCCGAGCACCGGCTCCGGCCCGGGCGGCACCTACATGGGCTATGATTTCCGTGCGGCCTACGCGCCGGACACGACGCTCACGGGCTCCGGCCAGACGATTGGCCTGCTCCAATTCGACGGATTCACCCCCGCGGATATCGCGTATTACGAAACCGCCGCCGGCCTGCCGAGCGTCACGCCCACCAACGTGCTGCTGGATGGCTTCAACGGCCAGCCGACCGGCAATGGCGGCGAGGTGGAGGTCTCGCTCGATATCGAAATGGCGATCTCCATGGCGCCCGGCATGGCGGCCCTGGTGGTTTACGAGGCGGGACCGAATGGCAATTGGTATGATCTCCTCAACCGGATGATCTCCGACGATCTTGCAAACCAGATCAGTTGCTCCTGGTACAACCCGGATGGTCCGGCCGATCCCACGGCGGACGCGCTTTTCCAGGAGATGTCCGCGCAGGGGCAGACCTTCATCAGCGCCTCTGGCGATAGCGATGCCTATACGGGGCTGATCCCCTTCCCCAGCGACTCGCCGTACATCACCAAAGCCGGCGGCACCACGCTGACCGTAAGCGGCACCGGCGGCCCTTACAGCAGCGAGACGGTATGGAATTGGAACAACGGCAAGGGCAGCGGCGGCGGCATCAGCACGCAGTACGCGATACCCGCGTGGCAGCAGGGCTTCAGCATGACGGCCGCGCAAGGCTCCGCCACCATGCAGAACGTGCCCGATATCGCGATGGTGGCGGACAACGTGTACGTGCGCGCCGACGGCCAGGACGAGAGCGTGGGCGGCACCAGTTGCGCCGCGCCGTTGTGGGCGGCATTCACCGCGCTGGCCAATCAGGAGGCTGCGGCCAATCATGAGAAGCCGGTGGGATTTCTGAATCCGGCGCTCTACGCGATCGCCTCGGGAACCGGCTATCTCGCCGCGTTCCATGACATCGCGACCGGGAATAATTTCAGCGCGAGCAGCCCCGCAGAGTTCTCGGCGGTCGCCGGCTACGATCTCTGCACCGGGCTCGGGAGCCCGGCTGGAATGGCGCTCATTGACGCGCTCGCCGGCACTCCCGCGCCGGAGATCACCACTGGACCGCTGCTATCGAATGGCGCGGTGGGCGCGGCCTATAGCCAGACGCTTGCGGCCACCGGCGGGGAAAGCCCTTATGCCTGGGCGATCATCTCCGGCGCCGCGCCGGCGGGTTTGAGCCTGAGCGATGCGGGTGTGCTCAACGGGACGCCGGAGGAGTCGGGGAGCTTTGGCTTTACGGTGCAGGTGGCTGGCAGCAACGGGCTATCCTCATGCGCTGCCTTCATCCTGAATATTTACGCACAGGGCACGCCCATTATTACCACCGGCAATGCGCTCGTGACCGCGACGCTGGGCGTGGCTTACAGCGAGCAGCTTACCGCAACCGGCGGCGCGCTGCCTTATGCCTGGGCGATTGTTTCCGGCAGCGCGCCGGCGGGCTTGAGCCTGGGCGGCGCGGGCCTGCTGAGCGGCACGCCGGAGGAGACAGGGACATTCGCCTTCACTGTGCAGGTCACCGGCAGCGACGGGCTGGCATCGGCGACTCCTTTCACACTGGTGGCGCCGGCGCCGCCCGCCATCACGGGATCGCTGGCGGCGACGGGAACCAACGGCGTCGCTTTTGCCTACCAGATCGCCGCGACCAATAACCCGGCCAGTTATTCCGCCAGCGGGCTGCCTGGCGGTCTGGATATCGATCCGGCAACCGGCGAAATCTACGGTACGCCAGAGGCGACCGGCACGAGCACCGTCACTGTGACCGCCTCCAATGGTGGCGGAATGGCAAGCGCCGCGCTCGTCATCTGCATTGTCCAGATGCCGGCCCCGGTGATCCAATGCGCGCTGACGACCGTTTACGCGTTCTCCGGCGGCGACGGTCAAAACCCGATCGCGCCGCTGGCGCTGGGAAACGATGGTAATTATTACGGCACCACCGCGCTGGGCGGCGCGGGTTACGGGACCGTGTTCCAATTGACGCCGGCGGGAACGCTTACGACCATCGCGCAATTCGACAGCGTCAATGGTTACGGGCCATTTGGCGCGCTGGTGCAAGGAACCAACGGCAATTTTTACGGCACCACGGAGATTGGCGGCGACAGCGGCAATGGCAATGTTTTCGAAGTAACTCCAGGCGGATCGGTCACCAGCCTCGCATCGTTTGAACAAAGCAACGGCGCGTATCCGGAGGCCGGGCTGGTGCAGGCCGGCGACGGCAATTTTTACGGCACCACCTCGATGAATAACATCGGGCTCGGCTCCGTGTTCCAGATCACGCCTTCAGGAACGCTGACTTCGCTCTTCGAGTTCGATTACGCGGATGGCTATGGACCGACCTGCGAACTGATCCAGGGCACCGATGGCAATCTCTACGGTACCACGCAAATCGGCGGCGATTTCGACGCGGGCGTTGTATTCAACATCACGACCGGCGGCGTCGAGAACGCGATTGGAAATTTCGACGGTGAGAATGGGTACGCTCCCATCGCCGGAGTCATCCAGGGGCAGGACGGGAATTACTATGGCGCCACTTACTATGGCGGAGATATCGGTTACGGGGCCGTTTTCAAGATGACACCCGGCGGGGCGATCACCGCGCTCTGCTCCTTTGATGATGCCAATGGAGCAAATCCGGTTTCCGGTTTGATCCAGGGAATGGATGGTAATTTCTATGGGACCACCTGTTTCGGCGGGTCGGGAGCGGGAATGGGAACTGTATTTATGGTCACGGCCAGCGGGTCGCTCACCACGCTCTACTCCTTTAGCGGGCCGGATGGCGCGGAGCCGCAAGGGGCGTTGATCCAGGCGGCCAATGGAACGCTTTTCGGCACCACCAATGCCGGCGGCGCGAATGACGATGGAATTGTCTTCGGCATTGCGCCATTGGACGAAACGGTGACGGTGGGACAGCCATTTTCCTTTCAAATCAGCGCCATCAGCATAGCGGCGCCTGTTTATGGCGCTGACGGTCTGCCCGGTTGGCTGAACCTGGATCCAAGCAGCGGCATCCTGAGCGGGACGCCGGCCGCGACGGGCACAACGAGCGTGACTCTGACCGCGACAAACCCGGGTGGAACCGGGACGGTGGTGCTTACCATTGTTGTGGCGCCTCCGCCGCCGGTGATTACGAGCGGCTCCAATGGCAGCGGGACGGTGGCGTTGCCGTTCAGCTATCAGATTACCGCCAGCAATTGCCCTGCGAGGTTTGCCGCAACCGGTCTGCCGGCTGGGTTGAGTCTGGACGCGGCAACCGGGCTCATCAGCGGGACGGCGATTGCGACCGGCACGACGAGTGTGACCGTGAGCGCGATCAATGCGTCGGGTTCGGGTAGCGAGATGGTTTCCATGGTGATTACGCCGCTATCTTTTGCCGCCTGGCAAAGCGCCTGGTTTACGCCGGGGCAATCTTCCATCAGCGGCGATAACGCGGAGCCTGCGGGCGATGGAATCGCGAATCTGTTGAAATACGCGTTTAACGTCGATCCGTTTGTCAGTGGTTTGAGTGCTTTGCCGGAGCAAGGTTTCATCGCGAGTGGCGGCAGTAATTATCTTACGCTCACTTACACGCAGAGTATTAATGCATCCGATCTCTCTTATACGCCTCAAGTCTCGACTGATTTGCGCGCTTGGGTTTCGGGCGCGAGTTCGATTGGCACTGTGAGTGTGACGCCGAATCGCGACGGGGTGACGGAGACGGTGGTGGTGCAGGACCTGGCGCCTGCCGGTTCCGGACCGCAGTTTATGCGGTTGCAGGTTACGGGGCCGTGACCGGTGGCTATGCGATCCCTGCCGGGATCGTGTTCTGATCTGTTGTCGATCCCGGGGGTGTCGCCCTTTGGGGCTCGACCCCCGGCTACCGATCTGCGAACCCTCTGGGTTCGCGGGGAGATCGCGCTCCCGCGGAACGTTGATTACAGTTTTCCCGGTGTTGCAGTTTTCCCGGTGTTGCAGGTTTCCCGGTGTTGCAGGTTTCCCGGTGTTGCAGGTTTCCCGGCGTTGCAGGTTTCCCGGTGTTGCAGGTTTCCCGGTGTTGCAGGTTTCCCGGTGTTGCAGGTTTCCCGGCGTTACAGGTTTCCTGGCGTTACAGATTCCCGGCGTTGCAGGTTTCCTGGCGTTGCAGGTTTCCCGGCGTTACAGGTTTCCCGGCGTTACAGGTTTCCTGGCGTTGCAGGTTTCCCGGCGTTACGGATTTCTCTGCTATGTGGATCGCCGTGATTATGGAATCGCGATGGTGCGATTGTCCGTGGACTCGCTGGGCTTCCGGGTTGCCGCCGCTTGGGTTACGCGGCCGTTTTTGGGCGCTTGGAATTGGAGGCGCCGGATTTTAGCAGCGGCAGGATTTTCTGGACGGCGGCATCGGCGGTGAGGCCGTGCTTCTTGCGCAGGATATCGACCGAGCCGTGCTCGATGAATTGATCCGGCCATCCGATGCGGACGACGGGGGTCTTGATTCCGGCGTCGTTGAGATGCTCGACGATGCCGCAGCCGAAACCGTTGTGCAACACATGGTCTTCCATGGTGCAGATGACATCCGCGCCGCGGGCGAAGAACTCGATGGTGCCGATGTCGAGGGGCTTGATCCAGCGGGCATTGATGACGGCGGTGGAAACGCCGAGCGCCTCGAGTTGCGCGGCGGCCTCCTCCGCCGTGGCGCACATGCCGCCGAGTGCGAAGATGGCGACCTGCTGGCCGTGCTTGAGCACTTCCGCCTTGCCGATTTCCAGCATGCGCGGGGTTTCCTTGGGCTTGACGCCGGCGCCGGCGCCGCGCGGGTAGCGGATGGCGATGGGACCATCGTTGTAATGGGCGGCGGTCCAGAGCATGTCAACGAATTCATCCTCATCCTTGGGCTGCATGTGGACGATGTTCGGGATGTGGCGGAGGTAACCGATATCGAAAAGGCCGTGATGGGTGGGGCCGTCGTCGCCGCTGAGGCCGCCGCGGTCCATGCAGAGCACGACGTTCAGGTTTTGGAGCGCCATGTCGTGCACGATCATGTCGTACGCGCGCTGCATGAATGTGGAGTAGATGGCGAGGAACGGCTTGAACCCCTGAACGGCGAGGCCGCAGGCGAACAAGGCCGCGTGCTCCTCCGCGATGCCGACGTCGAAATATTTGTCGGGATGCTTTGCGGCGAAATGGACCAGGCCGGTGCCGGTGGGCATGGCGCCGGTGATGGCCACCACCTTGTTGTTGGTATCGGCGAATTTTGCGAGCGTCTTGCCGAAGATTTCCGAGTAGGTGGGCTGGGAGGCCGGGGCGGTGCGCCCGGTCTTTTGCTCGAACCGGCCAAGGCCGTGGAACTTATCCGGCTGCTCGAGCGCGGGCGGGTAGCCCTTGCCCTTTTGGGTGAGGATGTGCAGCAGCACCGGCTCGTTCTGGGTCTTGAGGAACTCGAAGGTGCGAATCAGCGTCTCCACGTCGTGGCCATCGATGGGGCCGTAGTACCGGAGTCCCAGGTCCTCGAAGAGCACGCTGGGGACGATGAGGCTCTTGACGCCGGCCTCCATGCGGTGGGCCAACTGAACCGCCGCCCTGCCGCCGATGCGCTCGACGAAATGGGCCGCCTGCTCGTGCAGATGGGCATAGGTGGGGTGCGTGGTGATCCTGTTAAAGTAATGGGCGATGGCGCCAACGTTTTTCGCAATGCTCCACTCGTTGTCGTTGAGCACCACGATGAAGCGCTTGGTGGAGGCCGCGACGTTATTGAGCGCCTCGTAAGAGATGCCGCATGTAAAGGCCGCATCGCCGGCAATGGCGACGACGTGCTCATCCCGTCCGGCTTTATCGCGGCCCACGGCCATGCCGAGCGCGGCAGAGAGCGCGGTGCCGGCGTGGCCCGCGCCGTAGCAATCGTGATCGCTCTCACTGCGGAGCAGGAAGCCATTGAGTCCGCCGTACTGGCGCATGGTGGAGAAGCGCTCGCGCCGGCCGGTGAAGAGCTTGTGGACGTAGCCCTGGTGGCTGACGTCGAAGACGAACTTATCCTTGGGGGTATTGAAGACGCGATGGAGGGCGATGGTGAGTTCCACCACGCCGAGGTTTGGCCCCAGGTGGCCGCCCACGGAGCTGGGATTATCCTCCGAAAGCACGCTGATCAATTCGTCCCGAACTTCCTGCGCCAATATTGGCAAGTCCTTTTCGTCGAGCTTCTTGATATCGGCGGGTGAATTGATCTGGTCGAGAAAACGCATGATGATCGTCGAGGGTTTAAAAATCAATGCAGACGCACGCCGGATGGGCCTGCGCTGGCAGTAGTGGAATCGCCTTGCATATCAGAAGCCGGGGACGGCGTCGAGGGCTGGATTTCCACCGGGTTTTGGACCGTGGCGAGGCCCAGGGGCTGGCCCGCGGCATCGCGGGTGATGGTCTGGAGCCGCTTTTCCGCCTCCTCGAGCCGGTCCGAGCAAAGTTTCACGAGCCGGAGCCCCTCCTCGTACTCGACCACGAGTTCCTCGAGGGGCAGTTCTCCGCTCTCCATGCGGGCGGCGATCTGCTCGATGCGCTCCATGGCGGACTCGAAGGTTTCGGCGTTTTTTTTGGCAGCCATGGTCTGTTTTACTCCGCCTTGTGCGACCACCGGTCGCGATCCGCGTAGAAGATGCACTCGTAATCGATTGGCAGGACCGTGCGGGCCGGGAACGGGAAGTTTTGGGTATTCACGTTGCGCATGATGAAGCTGGACCACTGCATGTACTCGCCCTTCACGATCTCCGAGAAGAAGCGAGCATCGCCGGTGATCGGCGTGAGGTAAATGCCAACGATCGGCCCATTGAGCCGGTTGTAATCGTGCATGTCCATGAAGGCATCCATCTTGTCCGGCAGCCAGAGCGATTCGCGGTCCGCGTACCAGGCGACGGCCCAGGGCATATCCGAGGCGATGATCTCATCCGGATTGGTGTACCCCTCCGGATCGCCGCCGCCGAGGATGGCAATGTACGGAGGGACATAGGGGGGCCATTGGACGAAGCCGTTGGTCGTCAGCAG
>DATAXI010000109.1:0-3336 GCA_036266845.1 Chthoniobacteraceae bacterium | reverse complement strand
CGCATTGGCCTCGGCGCCCTGATAGGAGAGATTCAGCGGGGCGATGGAGCGTTGGATCGTCTGAGGGAGACTGAGATAAAAGCTCGGATTTGCCGTGATGACCGCCGAGGTGAGCGCGGCGGCCACAATGAAGGGGATGCCGAGCCAGAGCCGGCGGCGAATGAACGCAAAGAAGACGCCTGCCAGGACGCAATTCATCGTGGAAATGCGTCCGCTGCCCGCCAGGGTGCCCAGCGTGCCCAATAATATGCCGAACCCCAGCACCATCTTCTGGGGCATTGATTTCATCACGGGCCAGAAGGCGATACCGCCAATGAACAGATACACCGCATTCAACCGCAGAATGCCAACCGCGCCGCTGTGATCGAGCCAGCCGACGGCGATGCGGAGGTCTGAGAAGGGTTGAAAATCAATTCCAGCCAGGATCGTGAAGGTGGAAACCACCACCGTAAACATGATGGTGAAGTAGAGTAAAATAACCGTGAGCCGCACGGTGCGCAGTTGGCAATAGCGGACCAGCAGGAAGTAAAAGATCAGCGGCGTGAGATCGCCGTAATAGGATTTTACGATGTTCTTCAACTGCGGCGCGCCATCGATTTTATTATAGGCGAGGATGACGATGGCGTGAACGGCTACATAACCCAGAAGCAGCCAGAAAATGATTCCCGGTTTCATCTCCGGCTCCGCCTTGCGGAGCGTCTTCATGGCGAGCTTGATGGGAAAAGTGAGCGCAAGAATGATGACGCCGATTTCCGTGCCTCCCAAAGGAAACCCCAGGGCCATGGTGGTGAGCGACAGGGATGTGATGATGAGCATGGGAGACCACCAGTAATCCTGCACAAAGAGGATGATCATTACGGCGGCAAACCAGACGCAAAAGAGGATCAGGTTCTCGAACTGGCCGCTGGCGGCCCAGCCCCCCAAAAGGATCGCAAGGACGAAGGCGCCGAGAATCGCAAAGGACCTGCTGAGCGCCCACGGCTCGCTCATGCGCTCGAGGCGGGCGTGAGCATTCATGGGGGCTGCCTCGCGGGGCCGGGGGCGGAGGGAGCTGGAATCCATAAAAATATCAGCGGGAGACTTGCACGGGAGAAGGGGAATGTAAGCGAAAAAACGAGCTTTTCCACCCGAAGCGTTCCGGAAAAATGGGCGGGCGCCTTTTTTTTAGGCGAGGGCTTAAAGGGGAACCGCTTCGGAAGCGGAGCGGGTAGAGTGGGTAGAGCGGGTAGAGTGGGTAAAGGCCCCCCGGTGGGCGCGCATCCACTCTCCTATGCGATTTTCTGTTTCGCAAACAGGTAGCTCGACGCAAATATGCGGGATTCGATTACATTGAAGCCGGCATCTCTCAATTTCCTCACGGATTCCGCCTTTGGGATCGGACACCAGTGGTGATACTCGCCGGCGACCTGAATTGATTTGGGAAGTTTGGAACGATTCTCGATCAGCCAGTCGATGATTTCGCCCTCGGCGCCCTCGCAATCAAGCTTGAGGAAAAGGGATTTCGCCCCGGCAAAATCAACCCGGTCGAGGGTGACGCTCGACATGGTCACCTCATCCTGAGTCGAGGTGTAGATATTGGAAGCGCCGCGATTGTCCTGCCTGGCAAAGCGCACTTCACGCCCATCGCGGGTCACGGGCGAGCGGATCAGCGTCACGTTCCCGATTTTGTTGCGCTTGAAATTTCGCTCCGCCTGGTCCGCCACGACCGCCTCCGGCTCAAAGCACCATACCCGTGCGGAAGGATGGGTATAGGCGGCAAAGGTGCTAAAGCTGCCGATGTTGGCCCCGATATCAATAATCAGGTCCGCATCGCTTTCCGCGCTGCCGTACACATCCGCGACCGCGGGTTCAAAGATTTCCCCCCATATGGCGCCGATATCGCGGTCCCCCTCGATGACCAGGCCATTGCGCAGGCGCACCTCTTTAAGCGGTTTTTTCAAAAGCCCAAGCTTCAGGAGAAGAATTTGCCGCCAGTTGATACACTTCGCGACGATCGTCGAAAATGTCCGGAGTTTGCGAAGAAGTGGCATGGCGGGCGTGGATCGAACGTGGGCGGGTAGCGTTGCGGAGCCAGTAGCCCAGGTCAAGCTCTGGCTCTGTTGTCCAGCCGGGGCCAAGGGATTGGCGGACGATCAACCCTGGCGACCCTGCAATTACGGGCGCAAGCGGGAGTGCCCGGTCCGGAAAAACCTCATGCGCCAGACATGCCCGGCCTGCTAATGAAGGGCCGTCGCGTCCGGAGCGATGTGATTCGAAATCTGTTTCCTTTTGCCGCTGCGGATACGGCGGGTGCGGCGGACGCGCATAATGGCGCGGATGGGCAGGAATATCCAGCGCAGCAGCCTGGGCGGGATGAGGGCGAGCGGGTAGGCGATCAGGTAAAAGCTGGGTTCATCCCCGTAAAGCTCCCGCAACTGGCTGGCGGGGACCGTCACTTTGAAGTTGAGCCGGTTATTGACGATGCACCGGGGGAGAAAGAGCTTGATGGTCTTGCGCTTGTGCCACGCGATGGCACCCTGGCCGAGCAATCCGTCACGCTGGAGATCGCGAAGGCAGCCCGTATAGGCAATCGGGCCCCAGGTGAGGACGTTTTCCCGATGGTTCAAGTCGTAGCGGGCGGGAATGATGATCGTGCCATCGAAGAGGTACGGGCCTTTTGTGGTGAGGACGCAGCGGCCGGAGATATCAACGAAGCCCGTGCCGCGCCCGAGCACAACCTTGGGGATGTGCTTGCGGGCCTCGGCGGTCTTGAACACGAGCGCGGAGATGAACCCGAGGCCGGTATAGAGAAAATACTCGGTCGGGTCCGTGAAGAGGCGCTTGAGAACCGGCTGGGTGGGAGAGTCGAGGAGGGCGGGATTGTTCTGGTGGAAGCCGGCGTGGTTGAGGTAGATGACTTCGGGCCGGAATTCCTCGATATCGGCGATGAGACGGGCGACGTAATCGGCCGGAGCGAGATCATCATCGGAGAAAAAGGCGAGGTATTCGCCGGCAGCGTTCTCGCAGCAGGAGACTACGTTACCATCGAATTTCGTGTTCCGGGAAAGGCGGTTGTAGCGCAACTGGGGGTGACGCTCGCAGTAGGACCGGACGAGGGCCTCGGTATTATCCGGCGAGGCGTCATCGGAAACATAGATCTCTACGTCGTTCCTGTCCGCGACCTGGGGCAAAAGAGAGTCGAGGGTCTCACGGAGGGTACTCTCCCGGTTGTAGGTCAAAACGCAAATTGAGAGGAGGAGAGACATTCAGCCTGGATTATACATGGTGCCTCTTTTGCCGCAAGGAGTCGCGTGTATAGAAAGGCCAGATCAAAACACCGGGGAGCGTGCTGATGGC
>DATAXI010000027.1:0-13159 GCA_036266845.1 Chthoniobacteraceae bacterium | reverse complement strand
GAGATGGATATTTCCCGAATCGAGGCTGTGACGGCGGATTTTTGCTTTTTTGGATGGCGTTATTTCTGATGTGTAGAGAGATTGTTGCTATATCAGCGATCTTCCCCCGGTCACAGAAAGTATCTCATTCGCCGAACTCCCTGAAATTATGCAACCGCAAACGAGTTGTGTCGCAACAGCACATGAATTCCACACCTTTCGCACCGCCGCCGCGAAACTTCAACACGCGGGTGCCCGCATCCTATTTCTTCTCGCGCTGGGGAGCGTTTTTTTAACCGCGACCGTCCGGGCGGAAACTTACACCTATCCGCAATTGGTCGAGCGGATGACAGACCTGAGCGAGCTGGCCAGGCTCCCGCCTGCCGGAGAGAAAACATCTCTCGCCTCGAGTTACGACCGGCGCAGCAGGTACGACGCCGGCGCAGATCGATACATCGATTGGGGCGCAAACTATGACGGAAACGGATTCATCAGGAAAGAGGGCAACGAGGAAGTGCTGGCGGAAATCAACGGTCCCGGCTGCATCTGGCGCATTTGGTCGGCCACAGCCGGTAAAGGTCATGTCAAAATCTATCTCGACGGCTCCGCCGCACCCGCGGTGGATATTCCCTTCATTAATTTCTTCACGGGAAAAGTAGCGCCGTTCAACCGTCCGAATATCGCTTACCGGCTTAATGGCGGCAGCGAGCCGCCGGGATTTGACAACTACACGCCGATCCCTTTTGCCAAATCATGCAAGATCGTGGCGGACCCGGGATTCGGTAATTACTATCAATTCACTTACACCCAGTTTCCCGCCGGGACCATCGTTCCCACGTTTCAGATGGCTTTGGCGCCGGAAGACGCCGCCGCGCTGGACAGGGCCAATGATATCCTGGGAAAATGCGGGGACTATCCGGGCGATGCCGATCCCAATGCGAAAACGGACCAGAAGACGGTGAGCGTCGGCAGCGGCCGGCAAGCCGTCGTGGCCGATCTCGCCGGCCCCGGGGCGATCACCGCCCTCATGGTTAAGCTCGATCTGCCGGGCGATGCCAACGCCCAGCGCACCCTGCTTCGCCAATTGACTGTGAGCATTACCTGGGACAACGATCCCGCGCCCGCCGTCTGGTCGCCGCTCGGCGATTTCTTTGGCTATGTGGGCGGAGCGGAGCCTTACCGCTCTCTCCCGCTCGGCTACACACCCGGGGACGGTTTCTACAGCTACTGGTATATGCCGTTTGGCAAAAAGGCCCGGGTCATCGTGGGCAATGACGGGCCGCAGGCAGTCTCGATGTCCTGGCAGATTACCCATGCGCCGCTCGCCGGGCCTATCGAAAACCTGGCCCGCTTCCACGCCAAGTGGCATCGCGACGCCTTCCTGCCACAGCGCCCGGACCGCAAGCCCGACTGGACGCTGCTCACCACGCAAGGCCGGGGCCGCTACGTCGGCACCCACATTCATGGCTGGAATCCGCGCGGCGGCTGGTGGGGGGAAGGCGACGACAAATTCTTCGTGGACGGGGAGAAATTTCCCTCGTCGTTCGGCACGGGCTCGGAAGACTACTTCGGCTTCGCATGGAGTTCCTCAAAACTCTTCTCGCGTCCCTACCATGATCAAATTCTCAACGAAGGCAACAAGGGGAATTTCGACGTCAACCGCTGGCACATTCCCGATTCCGTTCCCTTCCAGCAATCGCTCGAAGCTTGCATCGAGAAATATTATTCCAGCGCGCGGGGGACTATTTATGGGGCCGTTGCCTACTGGTATCTCAATGCCGGCGGCATTGATCCATATCCGGTTCTCCCCGTCACGGACCGGGTCGGCTATTGGGGTCCCTTTCATGACGCGGGCATCGTCATCGAGGGGGAATCCCTGCAACCGGCCAACTCGCCCGTCCATCCCGTCAAGGTCCAGGATCAGGCGCCGTGGGCCGGGCACGGATGGTCCCCGCTCATCTGGCGCGGCGGGAAGCAACTCTTCTGGAAATCCTCCAGGGGGGACGATCTCGATTTGCCATTCACAGTCCCCCTGGCGGGAAAATATCAGGTCATCCTCCATTGCACCGAGGCCCCGGACTACGGCACGTTCCAGTTCAGCCTGGATGGCCGGCAGATTGGCGATGCCGTATCTTTTTATTGCGGCAATCTCGCCTTGTCCAATCCCACCGATCTTGGCGTGCGGGACCTTTCCTCCGGGCGCCACAATCTGCAAATCCAGTGTACCGGAAAAGCAGAGGACAGCAGCAACACCTTCTTCGGCCTCGATTACATCCAACTGATTCCGCTCCGGTAAACAGCTTCCCCTCCCAATGCTTGAGTGCAAAGACATCCGGAAACATTACGGCGGCGTTTACGCGTTGCGCGGCGTCGATTTCTCGATCCGTCCCGGTGAGGTCCACGCCCTCTGCGGAGAAAACGGAGCCGGCAAAAGCACGCTCGCCCGGATCATCGCAGGCGTCACCCGCGCCGATGGCGGCCAGATCACCCTCGACGGCCAGGCGGTCACCATCGCCCACCCCGCGCGCGCCCGTGCATTGGGCATCGGCATTGTCTTTCAGGAACTCGATCTCTTCAAACATCTCACCATCGCCGAAAACATCGCGCTCGCGCATCCCGATTTTCCGCGATCCCGCGTTGACCGCGCCGCGCTCGATGCTTTTTGCCGGCCCTATCTGGAACGCGTGGGATTGGATTTCTCGCCGCGCAGCATGCTGGGAGGGCTCGGCCTCGCCGCCGCGCAGCTCGTCGCCATCGCCCGCGCTCTCTCCATGCGCGCAAAAATACTCCTGCTCGATGAGCCCACCAGCTCCCTCACCGAGGAAGCCGCCGAGCGCCTCCTTGGGCTCGTCCGCGAAATCCGGCAATCCGGCGCAGGCATCGTCTATGTCTCGCATAAGATGAAGGAAATCTTTCGCATCGCCGACCGCGTCACCGTCTTGCGCGATGGCCGGCACATCTCCACCATGCCGGCTGCCGAAACCTCGATCGAGGAAACCATTCGCCTCATGGTGGGCCGGGAGATTGACTTACTAAGTCGTGTCGAATCGGCTCCGAAGGAAGAATGCGGCCTGCGCGTGAATGACTTATCCACCCGGCGCCTGAAAAAGATCAGCTTCGCCGCGCGCCGGGGGGAAATTCTCGGCGTGGCCGGGCTCGTCGGCTCCGGGCGCAGCTCCCTGGGCCAGGCGCTCTTCGGCCTGCATGAATGGACCGCCGGCCAAGTCGATTGCCTTGGCAAAAACTATCGTCCGCGCTCCCCGCGCGAGGCGATGCGGAGCCGCTTCGCCTATCTCGCCGAAGACCGGCGCTCCGAGGGGCTCTTCCTGAATACGAGCATCCGCCATAACGCCTCCGCCGCCATCCTCCCCGCGCTCAGCCGCGGCGGCTGGATTCGCGGCGCGCGCGAAAAGGCGCTGGTAAGGGAGGAACTGGCGCGCACCCGCACAAAGATGGCCGGCGATACTCTTCCCGTCAGCGCCCTGAGCGGCGGCAACCAGCAAAAGGTGCTCCTCGCCAAGTGGCTGCTCACCGGCCCCGAGGTCCTGTTTCTCGACGATCCGACGCGCGGCGTCGATATCGGCGCAAAGGAGGATATCTATCAAATGATCGAAGCCCTCGCCGCGAAGGGAAAGACCATCCTCTTCGCCAGCTCCGAGTTGCTCGAGTTGCAGCGCTGCTCCCATCGCATCATGGTCATGTGCGAGGGGCGTTGCGCGGGCATCCTGGAAACAGCGGCCTCGAGCCAGGAGCAGATCATGACACTGGCCACCGGCCAGGCCTCTTTATGAAACCTTGGTTATCGCGCTTCCAGAGCGGCATTGGGCTCCTGCTCGTCTTCATCCTCGCAGTGCTCTTCAGCCCGCACGCCAGGGATGGCTCCATCATCTTTCTCAACCTGGGCAACCTGTCCGACGTGCTCCGGCAGCAGGCCGAGATCGGGATCATCGCCCTTGCGATGACTCTGGTCATCATCTCCGGCGGCATCGATCTCTCCGTCGGCAGCATCGTCGCCTTCTCCGCCTCGCTCCTGGCCATGTTGCTCGTGAGATGGAATGGCGCCGGCCCTTCCCGCGAAGCCATCGCCATGGCCGCCGCCATTGGCGCGTGCGCGCTCATCGGCATGGTCAATGGCGTGATCGTCGCCCGCCTTCGCATCCAGCCTTTCATCGTCACCCTTTCCGCCATGATCGCCATCCGCGGCCTCGCCCGCTGGATGACCAATAACAATAACATCGATTTCGGTTTCGGCCAGGATCTGTCCGCCCGTTTCGCCGCGCTTTTCTCGGATAAGTTATTAGTCATTCTCCTTTGGGCTATCCTATCCGTCATCTTCTATCTCCTTTTGGAATATACCCTCTTCGGGAGATATCTCCGCGCTGTCGGCGAGAATGAAAAGGCCGCCCGTTTTACCGGCCTCCCGATCGCCCGCGTCAAGCTCGCCGCCTATATCCTCTCCGGGCTGGCCGCGGGCCTCGCGGGAGTACTGCACGCCGCCCGCAGCCACCAGGGCAACCCGAACGACGGCGTGGCCTACGAGCTCGATGCCATTGCCGCCGTCGTTATCGGCGGCACGCCCCTCTCCGGCGGCCAGGGGAGCATCGCCGGCACGGTCGTCGGCACGCTGATCATGGGCATTCTCACTAATCTCCTCCGCCTCCGGCTCATCGATGCGAACCTGGAGCTGATGATCAAGGCCGTCATCATTATCGCCGCCGTATGGATGCAATCCGTCCGCAAATCCTCCAAGGCCTGATGCGCTCCCGGTTCCTTGCCACAGCGGCGCTCCTCGCCTGCCTCTGGCTGCCCGGGTGCCGCGAGAGCGGCCCGCAGCCCCGCTACCTCGTCATCTTCAGCCAGTGCAACAATTCCGAGCCCTACCGCGCCGCGCAAAACGCCCGCTTGCGGGAGCTTTGGGCCAGGTACCCCGACGTCAAACTCGTGGTGATGGATGCGCAGCAGGATAACTCCCGCCAGATCGGCCAGATCGAGACCGCCATCCGCCAGCAACCGGACCTCCTCATCGTGGCGCCGAATGAGCGCGCCCCGCTCGCCCTGCCCTTGGGCGAGGCAATGGCCGCGCACATCCCCGTGATCTGCCTGGAACGCGATGTGGCGCTGCCGAATTACACCACCTGGATCAGCGCCGATAATCGCAAGATCGGCGAAATGGCGGGTGAATTCATTGTGCAAAAGCTGAAGGAAAAATACGGGACGCCGCGCGGAAACGTGGTCGAGTTATGCGGCCTGAAAGGCGTCGAGGCGGAGATCGACCGGCAGGAAGGCGCGCACGATGTCTGGAAACGATATCCCGGCATCAAAGTCGTCGCGAATGTCGTGGCCGACTGGCTCCAGAGCCGCGCCAAGGATCGGATGACCGAAATCCTCAGCGCCGTGCCACAGATCGATATCGTTTACGGCCACAACGACCCGATGGCCGTGGGCGCTTACCTCGCGGCGAAGGAAAAAGGACGCGAACACGAAATGCTCTTCGTCGGAATCGACGGTCTCGCCGGTCCCTCCGGAGGCATCGAGAAAGTGCGCGACGGCATCCTCGCGGCCACTTTCGTTTACCCGCTCTGCGTGGACCAGGCCGTTGAGGTCGGAAACCAAATCCTCCGCGATCCCGGCTTCAAGCCGCCAAAGAACCTGACCGTTGCCTCCCGGATGGTTTCCGCACCTGTTCAGCCCTGATCGCGGCGCATCGTCAGGCGGTTCGCTGCCGGCAGCGACCTGCGCGGCATGGACCTCTGGGGGAAAAGCTGTGACGCTCTTGTAATGCGGCCTCACCCCGCCCGGCGCGCCCAGCGGAGCTTTGCGGAGAGGGAGCGCGGATTTGCATGGCGTTCGCCGGCCCCGGCGCGGGTCACCTCGCGGCTTGCCTGGGCGTAGGCGCCGGTGCGAATCCCCTCGGCAAAAGCGTGCTTCACCCTGCGGTCCTCGCCCGAGTGGAACGTGAGAATCGCCGCGCGGCCACCGGGGCGCAGGCAGGCCGGCAGGTGGCGCAACAGGGCATCCAGCGCGCCAAATTCATCGTTCACGGCGATACGCAATGCCTGGAAAACGCGACGCACACTCAGCGCCGCCTCCTCATCGGGCCGCACGGCAAGCGCCCGCCGCACCTCCGCGGCAAGCTGCACCGTGGTCTCGAACCGCCGTCCGGCCAGCCGCTTCGCAAGCATTGCGGCGTGGGGCTCTTCGGAATTCTCGACGAGCAGCGCGGCCAGCTCGTCCGGGATGGAGCGCTCCAGGAGCTGACCGGCGGAGAGGCCCCGTGCGGGGTTCATCCGCATGTCGAGCGGGCCTTCCAGTTTTACTGAGAAGCCGCGTTCCGGCCGGTCCAGTTGCATGGATGATACGCCGAGGTCCGCGAGAAGCACATCCGCCCCCTCAGGAACGCCCGCTTCCGCCAGGGCGCGCGGCAGCCCGGCGTAGTTTTGGCGCAGCGCGGTAAAGGACTCCGGCCCAAAGCCGAGCGCGCGCATGCATTCCACCGTGCGTGGCAATTCCAGCGGATCGGCGTCCAGGCCAATGAGCCGCCCGCCAGGCGTCACACGCGCCAGCAATTCCCGCGCGTGCCCGCCAAACCCGAGGGTGCAATCCACCGCGATCTGCCCCGGCTTTGGGTCCAGGACCTCCAGAATTTCCGCCACCATGACAGGACGGTGGGTTCCGGCCACGGTCTTCCCGCCGGCGAGCACCTTCTCGACTGTCTCCGGATATTTTTCGGGATTCAACTCCTTGTACTTATCAGAAAAACGGCGCGGATTCTTGCCCGCATACCGGGGCCGGCGCTTGTGGGGCGCAGCCGGTTGCCCGCCGGCCTCCGGCATCCCCGGATTTTCGATTTCCCCGGCGCCGCTCACAGTTCGTTATACTTCCGGTTGGAGCCGCGCGCCTTCTCGACCGGGTAGCGCTGCTCGTTGCGGGCAAGCTTGGCGCGGATCGCCGCCGCCAGGTCGATCCCCTGGCGATTGGCCATCTCAAACACCAGCGTGGCCACGTCCGCCAGCTCATCCTCGATCTGGGCCCGGCGGGCGGCGGCGCGGGCTTCACTCTGCGCGGCGTCCTGCCACACAAAGTGCTGCAATAGCTCCCCCGCCTCCGCCGTGATGGCCACCGCCATTTCCTTGGGGCCGTGGTATTGGGTCCACTCGCGCTCGTCGCAGAAAGCGCGGATTTCCGCCGTGAGCGCGGCAATGGAATCGTTCATCCCTTGAGTCCTACCGCATTCGCGGCCCGGAGCGAATCCGAATCAACCGCCCCGGCATCCCGATGGATCGTAAAATTGGCAGCGGGAGAAACTTGGTCAATTGTGGCGCAACCGGGAAAGAATGGAAACGTTTAAGCAATCGATGAATTCGTTGAAAATCCCCCTGTTGCTGCTCCTCGCTGCCGGCTGCGCCACCTCCGCCGGGGTCAGCCGGGCCCAGACGCCGCTGACGTTCTGCAATCCCATGAACCTGGATTATGGGCCGTATGCAAAAGGTTCCCGCCATGGGGCGGACCCCGTCATCGTTCTTTTCAAGGGGAAGTATTACCTCTTCGATACCGACGACAAGCCGGGCTATCGCGTCTCGGACGATTTGGTCCATTGGTCGGATATCCTGTTCGATCCCGCGACGCTGGCTCTGGCCACCACGCCGAAAGGGGATATCATCGCGCCCGCCGCCTATACGGATGGGAAGTATCTCTACTATGTGGTCTTCGGCGGCAGGCACATCCTGCGCACCGCCGATCCTGCCTCCGGGCATTGGGATGACTGCGCGCAGATGAGCGGCGGCGCCGGCGATCCCGATCTCTTCCTGGATGACGATGGGAAGGTTTACATGATTGGCGGGCTCGGCGAGGTGACGATCTGGCAATTGAACCCGGGCGATTTTTCCACGGTAAAAGGCAGCCGGTTCGACCCGATTCCCAATTTCAAGACACTCGCCGCCTTTATCGCCGCCAAGAGCCCGTACGGCCTCTATTACGGGCACAATGTTTACAATCACCTCAACTGGAATCTGCGCGGCACGCTCGATACTTCCGGTCTCGACCTCAGCGCTCAGAAGAGCGGCGTCCCGACCATGGAAGGCAACTGGATGACGAAATACCGGGGCCGTTACTACCTCCAGGATGCGAACCCGGATACGAGCTGCCCCTGGTACAGCGATTCCGTTTGGGAGGCCGATTCGATCAACGGTCCTTACAAGTTCGCGGATTACTCCCCGGGATCAATGAAGGTGGGCGGATTTATCAACAGCGCCGGCCACAGTTGCCTCTTTCAGGACAAGTACGGCAATTGGTGGCGCGTCACTACGTTGTGGATTGGCGTTTACGCGGGGTTCGAGCGGCGCGTCGGCCTTTTTCCCGCGGGTTTCGATGACAAGGGCCGCCTGTTTACCCGTACTGATTTCGGCGATTACCCGGTCGTCGTGCCGAATGGCCCGTTCGACGCGAACAAGCAATCGCCCCTGGCCGGCTGGTACGTGCTTTCCACCGGCAAGACCTGCACTGCCTCCACCACGCTCGATTCGAAACACGCCCCGGAGATGGCGGCGGATGAAAATGTCCGCACCTGGTGGTCCGCGAAAACGGGCGACAAAGGCGAGTGGTTCCAGATGGATCTGGGCAAGCTCTGCACGGTGAACGCCGTCCAGGTCAACTTTGCCGAGCAGGATTGCAAGAACGACCCGGCCTCGGAGGATTATACCGCCTATCAGTTACTCGCTTCGCAGGATGGAAATCATTGGACCACCGTCATTGACAAAGCCGGCAATCAATCGGCGGCACCCCATGACTATGTGCCATTCGCAACGCCGTTGAAGGCGCGTTACCTGAAAGTCGTCAATGTGCACGCGGCCAAGCTCGGGAAGTTTGCGCTGCGCGACCTGCGCGTCTTTGGCAATGGCGGAGGCACGCCTCCCGCGCGGATCGCGCCGCCCGCGGTCACGCGCGGCAATCCGGCGTGGAATGTCACCTTCCGGTGGAACCCCTCATCCACCGCGGATGGCTACATGATCCGGTACGGGGTGGCCCCGGACGCGCTCCATCTCAGCATCCAGGTCCAGGGAGGCGGCACCGGAAAATTGACCGTCTCCTGTGTGGATGCCGATGTGAAATACTATTACCGGGTCGATTCCTACAACGACAGCGGGATCACGGAAGGCTTGGAGACTGTTACCCCGCAATAATCGAATCGCCCGGAGCTAAACCATCGCCCCTTCGCGGATGACCTTGGCGTACCATCCGGCGCTCAGCTTGGGCGTGCGCTTTTGCGTGGGGTAATCGATATGCACAATGCCGAAGCGTTTCGCGTAACCCTCGGCCCACTCGTAATTATCCATAAAGGACCATGCGAAGAAGCCCTGGACGTTGAAGCCCTCATGGATGGCCCGGTGCAGGCAGCCGAGGTAATTGCGGTAAAACTCCAGCCGCCCGATATCCAGCACCTCGCCTTTTGGCGTCACCACATCGTCCTGGCAGACGCCGTTTTCGCTGATGTAAAAGTTCTTTACCCCGTAATGCTCCGCGGCGTGCCGGACGCCCCAGTACATGGTCTGCGGCGTAATGTTCAGCCAGGGCAGGGTCCCCCGTGGATAATCGTCCGGCAGCGGCAGCGATTCCGGCTGGCTCCCCTTGCCGGCGCGGCAAAAATGGCCGCCATAAATGTTCAGGCCCAGGAAATCCGTGGGCATCGAGATGAGCGCCATGTCTCCCGGCGCGATCTCCGGCTGGGCCTGCCCGGCGCGCTCCAGCCACGCGGCGGGATAAGCGCCCTTGAAGACGGGCCCCATGATCGGACCGGATTCCCAGCCGTATTGCCGGTGGGCCGCCTCGATGTCGTCCGGCGTTTCCGTCACCGGCACGATGGTATCCGGGTTATGCACCAATCCCACGCGCGCGCCCGCCGCGCCATGCTGGCGGACGGCGCGCACGGCGTGCCCATGGGCCAGCAGTGCATGGTGGTAGCACTGGTTCAGCACCTTCGGCGGCTCCTTGCAGCCGGGCGCGTGATCCCCCTTGCCGTACCCCTTGCCGATGAAGCACGGAATCTCATTGCAGCTCATCCAATTCCGCACGCGGTCGCCCAGCTTCTTCACAATCGTATCCGCATACACCGCAAAAGCCTCCGGCGTCGCGCGCACCCGCCAGCCGCCGCGATCCTCGAGCGCCTGCGGCAGGTCCCAATGGAACATGGTCGCAAACGGCGTGATGCCGCCCGCCAGCAGCGCATCGATCAGCCGGTCATAAAAATCGAGCCCCTTCGTGTTCACCGGCCCATCGCCCTGCGGATAGATGCGCGGCCAGGCGATCGACATCCGGTAATTGCGGATGCCAAGCTCGCCCATTAGCCGGATATCCTGCGGGTAACGGTGGTAATGGTCGCAGGCGACCGCCGGCGTATCGCCCCCCACCACGCGGCCCGGCTCCGCGGCAAAACGGTCCCAGATCGATTCCCCCTTCCCATCCTCCGCGGCCGCCCCCTCGATCTGCGTTGCCGCGGTCGCCACGCCCCAGGCGAAGTCCTTGGGAAATTGCGGCGAGTTCGCGTTTATGGCCGGCAATGGCTCCGCCGCGATGCCGGCGGGAATGCCGCCGCAAGCCGCCAGTCCGAGAATGCCCGCGCCCAGAAACTCCCGGCGCGATAACCGGCCCGGATGGCCCGGGGCGCCCGGCGCTCCGGACTTCGGCAGCAGGACATTCCGTTCAATATTCATGGCCGGCAACGGGAAGGCGAACGTTCATAAAAAGGTTCGCCACAGCGCCGCCCCAGGAGGCGATGTGGCGATGGAAGCCACCGCCGCGCATTCCCCAAAATACGCGCCAATGGCGAAAACATTTTCATTCAGGCGGACTTGCGCTGAAAAATGCGGCGGAACCCGATCAGCAACCCGATGCCCCCCAGGATCAACCCGCACGGGCCGCCTTCCGGGATCGCATCGATCACGATTTCGCCCGGGTCGCTGGTATAATCCACCTTGTATCCCTCCGCCGTCAGATTTGCCGGCGTCAGGAACGTGCCGGAGAGCGTTCCGGTGTAAGTGGCGATGACATAGGCCGCATCGGCTGGCAGCGAGCCGTTGATGAGATTCACCGTCAGGTTATCGCTTCCGCTCAGCGTCAGGTTTCCGTTGATGGCCAGCAGGTCCGCGTGATCGCCGGTGGCATCGAGATTCACATCGAACGTGCTGCCGTTCTGGAACAGGACACTGTTGTTCAGAGTCAGCGTGGTCCCCGCCGTGCCGGAGATTGCGCCCGGGAAGATCGCTCCCCCGGCGCTCACTGTCGTCGTGCCGGTGGCTCCGATTTCGCCCACCATCCCGCTGCCGCCAAGCACGCCGGTGTCGTTGATGGTGACCGCGCTGGTGCCCGCCAGCGATCCGCTCACGATCATCGTGCCGGTATTGATCGTCGTCACGCCGGTGTAAGTATCGTCGCCGCTCAGCGTCAGCGTGCCCTGGCCGGTCCAGCCGCCGGTGTAGGTTACTCCATTGCCGCCGGTGATGACGCTGCTGATCGTCATGCTGTGGGCCGCATTGGTCGCGTGCGTCGTATCGTTGTTGCTCACGTAGATCTGGCCTTCCGCCCCGCCAAACGCGAGCGTGCCCGTCGTGATATTGAAGCTGCCGCGGGAGAGAATCATGCCGCTGTTCACGGTGAGCGTGTATCCGCCCAGGTTCAGGCTTCCATCCATCCGCAGGCCCGCCACCGCGCCCGAGGCAGTGCCGGTAAAGCCGTCCGGGTTCACGACCGTGACATAACCGTAGGTGTCATTCTCCAGCGTGCCGGAGCCGCCGCTGGTGTAGGAGACGGTGCCCGGTGTCGTGACGCCTTTGGTCGAGGAATACGACGCCACCGTGGTCGCATCGAGCGGCGTCGAGGATTGGCCGAGAAAAACGCCTGGCAGCAGCCCGTCGATCTCCGTCGTGCCGCTGGTCAGGATCATGTTTTCCGCGCCGGCGGTACCCGGCGAGGATTGCCCGACCGTGTGCGTGGCGTTGATGAGCAGCGTCGTGCCCGCGTTGCGGGAGAAACCGGTCGTCAGCCCCACATAGGTCGTGGAGACCCCGCCGAGATTGGTGCCGCTCAGCGTTACAAAATTCAGGCCCGAGGCCAGCGTTAGCGTGCCGGAAAGCGCAACCGCCGTTGCCTCGTCCGCGCTATTGGTCGTGCCGGAGGTCACGGCAAATGCGCCGTTATTCAGCGTGACGTTTTGCGCGATGATCCCCGCCGCGGGCGCGGAGCCGGTCGCGCTGTTGCCGTTATCCGCGAACCTGCCAAACTGGAGCGTGCCCCCATTGCTCACCGTCACATTTGCGGAGGCGGATAGCGCCCCCTGCAACGCGCCGCTTCCGTTATAGCCGGCCAGCGTCAGGTTCCCTCCATTGATCGTCGTATCGCCCGTATCAGTCTCGGACGCGGAAAGCGTCAGCGTGCCGGGACCGCTTTCCACCAGGCTGCCGGCGCCGGAGATGACACCGGAGATCGTCTGCGCCGCGGAGCTGTCATAGACAAGGCTCGCTCCGCTCGCGATCGTCACGGCGCCCGTGTCATTGCCGCTGCCCAGGAATCCCGAGCCCCCCACCGTCAGCGCGCCGGCATTGATGACCAGCGGCCCTGCGTAACTGCTGGAGCCGGTCAGTTCCAGCGTGCCCGCGCCTGATTTTACCACCGGGGCCGAGCCGCTCATCGATCCCGAGATGATCGCGTCATACACACTCCCTGTCGAGCCGATGTCATACGCGGCCGTTCCCGAGGCGCCCAGCGATTCCGAGCCGGTAAGGGTCAGCGTGCCGCCGCCGCTCTGCTGGATGATGACCCCGGTCGTGCCCGTCACCTTCATGGAATTGGAGAAACTGGCCGCGTCGCTCAAATCGAAATCCAGCGTGGATGGCAGCGTCTGACCCGAGGCGGTCAGGAACTGGATCGACCCGGTGCCGGGCGAGCCCGTAGTCCCGCCGTCGCCGATTTGCAGCGTGCCGCCGGAGGCGGAGCCCGAACCCTGGATCTCGATGCCGCTCGTGCCTCCGTTGCTGCCTGCCAGGATCACGGTGCTGCTGTTGGCAACGATGAGCGTTCCCCCGTCCGTCATGCCTGTATCGAAGAGCAGGGTTTCGGGCGATAAGTTCAGGATTTCATTGCCGCCGCCGAACGTGAACAAGTTGCTCGAGTTGCCGCCATCGGAGAAGGT
>DATAXI010000026.1:0-42299 GCA_036266845.1 Chthoniobacteraceae bacterium | reverse complement strand
GATCCAGCGGCCCAATGCTCGCCTGACACGCCGCCTGGCCCGCTTTCTTCGCAGCCAGCGCCATTGCGCCATCGGCCACGCGTTGGTGCGCCGCAGCCAGTGTCTGGCCGGCCTGGGTCAGCGCCTGCCGGGCGTTTGTCTCGCGCGCTTGCAGGTCCGCCAGCAGCCGGTTGGCCGCGTCGATCCGTTGCGCGATGGTGGGCGGGTTCGAGTCGAGATCGCCCGCTTCCCGGCCATCGGGCGTCCAGACGCGCACCAGTCCGTTCCAGTCCGCCGCAATGATCTTCCCGCCGGCGCCCGCCGCCTGCATCGCAATATCGCTGAGCGGCCCGAATTGCTTCACCATCCCTCCGTTCACATTCCACAGGCGCACCAGCCGGTCGCGCCCGCAAGTCACGATCTGCCCGTCCTGCGTGAAGGCGATGGAGCGCACACCGCCATCGTGGGCATGCCAGCTCTTCAGCTCCTTCCCCTCCTCGATGTCCCAAAACTTGACGGTCCCATCCTCGCTGGAAGTCGCGACGATATTCCCCCGGCATGCGATGGCCGTGATGGCGCCGGTGTGCGCGCTCACGGATTGCAACTCGTGCCCCTGGGTGTCCCAGATCGAGAGCCCGCCCGCGCGGTCGCCGGAGATCAACTCCTTGCCATCGGGCGTAAAGCTCAGCGCCGTCACCCAATCGGTATGCTTCTTCATCTTGCACACCATCTTTCCATCGGCAGTCGTGAAAATTTTCACCAGCCGGCTGGGACCGCCGAGCGCGATGAGGCTGTGGTCCGGGCTGATATCCGCCGCGAGCACGGTATCGAATTCATCGCCCACCACGGTCACCCGTTTCCCCGTCACCACATCCCAGATGACCACGTGGCCCAGCTTTGCCCCGATGCCGCCGCCGGCGATAACCAGGCTGCCCTCGTGGCTGAAACGGACAATCTCCGGAAAGCCTTCCGGAAAAGGCAGCACCGCGGCCAGTTCCATGGAATCGGTATTGTAAAGGAGCACCTGCTTCTGAGCCGCCACGGCCACCAGCGGCGCCCATGGGCTGCCGGCCACGCTTGGCACCGCGCCGGTGCGCACGGTGCGCACCACGGGTTCCAGCAGCCCGTCTTTCGGCATTGCGGGCGGTCCCTTGGGTTTCTCCTCCACCGCCACCGTGGAGAGGGCCGGCCCGGTATCGCGCTTTGCCACCGCGCCGCCCGCTTTCTCCGGCGCATTCGCCTGGATCCATTGCCGGATCGCGTCGATCTGCGAGTCCGGCAGCTTGTCGGCCCCCTTGGGCATGAAGGGCTCTTCCGCGTGCGTGAGCGTCTTTAGCAGCTCGCTCTTGTCGGGATTTCCCGTATCCACGACCTTCCCGTCGTCGCTGCCGTCCATCGTCGCGTCATAGGTTGAGAGATCGAGCCCCGCCTTGTGTTTGTCCGCGTTGTGGCAATTGAGGCAGCTATTTTGGAAGATCGGGCGAACCACCTCCTGGTAGGTCACCTCCCCGCGCACGGCCAGTCCGGGCGTCAGCAGCAGGATCAGCAAACGCGCCTTCATCAGTGGTTAAACATGAACTCCTTCGAGTTCAGCAGCGCCCAGAAGATATCCTGGAGCGTCTTCTCCCGCTTTGTCGCGTCCGCAAGCAGCGGCGTGAGCGTGTTTAATTCATCCGCGGTCGGCGGCCGGCTCAGCGTGCGCAGATAGAGCGAGGTCAGGATCGTTTTATCATCCTGTTTCGCGGCGGCCATCCGCCTCACGAGGCCGCCGTTGACGATCTTGTTCTGCACGTTATCGCCGTTGATGAGATCCAGCGCCTGGGAAAGATTCGGGTCCAGCGATACCTCGCACGAGCACGGCGTCTCCCGCGTCGCACGGCCAAAGGTGCGCAGAAAATAATTGGTCGTCGCCCCATCGGCGATTTGCGTGGCCTGCGAGCCCAGCGGCAGCCCGCGGAATTTATCCCGCGTCCCTGTCGCCTCGCTGATGCAATCGAGCATCACCTCCGCCCGCAGCCGCCGGATGCCGCTGTGGGAGAAGTTGCGAACGTCCGCCGCGTTCGTGTCATTCGCCTGGCTGGTTTCCTGGTAGGTGCGCGAGAGGCAGATGTCGCGGATCAGCTTGCGGAAATCGTAATGATAATCCACCAGGTGCTGCGCGAGCGCATCGAGCAATTGCGGGTTCGCCGGCGGATTGCTTACCCGCACGTCGTCCACCGGCTCGATAATGCCGCGCCCGAAAAATTGCGCCCAGACGATGTTCGCGAAATGCCGCGAGAACCATGGATTGCCGGGATCGGCCATCCAGTCGGCAAGCAGCTTCCGCCGGTCCACCTTTGTCGCGTCGGGCTCCGCGCCGCCCAGGAATTTCGGCGGGATCACTTTGTTCGTGATCGGGTTCACGGATTCCCCGTTGTGCCGGTCAAAGACAATCGTCTCGCGCGGATCGTCCCCTTTCTTGCGCGCGATCTGCGTGAAGAACGCGACGAACCCGCGATAGTCATTCATCGTCCAGCGGTCGAACGGATGATTATGGCATTGCGCGCACTTGATCTGCACGCCCAGGAAGGCCTGCGCCGTGTCTTCCGCCAGCTTCAGCGGATCATCCTCAAACTGGTAGAACCCCGCCGCGGGATTCTCGAACGTGCCGCCGTCGCTGGATATCAGCTCGCGCACCAGCTCATTGACCGGCACGTTCCGGGTAATCTGGTCGCGCAGCCAGTTGTAATAAACAATCGCGGATTTGTACTCCACATTGCCGCCGGAGCGAATCTGGAGAAGCTCGGCCCACTTCATCACCCACATGTCCGCGAACTCCGGCCGCTGCAACAGCTCATCCACCACCTTCGCCCGCTTGCCGGGATCCGTGTCGGCCAGGAATTTGTCATGCTCCTCCACGGTCGGCAGCATGCCGGTGATATCGAGCGTGGCCCGGCGCAGAAACTCCTCGTCCGAGCAAAGGCCGGAGGGCGCAATGCGCAGTTTCTTCAGCTTATCATCAATCAGCTTGTCAACGTAATTGCGCTCCTCGACCTGCGGGAAAGTGAACGCGAGATTTTTCGGCACCACGATGACCTGGCAGCCGACGGTGGTCGTATCGAAACGGGCCATCACAAATGCCTCGCCCCGCTCCCCGGAGGTGATGACGCCCGCGGTCGATACCTTCGCGGTCGGCTCGTTATTGGTGAAGAAAACGGCGAGCTGCGTGACATCGCGCACGGTCCCATCCGAGTAACGGGCGATGACTTTGAGCGGACGGTCGATATTATCCCCGTCGATCACCATTTCAGTCGGAGAAATCTCGACGCCGGTCACTTTCGCAACGTTCGCCGGGTCATGCGGCGCGCCGGCGCTCAGCCAGTTGTAAACCGCCTTGTAGAAATCGCTCGTGCGGTCGAAACGCTTCCCGCCGGTATGGGCGACGCTGCCGGTGGCCTTCAATAGGAGCAGGCTTTCCTCCGGCATCGCCAGATCGATGCGGCGCGCTCCCATTTCCCGCGTGATGCGTTCGTAATCGCCATCGGGATCGTAGCCAAAGAGCGAAAGGTGAAATCCATCGCGCCCCTTGGCCGCGCCGTGGCACGCGCCGGTGTTGCACCCGGCCTTGGTAAGCACGGGCATGACGTCGTTGCGAAAGCTCATCGGCTTATCGAGTTGCAAGGCGGGCACCGGCGTGGAATCCGCCTGCGCGACGGGCGCGAGCAACAGCGCAAGCGTGGCGGCGAGAGGAAGGGTTTTCATTGCGAAGCGATTTGCCTGGGCGGCGAGGGCTGGGCGGCCGGCGCCGGATTCTTCAACGCCACAGGGGGCGGCTTGGTTGGTTTGGGCGCCTTGGGCGGAGGCGGCAGCCTGTCGATGCGCAGATCGCCGCCATACGCGGTGTTTGCGGTCATCTTCACGCCATTCTGCTCCACCGTCACCTGGCAAAAGAGATCGCGATGCTGGCCCTGCGGGCTGGTCGCATCGGTGGTTACCTTAAAGACCGCCTGCTGATCCGCCGGCGCCACGTCCAGGTCCGTTGCCGCGCACTTTGCAGGCAATCCCATGAGCTGCAGATGCGCCTTGCCGGTAAAGGGGACGTTTTGCGAGAGATGACAGATCACGCTCACCGGCTGCCCCTGCACCGCGGCGGCGCGGTCGATCTGCGCGGTGATGAACGGCCTCGCCACGGTCAACGGGACCAATCCGGAGGAAACCCACACCGTCCCCTTCCCCGCATCCGCGGATGCGATCACCGCGATCTGCCACGTTTTCGCTTTGGCATCGCCGTTCGCGTTGAGCGGCAGATCCACGGAGGTTTGATTCGCGGGAATCGTCACCACCGGCTGCGAGTTCAACCCGGGCGGATTGTAGAGCATCGAGACATTGATCGGCCCGGTAAAACCGGCCTTGCGGGTGGCCGTGATCTTGAGGGCCATCTGCCCATCCTCGAGAATCGCCACCGGCGGCGTGGCCACATCCACCTGGAACGGCGCATCATCCGCCACCGATATCGCCAGCCGGTCGATATCCGTCTTGAGATAAGGATAATTGTTCGGCGGCCCGTGCACCAACTCCACGGTCTGCGCATAGCCGCCCGCCACCGGCTGCCCGGCTGTACCGGACTTTGCCACCACATCTGTGACGGTCGCGCTGACCGCCGCGTCCGGCTTTGCCTGAAAGATCACCGGCATCATCTCCCCGGCCATGCTGCCGGTTTGCAGCGTCACGCCCGGCAGCAGCGCCGGCATCGCCACCTGAAAGTCTCCGTCGATGCTTTCCCGTTTCACGCGCAGCATGGTCGCGTAACGATTGCCGCGCGGCACGACGATGGTCTGCCGCTCCTGCGAGTCCCGCACCACCTCCGGCTCTGTAAATATCACCGACGGCCCCACGGGGACCACCTCCACGCGGTACACGTAATTCGGTCCGCCGCTGTGCAGATGATCGCGCACGGAGACGCAGTAATCGCCATCCGCCGGCACATTCCACCGCAGGTAACTGTCCAGCCCGATTGAATCGTCATTCTCAGCGAGGTGCCCCCCTTTTGCGTTCCAGACATCGAGCACGGAATCGAGCGGGGAACCGAGTTGCCGCGCATACACGGTAATATCCAGCACGGTCCCGCGCTTTGCGTGGAACTTGTAGAAATCGCGTTCGCCCGGCTGGCGCACAATTCCGTTGAACGCGAGCGGCGGGGGCGAATTCGAGGCCGTGGCGTGGGCGATATCGGCATCCGGCGCCTGCTGCAGCACATTGGGGAATGCCGAGACGCGCATCGGCAGGACGCCGGGCGCACTCAACCCGCCATCCACCGCCACGCCGCCAAAATGACCTTCCGCGGGCAATGGCAAGGTCGCGGAGATCGGCCCTTTCGCATCGCCCAGGAAAGTTACGGGCAGGCTTTGCCCCGCCGGACCGCCGCCGGGATATACCGCCGTCGGCTGCGGGAAGTTTCCAATATGCAGCCGGTAAACGCTCCGGGCGCTCCCGCCCCAGGTGCTTTCCCGCACGGCCACATAATAGGGGCCATCCGCCGGCGCGACGGTGGAGACGACCGGGTCCTGGATATAAAGGGTGTTATCGTCATCCGCGGCGATTTGCCGCTTTTGCGCGTCGAAAATTCCGGTCCACGGATCGAACATGTCGCGCCCCAGGCGCATCCCCTCCACTTCCGCCGAGATCCGGTCCCCCTTCTTTGCCTGGATCGCATAATAATCGATCTGCTCGTCATGAATAATGCCGTTAACGGTGCTGTTCACCGCCACCGGCTGGGCGTGCGCGATATCGTGGCAGGTGCCGCTGCTCTGGACATTGGGATACGGGCTCACATAAAGCGGCATCAGATCCGAGATTCCGCCGGCGGTCCACACGCGCACTTCATGCTCGCCCAGCGGGCAATCCGGCGCGGCCCGCAGCTTTGCATGGACCCGCCCGCCGCCGTCCACCTGCAGCGAGGCCGTCTCGATGCCCGGGCTGTAATACAGGATGCCGCGCGCATCCTGCAGCCGGTCGCCGCTGAAGACGACCTCCGTATCCACCCCGCGCTGGATGCCGGGTGGATCGATCGAGTCGAGATGCGGAGACGCCGCGCGTGCGACGGCGCAAAGCCCGATCCACAGCGCCGCGACCGTAGCCGAAACGCGAAGCATTGCCGTTACGCGATCAGGTCCTGAATGACCTGGCCGCCCCTCACGATATCGACGGGCCGATTGCCGGGCGACATGAGCTTCTTCGCCCCGTTGATCCCGAGCTGGTTGTAAATGGTCATCGCGAAATCCTCGACCGCGAGCGGGTTTTCGTCCGGCTCGGAGCCTGTGGCATCCGACGAGCCATATACCGTTCCGCGCTTGAGCCCGCCGCCCGCCAGCAATACGGAGAAGACGCGCGGCCAATGGTCGCGCCCCGCATCCTTGTTGATCTTCGGGCTGCGCCCAAATTCCGTCGTCACCATGACCAGCGTGGAATCGAGCATCCCCCGGCGGTCCAGGTCGCGGATGAGCGCCGCGTATCCCTTGTCGAACTTTGGCAGATCCCTCTCGATGCCCGCGCGGATATTCACGTGGTGATCCCAGCCGCCGTACACCATCGAGACAAACCGAACCCCTCCCTCCACCAGCCGCCGCGCCATCAGCATCCGCATCCCGGCATCGGTGCGCCCGTACTCGTCCTTGATGGAATCCGGCTCGGCCTTGAGATTGAACGCCTCGCGCGCCTTCTGCGAGCTGATGAGGCTGTAGGCCCGCTGGTAAAAGGCATCCATCGCATCCAGCGAATCGGACTTCTCCAGCGAACGAAAATGCGCGTCCACCGCGGCGAGGATGTTCTGCCGCTCCTGGAAACGCTGGTGATCGACTTCCGGCGAAAGCGTCAGATCGCGCACGCTGAAGCGCTCATTCGCAGGATCGCCTCCCAGGCTGAAGGGGCCGTACGCATTGCTCAGGTAGCCGCTGCCCGCGTAGGGATTCGGCTGCGCGGGGATGCAAACGTAAGGCGGCAGATCATTCTGGCCGCCCAGTTCGTGGGACACCACGCTCCCGATCGCCGGGTATTGGATGGCCGCGCTCGGCTTGTAGCCGGTAAACATTTCGCTGGTGCCGCGCTCGTGTGCCGCCTCGCCGTGCGTGATGGAACGGATGATCGTCAGCTTGTCCGCCACCTGCGCCGTCTCGGTCAGCAGCTCGTTGAAAAAGACGCCGTCCAGCTTGGTCGGGATCGATTTAAACGGCCCGCGCACTTCCACCGGCGCCAGCGGCTTGGGATCGAACGACTCCTGCGCCGCGATGCCGCCCGGCAGGTAAATGTGGATCACTGCTTTTGCCTTTGCCTGCTGCACGGCCTCCGCCGCCTGGAGCCGAAAGTAATCGGAAAGGGTCAAACCAATTCCGCCAACAAGGCCCACGTAGAGAAATTCCCGCCGCGTCACGCGGCGGAAGTGGGCGGGATCATCATACCAGGTTACGGGCTGGAACTCTTTAATCTTGGGATCGTTCATGAGAAGGCTCCGGTTCGTTATTTGAAATGGCGCGGCCAATTCTGGTGCAACTATTTCCAAAACCCGGTGTATCGGGAAAAGTTGCGTGGTTTTCACAACCTTCACGCGGCTTGCATTTTGCCCCGCAACCGGCCAATAGGGATGGCAATGACGACCGTCAAATTCTGGGGAACGCGCGGCTCCGTGCCCACGCCTGGAGCGGCCACCGTGCGGTATGGAGGCAATACCTCCTGCGTGGAAGTCCGGGCGGATGGACAAATCATTGTCCTGGATGCCGGAACGGGCATCCGCCCCCTCGGCCTGGAATTAGCCCGCGAGTTCAACGGCGCTCCCATCAATATCACGCTTCTCATCACCCATACCCACTGGGACCATATCCAGGGCTTCCCGTTTTTCCTGCCCGCTTACGAATCGAAGAACACGATCCGGGTCCTCGGTTTTGAAGGGGCGCGCCAGGGCCTCGGCAGCACGCTCGCCGGCCAGATGGAGAGCCCCTACTTCCCAATCGCGCTCCAGCAGATGCCCGGCAACGTGGTGATTGAGGAACTCTCGGACTTCAATTTTCACATCGGCGATGTGAAGGCCTCGGCTGCCATGGTCAATCACCCCGGCATTGCCGTTGGCTACCGGCTCTCGACCAGTGCCGGCGATATCGCCTACCTGCCGGATAACGAGCTTTCCAACGATCATCTCCAGAACCGGAAGCTCGTCGATTTCATTGCCGGGGCGGACGTGCTGATCATCGATTCCCAATACGACTGCGACGAATACGAGGCCCATATCGGCTGGGGCCACGGCTGCGTGGATGACGTGGTGCGAATCGCGGAAGATGGCCACGCAAAGCGGCTCTACCTATTCCATCACGATCCCGGCCACGACGACGCCCGGGTTGACGCGATGCTCGCGCACGCTCGCAATCTGGCCAAAGGCACTCCGCTTCAGGTCTTCGCGGCCACCGAAGGGGAGACGATCACGCTTCCCTGAGATTCTACCGGGTTATCGTAATAACCTGCGTAACCGGCTCCGCGCTCTTGACTCGCGGCGAGGTTGGACTGCCGTATTGCCAGGCCACCACGGTTACCTTGATCGGGTACTTCGCTCGCGGCGGCACCGCAGTAAATCGCAGCGTGTTCCCCTCAATCTCCGCCGGACCTTCCCGCACGTAATAGCTCACCGGCAGCCCCGAGTCTGAGCTGGCGGCGAGTTTCAGGGAACCGGTGGCGTTCGTCTGGCTCGGGATGGGCGGAAAGGTAATGTGCTGATCGCTTCCTTGCAGGTTATGCGCGGGGATGGTCATGGACGCCCGCTCAACCGCGCTCCGGTATTCGTTATCCCCGTTCTGTTTCGCGAGAAGCCAGATTTGATCGGTCAGTTTCTCGTAATCGGTCGCGTCGCAGGCGCGATCAAAATGGACCGCCCAGGTACCGGCCCCCGTCTCGATCACCGGTCCGGCAATGCGCGAAACGGTAACCGGTCCGCCGCCGGTGGCGTGGTCCAGGTGCGAGCCGGCTGGAACTTGCATGTGGGTTAGCGGATGTCCGGCAGGCACGCTATCGAGGAATGCCGCTTTCACACGGAAGGTGATTCCGTCCGGCAATGGCTCAAATTTCAGAATTTCATTCACCTCCGTTTCCTTGGCCGGCGCCCCATCCTGCTCGAAACCAAGGTACTCCGGTTTTCGATTGTCCGGGATTTGAAAGTGTTCGGCAGCCCACGCCATCTCTCCATCGAAACACCACCATGCCTGATCGCGGCTCCCCGCGAAATCCGCAAAGGGCGCGGGCGGAGTCTTCTGGATATTCCACTGGTTTATCAACCACCCCCGCCTGGGATCGACCGCCTTCAGCGTTTCCGGTCCATCGACCGGAACGTCATCGGGCAGCCGTGCAAACGCCGCTTTGCGAAGGAAGAGCGCCAGATAGCTGATTAACCGGTCCGGACATTCGAGCGCGTCAGTTTCATCATCGAACAGCACATCCAACGGCAGGTTTGGGTATTTTTGGTGAAAGGCGGTAACCCCATCCATCCCCGAACCCATAAAGAGCCATTCCCCCGCATAGGCCACGATCAATCCCGGAATGCCATCGACTTTCTGTTTACCCAGATCGGGAGCCGATCTTCCACCGACTCCGCCATGGATGGAGAGCGCGGCCAATGTCCGCCCAGGGTTCCATGCGGCAAAATTCCACGGAAAAGCGCCACTTTTAGAATCACCGATCGGAGCGACAGGCGCGTAGGCCAGCTCACCGTAGCCGGAGACATCCGCCAGCGCTTTCAGCATCGCCTCCACACGGTCCCCGGCCCCGTGATCAAACCGGAAGACCGGGTCGAAACCCGGCGATACCCATACGATTGCGAAATCCAGATCGGACATCGTCTGGCGGAAAATGGGGGAGTCAAACAGGCCTTGCTCCAGCATCCCCTGCTGCCCCAGCACCACCGCCCGCACGCGCCGGCAGCCGGGCGGGATCCAGAGAAAGGCGCGCGGATGCTTTCCGGCCTCCGGCGTAGTCGGTTCCATCGGTACCGACCATTGGTACTCGGCGGCGCGGAGACAGCCATTGAAGACGATGAGGAAGAACAGCGCGGTCCGTACAAAAAGACGCATGGCGGGCGGATGTTCCGGAAATTGCAACGCCGGAACCAGCCATTTCTTCAAGGGGTTTTGGATACCCATGGAGCCACCATGGCGACCTGAATGGGATTCGATGTTCCGCAGGGAGCGCGAGCTTCCAGCTCGCACTGTCCGGCATCCTGCCGGATAGCTCTTAAAGGGAATAAACACCACTTCCGAAGCCATCCAGCAGGATGCTGGATGGAACGGGCAAGATGCCCGCGCTCCCGCAGGACGCTGAATTTCACCGCCAGGGTCTCAAGCGATCAATCCGCCCGGAAAATAGCCCTTGATAATGCACGCGCGATCCCGTTTTCCTCCGCAATGCGCAGTACCTCGCCCACCGGCTCCCGTATGGCCGGCATCGCCGCCGGCGTGGCAACGGGCGCGCTTTTCCTCCTGCTGCTGGCGCTGATGCTCTCGATGGGCCTGCGGCGCGGAGTGAACCATGACGAAAGCCAGCACCTGGCCGCCGGAGCCGTGCTGGCGCACTCCTTCCTGCTGCCATACCGGGATTTTCCCTACTTCCACATGCCCTACCTCGTTTTTATGTACGGGGCGCTTTTCAGCGTGAGTCGCTCGCTGCTGCTCGCGGCGCGCATCCTGAATGTGGCGGCGGGCTGGCTGACGCTGCTGCTGTTGTGGCAGTTGGTGCGTCGCCAATGCGAAGGCGCGGCGCGCTGGCTGCTGCCCGCGGGAGCCGCCCTGCTGCTCTTCAGCAACCCGATTTTCCGCGAAGCCTTCTGGCGCACGTGGAATCACGCCACCTCCACGCTCTTCTGCCTTGCGGCAATCTCTTTTGCCATGGCTCGCGGGCGCGAATGGCGCTGGTTTTTCTCCGGCATATTCATCGGCCTGGCCACCGGTACGCGGCTCACCTTTGCCCCGCTGGTCGCGCCGCTTGCGCTCGCGGCGATGTTCGAGCCCGGATCGTCCGCCATCGCGGACCGGGTGAAGAAACTGGTGATCTATTGCGGCGGCGTGGGCGTCGCGCTTTTTCCCGCGCTCAATCTCGGCGCGCTGGCGCCGGCGCAATTCATCTTTGGCAATTTCACGTTCAACTCGCACGCCAACGTCCTCTTCCGCCAGTCCTACCACGACTCGCACTCCACGCTGCATGCAAAGCTGCTCTACCCGTTCACCACGCTGATGCGGGATCGATCGAACCTGGCGCTGGCGGTTCTCTTTGCCCTGCTGGTCGCCGCCGCGCTCGTCCGTTTCGCAAGGCTGGCGCCGGAGAAGCGCTACCGGCTGCTCCTTGCGCTGGGGCTTATTCCCTTTGCCCTCATTGGCGCGGTCGCGGCCAGCCCTTCCCAGCAGGAGTATTACTACGCGCTCATGCCAATCCTCATCCTGGCGCTTTCCATCGCCGCCACCGCGCCTGGGTTCGCCCGCTGGGCATGCCTATTGGTCGCGGCGGTGGCGGCCTTCACCACCGCGCGCTCCTGGCATGAGTATCAGAGGCTGGCGATTCTCAAGAAGCCCTCCGCCTGGCCGCCCGTACAATTCCACGAGGCCGGCCTCGAAATGCGCCAATGGGTCAGCAAGGGCCGCGTTCTCACCCTGGAGCCGCTCTACCCGCTCGAGGGCGGCCTGGAAATCTACCCGCAACTGGTCACCGGCGGCATCATCTGGCGAACGGAACCGTTCATCCCCGCCGCGGACCGCGACCGGTTCGCCATTCTCGGACCGGACAATTTTGCCGCGGCGCTCCAGCATTCCCCGCCCGCCGCCGTCCTTACCACCCCATCGTCGGAGCTGGAGCCGCCCATCATCGCCTGGGCCAGGGCGCATGGTTACGCCCCTCACCTCCTGGAAAACCGGGGAAAACTGGTGGATCAGGCAACGGTCTGGACACGGCCCTGACACATTGTAGAAATCAGGTGATGTCCAGTTCTCCCGGCGAGCCCGCCTCCCATACAGCATTGATCATTGGCGGCGGCCCTGCCGGCCTCACGGCGGCTTATGAGCTGGTTACCCGCGCCGGCGTCCGTCCGGTGGTGTGCGAGAAACTGGACCTCCTGGGCGGCATCGCCCGCACCGTCAATTACAAGGGCAACCGCATCGACATTGGCGGGCATCGCTTTTTCTCAAAGTCCGACCGCGTGATGGATTGGTGGCACGCGATGATGCCCTTCCAGCAATCGGCGGAAAACGTGACGCATATCGATTACCAGGGCGCGACCCGCACGATTCACATGACGGACGCCGCCGACCCGGAAAAGCGCGATGACGTCATGCTCCTGCGCTCCCGCAGCAGCCGCATCTATTTCCTGCGGAAGTTTTTTGATTACCCGATCTCCCTCAGCCGCAATACGGTCGTCAATCTCGGCTTCGCGCGCATGATGCGCATCGGCGCCGGTTATATTCAGGCGCGTCTCTTCCCGATCCGTCCGGAGGTCACGCTCGAGGACTTTTTCATCAACCGCTTCGGGCGTGAGCTGTATGAAACTTTTTTCGAGTCCTATACGGAAAAAGTCTGGGGCCTGCCCTGCGCCCGCATCAGCGCGGAGTGGGGCGCGCAGCGGGTAAAAGGCCTCTCGATCACCAAGGCGATTTCCCACGCCGTCCGCTCCCAGTTTTCGCGCAAGAAAGACATCGCGCAAAAACAGGTCGAGACCTCGCTCATCGAGCAGTTTCTCTACCCGAAATATGGCCCCGGCCAGATGTGGGAGTTGTGCGGCGAAAAAATTACCCGGCACGGCGGAGAGGTGCGGATGGGCCGTGTGATCAAGAAGCTCTACATCGAGGACAACCGCATCCGCGCCGCGGAGATCGCCTGCAACGGGACGACGGAACGCGTGGAGGCGGATTACTTTTTCTCGACGATGCCGGTGAGCGATCTCATTGCCGCGCTGGCCGCCGGCGGCGCGGACGTCCCCGAACCCGTGCGCGAAACCGCGGCAAATCTCCCCTACCGCGATTTCATCACGGTCGGATTGCTGGTCACCGGCCTCAAGGTAAAGCCCGAGGCGCACGAAGCCGCGAAGCTGATCCGTGATAACTGGATTTACATCCAGGAGCCGGACGTTCTCGTGGGCCGGCTCCAGATTTTCAACAACTGGAGCCCTTACCTCGTTGCCGATCCCGGCACGGTCTGGATCGGCCTCGAGTATTTTTGCAATGAAGGCGACGGACTCTGGAGCCGCACCGACGAGCAATTGGCAGCGCTCGGCCGCGAGGAGCTAAGCCGCATCGGCATCATCGATCACGGAGCCGTGCTCGATTCGACGGTGATCCGCGTGGAAAAAACGTACCCCGCCTACTTCGGCGCATACGAGCAATTTCATCTGGTCCGCGAATATCTGGACCCCATCGAGAATCTCTTCCTGATCGGGCGCAACGGCATGCACCGGTACAATAACCAGGATCACTCGATGCTCACCGCCATGACCGCCGTCGATAACATCATCGCCGGGATCAGGGACAAATCGAACATCTGGGCGGTCAATACCGAGCAGGATTACCACGAGGAATCCCGCGAGCCTTCGACGAAGGAATAGCGTCGCAAAAAGCGGGCAATTCCGCGCCTTACTCCTTGACGAAAAACTGCACCAATACGTAGTCTGCGCGGAGACGCCGTCCGCATTTTAACTAACTATTCCGCGTTCAGGCATCCTGAGATGTTATTATGAAATCAGCACGCACCTCTTCCGTCATCGAACCTCTTGAGGATCGAATTGCACCCTCGGTATTCATCGTAAGCACTTTGGCCGACAGCGGCGCCGGCAGTCTGCGGCAGGCCATTCTTTCCGCCAACGCCGACACGACCACGAATGCCGTGGATTCGATCGTATTCCAGAAGACCCCGGACGTCTTCCTCCATGGCACGATCAAGCTAAAGTCCTCATTGCCTGCGATCGACATGGCCGCCGGCGACTCGCTGACGATCACAGGCCCCACCGCCGGAAAGCCCAACGGCATCACCATCAACGGCGGCAACCATCAAATTTTCTCCATCACCGGCGGCGCGGTGACAATGACCGACATGACCGTCACCCATGGCCTCGCTCCCAAGGGCGGCGGCGTTTACATCAATGACGGCGCCGCGATTCAACTCACCGATATAACCATCACCGGCAACCACGCCGTGGCCACAGGGTCGGGCGCCGAGTCGTTGGGCGGCGGTGTTTACATATCCGGCGCCAGCTCCAATGTCACCATTTCGAACTCCTTGATCTCGAAGAATCTTTGCATCGGTCCCAATGCCACTGCCGCGGATGACGCCGGCTACGCTTTCGGCGGAGGCATCCTCTGCCGCGGTACGCTGACGCTCAATGATTCCGTCGTATCCGGCAATGTCGCCCAGGCCGGTAGCGCGAAGACCGGGAATGCCAGCCTGACCGCGGGCGGCGCTTACGGCGGCGGCATCTACGCTTCCGAAACCAATGCGAATGTCACGATTCAACATTCCACGATTACCGGCAATAAATCCATCGGCGGCCATGGGGGCAACGGCGCGGCAAAGCAGAGTGGAGGCAAGGGCGGCTACGGGAACGGAGGCGGCGTTTACAGTTTTGAAGGCACGGTGTTGATTGCCAATTCGACGGTTTCCAAAAATCTTGCCAAGAGCGGCAGCGGCGGCAACGGTGGCAGTACCGCAAGCGGCGGCGATAGTTTGGATTCCTGGGGGGGCGGCGTCTCGAGTTCCGGCACAGACGCCGGTCTGACCATTCAGAACTCGATCATCTCGGGCAACAAAACATTGACAGGAAAAGGCGGCCACAAAGGCAGCGGCAGCGGCGGCTCCAATGGGTATTCCGGAGTGACCAATGGCGGCGGTGTTTACTCAAAACAACTCCTCTCCATTACGCAGAGCACGATCTCTGGCAACTCCGCGGAGTATGGCGGCGGCTTCTTCAGCTACGGAGGCACATCCACCTTGGTTGGCTGCACCATTTCCAAAAATAAAGCCTCGGATTACGGCGGCGGTCTGGCGACCGGCAACGATGCTACTGTGACCATCCAGAATAGCACGGTCGCCCTTAATACCAGCGCGGTCGGCGGCGGCTTCTACAGTTACGGAGGCACATCCACGTTGATTGGCTGCACCATTTCCAAAAACAAAGCCTCGGATTACGGCGGCGGTCTGGCGACCGGCGACGATGCCACTTTGAACATCGAGAATAGCACGGTCGCCCTTAATGTCAGCGTGGTCGGCGGCGGCGGCGTTGCCGTCAACGGCAGCGCGGTCAATGTTTACAATGACACGATTGCTCTAAACAAGGTCACTGGCTCCAGAGGCCTCGGTGGCGGAATCGATGTTCTTTCCGGAAGTTCCTCCACCGTGAACGTCATCAGCACCATCCTCGCCGGAAACATCGCAAAAACCGGCCCGGACCTCAGCGGCTCAACTAGCACCGTCACCGCCAGCTATGACCTCATCCAGCACGCCACCACCGGCACTTACACGGATGGCGGGAATAATATCACCGGGGAGAACCCACTTCTCGGCCCGCTCCAGATCAATGACGGGGGAACCACCGACACCATGGCGCCCGCATCAGACAGCCCCGTCATTGGTCATGGCAGCAACCCCGACAGCCTCTCCACGGACCAAAACGGCAACAGCCGCACCGGCGTCGATAGTCTCGTGGACATCGGCTCCGTAGAAGTGGCTTAGCCTGCAATAACTTCGATCCAGGCGTCGATGCGGGGTGATTACTGCCCCGAGTCCGTCGCCTTGTTCGACTGCTTGCCCCAGGGTGGGACCTGCTCGAAGCTGCCGGTCTCCGGATTGTATTGCCGGTGCGTCTTTGCGTTGAATTCATCCCGCCTTTGGTCCGGGTGATTCTGGCACGCGCCGAGCAAAAGCGGGGATCCGGCAAGCACGGCTGTCATCAGAAGGATTTTCATGGACGCGAATATGCAAAACTTCGCGGCCAAAGGCAATCTATACTATTTAAATAGTGTATTCTGCACGTGGACCTTTTCCCCGTCGGCGATGGAATCGGACGGGTTCAGGACCAGGTGATCGCCCGGTTCCACGCCGCTGGTAACCTCATAGGACGTTCCAATATCCCGGCCCACGGTGATGCTCTTCAGATGCACGGTACCGGACGCATCCACCACCCCGACCTGGGTGCCCTGGCTGCGAAAGATCACCGTATTGATCGGGATGATGCTCGGCACGTGATCCAGCTTTAGCGTGAGGTGCACGGTCGCATACGCGCCGGGATCCAGCCGGCCATCCGCATTGGCCACCTGTACCTCGGTTAACAGCGTGCGCGATGCGGGATCGATGCCGCCCGCGATGTGCGCCACCTTCCCCTGGAATTTCACTCCGGGAAACTCGCTCAGTTCCAGCCATGCCGGCGTATCCAGCCTTATCTGCGGCGCATATACCTCCGGCACGGAAATATAAACCCGCAGGATGTCCGTGCGCGCCACGTGAAAAAGCTCCTGCGAGCCGGCGTTGCCCGCATTGATGAGCGCCCCCACATCCGTGCTGCGCTTGGTGACCACACCGGGGAATGGCGCGGTGATTTTCTGGAATCCCTTCATGACAGTCAGGTTCTGCACATTCGCCTGCGCGGCGGTCACGGCAGCCTGCTGCGCCTCCATGTTGGTCCGGTTCTGGTCAAAGTCTTCCTGGCTGATAACCTTGGTCGCGAGCAGCTTTTGGCTTCGGCCAAAATTGAGCTGCGCGATGTCCAGATTCGCCTTCGCCTGTGCCAGCGTCGCCTCGGCCTGGAGCAATTGCGCATCCACGTCCGGCGCGGTGATTTCCGCCATCAGGTCCCCTTGCTGAACCTTCGCGCCGATATCGGTGTACCAGGCCTTGATGTAACCGTTGGTTCGCGCATAGAGCGACGCCTCGGTATAGGCCATCAGATTGCCCGGGAGCTTGATCTCGATGCTCGATGGGCCGGGTTGCGGCGTAATGGTGGATACCGTCGGCACCGCAATCGCGCTCGTCTCCGCCGCCAGTTGCTTGCTGGCGCGGGACCGCTGCCACAGCAGCGCCCCCACAACGAGCGCCGCAACGGCGACCCCGATCAACAGGCGAAGCCCGGCGTTGCTTTTGCGCGGAGCCGGATTTCCATGCGTGGCGGGCCGCTTCTGAGCCGCCGGCGCGGGCTCCAGTTCCAGTACGCTGCTTTTATCGATGGTTGCGCTCATAAATTTTCGTCAGACAGCCGCCAGTTCTTCTTCCGGTTCGGTGTCAAAATCGGGCTCGTCCGCATGCGCACGGCGGCGGCCGCGGATGGCGGCAAAGACCGTGGGCACAAAGAAAAGCGTCGCCACGGTGGCAATGATCAATCCGCCGATCACCGCGCGGCCAAGCGGCGCGTTCTGTTCGCCGCCTTCGCCCAGGCCCAGGCTCATCGGCACCATGCCGATGATCATCGCCAGCGCCGTCATGATGACGGGGCGCAGCCGCGTCCGGCCCGCTTCCAGCGCGGCCTGAAAGGCGTCGCGGTGCACCGCCAGTTGCTCGCGCGCAAAGGTTACCACCAGGATGGAATTGGCCGTGGCCACGCCGATGCACATGATCGCGCCCATCAATGCCGGCACGCTCAGCGTGGTGCCCGTGAGGAAGAGCATCCACGCAATGCCCGCCAGCGCTCCCGGCAGCGCCGTGATGATGATGAACGGATCCACCCACGATTGGAAATTCACGACGATCAGCAGGTACACCAGCACCACCGCGAACACGAGGCCCGCACCCAATCCCACAAACGAGGAGTGCATCGTCTGCACCTGCCCGCGGATGGTCGTAAAGCTGCCGCGCGGCAAATCCTTTTGCGCATTGTCCACGATCTTCCGCACCTGCGCCGCCACGCTCCCCAGGTCGCGGCCCTGCACGCTCGCGTAAACATCGATCACCGGCTGCACATTGTAATGGGTCAGCACCGCCGGTCCCGTCGTCCGATCCAGTTTCGCGAGGTTCACGAGCAACTGCCCCGACGAGCCGCTGGCGCTGGTCACCGGCAGGTCGTAGAGATCCTGCAGGCTGTTGATGCGGTATTGCGGCGCCTGGACGGCGAGGTTGTAGTTCACGCCGTTTTGCTGGTTGAACCAGAACGCGGGCGAAACCTGGAAACTGGAACTCAGCGCCACCAGGAGGCTGTTGGCAACGTCGCGCTCAGTGTAGCCCAGCTCACTCGCCTTCGTCCGGTCCACGTTCAATTCCAGCTTCGGTTGATTGAAAAGCTGGAAAACGTGCGTATCCACCGCGCCGGGAACCTGCTTGATCTGGTTTGCCACGCGCTGTGCCACCGCCAGGTTGCCCTGCACGTCCTTGCCTACAAATTGCACGTCGATGGGCGCCGAGAGGCCGAAATTCAGGATCTGGCTCACGATATCCGCCGGTTGAAAGAAAAACTCCACGCCGGGAAACTCCCGCGGCAGCTCTTCGCGCAGCTCGGAGACATACTTCGCGGTCGGGCCGTGATGCTGGGAGTTCAGCGACACGAGAATCTCCGCATCCGCAGTGCCGATCGTGCCGTTGTTGCTGTACGAAGTATTGATGCCGCTGTACGGCAGCCCGATGTTATCCAGGATGCTCGTCACCTGATCCGGCGGGATCATCTTGCGAATTTTCGCTTCCACCAGGTCCGCGATTCGTGCCGTCTCCTCGATCCGCGTCGCCGTCCGCACCCGCATGTGCAGCCGAAACTGGCCGGCATCGACTGTCGGGAAAAAGTCCTGGCCCACCAGCAGCAGCAACAGCATGGAGGCCGCGCACAGGCCAAAGAAAATGCCGATGAACTTCCACCGCATCCGCAGGCAGCTCTCCAGCATGGCGGTGTAGCGCTCGCGGAAACGCGTGAATCCATTTTCAAATCCGCGCTGGATGCGGCCGAAAATGCTCTTCGGCTCGCCTCCGTGGCCATGCCCCTGCAACTCCGGATGACCGCGCAGAAAATACATGACCAGCGTAGGCACCAGCGTGCGCGAGAGCACATAGGAGGAGAGCATCGCAAACACCACCGCCTCCGCCAGCGGCACAAAGAGGTAGCGCGCAACGCCGGCCAGGAAGAACATCGGCACGAACACAATGCAGATGCAGAGCGTTGAGACGAAGGCCGGCGTCGCGATCTGCGCCGCGCCGTCCAGGATGCCCTGGTGCAATTCCTTCCCCTCCTCCAGGTTCCGGTCGATGTTCTCAATGGTCACGGTCGCATCGTCCACCAGGATGCCCACCGCGAGCGCGAGGCCGCCCAGCGTCATGATGTTGATCGTCTCGCCCAGCGCGCTCAGAATGATGATCGCGCTCAGGATGGAAAGCGGGATCGAAATGGCGATCACCACGGTGTGCCGCCAATTGCCCAGAAAAAGCAGGATCATTGCCGCCGTCAGGCAGGCCGCGATCACCGCTTCCTTGATCACGCCCTGCACCGCCGCGCGCACAAAGAGCGATTGGTCGAACAACGGCTGAATGCGCAACTCCGGCGGCAGGCTTGCGGCGATCCGCGGCAGCGCCGCGCGCACCTGCCTCACGATATCGAGCGTGGACGCGCTGCCCGTCTTGTAGGCGGAGAGCAGCGAGCCCCGCTGCCCATCCTGCCGCACGATATTCGTCTGCACCTGGAAGCCGTCGCGCACGTGCGCCACGTCCCGCAGGTAAATCACGGTGCCGTTGATGGTCTTGATCGGCAGGTTGTTCAATTCTTCCACCGCGGGCGGAGTGCCATTCATCTCCACGTCGTATTCCAGGCTGCCGATCTTGGCCGTGCCGCTCGGCAGGACCAGGTTCTGCGCGTTGATCGCATTTGCGATGTCCGTGGGCGCGAGACCGTAGCCGTTCAGCTTGATGGGATCGATATCCACCATGATCTGGCGGATCTTTCCGCCGTACGGCCACGGAATGGCCGCGCCCGGCACGGTCGCAAGCTGCGGCCGCACAAAATTCATCGCGATATCGTTGAGCTGCTGCTCGGAGAGCTTTGCGCTGCTGAGGCCCAGTTGCAGCACCGGCACGCTGGAGGCATTGTAACTGATGACCAGCGGCGGCGTCACCCCGGGCGGCATCCCCTTGATCACCGTCTGCGAGATCGCCGTCACCTGCGCCAGCGCGGTCTCGAGCTTCGCGTTCGGCTGGAAGAAGACTTTCACGACCGCGATGCCGTTCATCGTCTGGCTCTCGATGTGCTCGATATCGTTGACTGTGGTGGTGAGCACCCGCTCGTATGGCCAGGTGATGTTCCCCTCGAATTGATGCGCCGATAGCCCCGTGTATTGCCACACGATGCTGACCACCGGGATGTTGATATTCGGGAAAATATCCGTCGGCGTCCGCAGGATCACCACGGGGCTGACAATCAGCAGCAGCAAGGCCGCGACGATGAAAGTGTATGGGCGCCTAAGCGCGAGCTGTACAATCCACATGGTCTGTTATTGAAGCGCCGCCTCACTGAAGAAATTGAACAGGATGGGTGTCTCCGTCCGCCCGCGCGCGATGCATTCCCGCACTGCCTCCAGCAGCGCCTCGTCGCTAAACGGCTTGCGCAGGAAGGCGACGGCGCCTTTCTGCATGGCCCATCTCTCGTCTTTCTCCGCGGCATGCCCGGAGATAAAAACGATCGGCGGATGGCTCGCCTCGGAAAGCTTCCGTTGCAGATCCAGCCCGCTCATCCCCGGCAGACGCAGATCCAGGATGAGACAGCAGGTTCCCTCCCACTTGCCCTGGCTGAGAAAACTCTCCGCGGAATCGAAAACCTCCACGGTGTAACCGACCGAGCGCATCAGGCTGCTGAGCGACTCGCGCACGCAGGCTTCATCGTCAACGATGGAGATGAGACACTGGTTGTTGCCGCCCGGGTTTGACATGGTGCCAGATTACCGCCCCCGCCCCGAGCCGACTATTATACGTTAGTATTAGGCCCTACATCCAGACGCTGCGCCATCCTCACGAGGTCCGCCAGTGATTCCGCCCCCATCTTCCTCATCACATGCCCCCGCTGCACCTTCACGGTGATCTCGCTCGTGCCCAGTTCCCCGGCTACCTGCTTGTTCAGAAGGCCGCGCACCACCAGCGTCATGACTTCGCGCTCGCGCGGCGTCAGCGATCCATACCTCTGCCGCAGCGCCCGCTGTTCCGCACGCCCGGCGAATTCCCGCTCATCCCGCTCCAGCGCCAGGCGGATCGCCTCCAGCAGATCCTCGTCGCGGAATGGCTTGGTGAGAAACTCCGCGGCCCCCGCTTTCATGGCGCGCACACTCATCGGGATATCGCCATGGCCGGTGATGAAGATAATCGGAATCGGGTTGCCCGCCGCCGTAAGATCCCGCTGCAAGTCCATCCCGTTCAGCCCCGGCAGCCGCACATCCAGCACCAGGCAAGCCGGTCCCTCCGGCTCCTTTGCCGCAAGGTAATCGTGCGCTGAGGCGAAAACTTCCACGCGCAAGCCCACGGAGCGAATCAGGCTGCTCAGCGCCTCCCGCACCGATACATCATCCTCAACCACGTAAACGACCGGCGGTTTCATGCGCCCTCCCGCGCCGGCAGGCTGAACTGGAAGGTCGCGCCCGGCCCGTCGTTCGAGCTCGCCCAGAGCCTGCCGCCATGGCTCTCGATAATCGACCGGCTGATGGAAAGCCCCATGCCGAGCCCGCCCGCCTTGGTGGTGTAAAACGCGTCGAATAGCCGCGCCCGCTGCTCCGCTGTAATCCCAACGCCGGTATCCATCACCGCGACGACGACCGATTTGCGGTCCGCCCCCTCGCTGCTGCGGATGCGCACCACGCGCGGCCTGTCCGCGATGCCGTCCATCGCGTCCAGCGCGTTGATCACAAGGTTCAGCAAAAGCTGCTGCAACTGCACGCGGTCGCCGGTCACCGGCGGGAGCCCTGCCGTCAGCTCCGTGCGCAGAGACGCGCCGCGCCGCTCAGACTCCACCTGCGTCAATACAATGATCTCGTGGATAATGTCATTGATCTGAAGCCGGTCCGCGAACGGCTCGCTCTTGTTCAATACCGCGCGGATGCGGGCGATGACATCACTGGCGCGCTTGCCGTCGCGCACGATGCGCTGCAGGCCTTCGCGCACCTCGCCAAAATTGGGCGGATCGGCGGAGAGCCAGCGCAGGCAGGCATTGCCATTGGTGACCACGGCGGCCAGCGGCTGGTTTACCTCATGCGCGATGGAGGCCGTCAGTTCCCCCATCGTGGTCACGCGCGAGACCCGGCCCAGCTCCTCCCCGGTCCTCTTGAGCGCCTCCCGGTTCCGCAATAGCGCAAGGCCGTGCGTCAGATCGTTTGCCGCCTGCATCAGCAGATCGGTTTCCTTTTCGTCAAACGAGGCCGCCTCGTCGGAATACACCATGAGGCCCCCGATTGTCTGCCCATCGCTCGTCAGCGGCAGCGCCGCCGAGGACTTGATGCCGTGCGCCTCGGCCCGCGCCAGCCACGGCTCGAAGAGCGGATCGGTGGCGATCTCGTTGCACGTCACCAGTCTGCCGGTGCGGATGGCCGTGCCCGCCGGTCCCAGTCCCAGCTTCCCCTCGCCCCATGTGCCAACGACGTTATCCACATAGCCCGCCGCCTTGCCCGAGCGCGCCACCGGCAGGATCGATTTCTTCTCGTCGGCTTGCGGAAAGCCGACCCAGGCCAGCAGGTAATCCCCCTCCTGCACCACCGCGCGGCACACTTCCTCCAGCAACTCCCGCTCCTCGGAGCACCGGTTCACCGCCCGGTTGCATGCGCTGCGGACCCGCCATGCGCGATTCAGCCGCTGCAACTCCGCCGTCCGCTCGCGCACCTTGTCCTCCAGCTCGTCGCGGGCGCGCATCAGCGCCTCCTCGTCGCGCCGCTGCCGATGTCCCAGCCAACTGATGATGGTGCCGGAAATCATGAACAGGATGAATCGCGGTCCTTCGGAAACCACAAAATCCAGCGTGAAGGCCGGCGCGGTAAAATAATATTTGATGGCCAGGATCGATAGGATCGTCGCCAGGATGCCCGGGCCGAAACCGCCAAACCATCCGGCCAGGATGATCGCGCAAAAAAAGAGCGCGTTCGGCGTTCCCTGAAAGAACTCGCGCAGCCACCCGGTCACCAGCAGCGTCGCGAGCACCGCGGCAACGGCCACCGCATAGCGCACCGGCGCGGAGGAACTGTGCCTCCAGAAGGGATCCTGGCGACGTTGCTCGATCATTGCGCGGCGGGGGCGGCGAGCAATTGATTGACCTCCTTCGCCGCCTCATCCTCGCCTCCTGGGCTGCTGCCGGTTTTTACCCACGCGATCTTTCCGTCCCGCCCGATGATCACCGTGTGCGGAATCGCGCTCGCGCCGTATTGCTGTCCCACGCGCGACCCCTCGTCCATCGCGACATTCACGTTCCACCCGCGAGCCTCGACAAATTCCTTTACGTGCGCCGCGGGCTCATCCTGGTTGACGGCGACAAAGCTCACGCGATCCGGCGTAAATCCGGACATGGCCTGGATCAACCCCGGCAGCGAATTGACGCATGGTCCGCACCAGGTCGCCCAAAAATCGAGCACCACCACCTTTCCCTTTTGCTGCGCAAGGTCGAATTGGCCGCCGGACAGCAGGTTCAGCTTGAATCCAGGAGCCGGCTTCCCGGTCATTGCGGAATCGTCTCCGCCCGCCGCCGGCAGCACCGGCTCCGGCGCATACGTGAGCTTCCAGCCGTCGAATGTCTTCATCACCGGGCTTGGCTCCAGCGGCCACGAGCGGATTTCCACCACGTCCGCAGCGGGAATGGTGCAACGCCCGTAAAGCGGATTATGGCCGGTGATCACATCCTTGTCGAAATGGTCCGCCGCTATCGCGAGGCGCGCCCCGCTCCGCAGCAGCAGCCAATAGCCGGGCGACTCCGCGCCCCCAAAATCCGCCGCCAGCACCTGCGCGATTTTCTGCTGGTTGTCCGGCGTATTTTCCACCGTCAACTCCTCCCCATCCCCGTCCAATACCGCAGAGGCGCCTTTAGGGAAATCGATTCCCTTCGCCGCCAGCGTCTTGTCCGCGGGCGCATTCCCGGGAAACGCCCCGGGCTTCAGCCAATACACTTTTTCAGTCATCCCTTCGCCCTTCACTTCGCCATCGCCGGTGGCGGGCTCGATCACCACTGCGCCGTCATTATCCACCTCATATTGGAAACCGAACTGGCGGCACAGTTGATCGAGCGCCTGAGCCACTGTACCCATGCCCATGCGCACCGTGGCCCGCTGGTTACCCACGTCTTTTGGCGCCTTGAATTTGATCTCCGGCGCCTCGGTCTCAAGATAACGCATCGCGTTCTCGAAGGTGGAATTCGAGAAGATGACCATTCCGTTGATGCGGTCCCCCAAATGCCCCTTCGCGCCGTCGTCGCCGGGTGTCGCGGACGGCGCGGGTTCCACAGGCTTGCGGAAAAAGATGAGCGCCTTGACGCGCCCGCGCGGCACGGTCAGCTCATCCATCCCCGCGCGCACCGCAAAATTCGTGGCGGTCACGCCCTCCACTTCGCCGCGCAATACATCGCCATTCGCGGCGATCAGCGCGTGCCGCGGAGGATCCTCCCGGCGGAAGCGCGGAACTGTGAGCGCCTCCTCCCGCACGTCCGGCGCGACATCCGGCAACCAGGTGCAACCGGGCTGGGAGGTAATTGAAAAATTGTTCAGTTGGATGGAACGCGCCGCGTTGCCCCACACGCTTCCCGCGCTAATGACCAGCCCGGAGCCATGCCGCAACTCCGGCTGCACGTCAAACGTCTCCAGCCGCGTGCCATTGAGGTACAGCGTCACTCCCTCCGCGGAAATGCCAAGGTGCACGTCCACGTGGTCGGAATTGACGCTGAATTGCAGGTGCGGTTCCTCGAATTGCCCCTGCTCCCCTTCCATGCCGCAAATCACCTGGCCGCCGGTGGTCGCAATCAGCAGCGTCTCGGCCTTGGCGGGATCGGTGCCCGCGCAGAATAGCTTCAGCCCCACCGCCGCAAAGGTCTGCGTGTTCATCGTAAACCGGATATCGCTGGCCTGCATCGCCGCCGGATGTCCGATGGATGCGCCGGGCCCCAGCGTTATGGAATCGCCGCTGCGCTGCACCTTCTTTAAATCGCCGCTGACGATGCGCCACGCGGGATCGTTGAAGCCGTCCATATCCATCCTCCCTCGCGCGTCGAACTGAATCGCTTCCACCTGCGAGACCGGCAGCCGGCCATGCTCGGTAATGCCCGGGTCAAGCTCCACTCCGGCTTGATCCACCGCCCGCAATGTACCGGACAGCACATCCCCGGAGCGCATGTAGAAGAGCGAGGTCGGCGCGGGCTCCGGCGCGTCATCGGGAAAATAGCGCACAATTTCATACGGCTCGGTTTTCACAGGCTCCGCCGGCGCGACCGCTCCGAGCGGCAGCCATTGCGGTCCATCCCCGCCGGCGCTGGTCGAGAAATGGCCATGCAGCGTCTTCCCCTCGAAGACCAGCTTGTCCAGTTGACTCAGCGGCGGCTCATCGAGCGCATCCGTGGAAGTCACCCGCAATTGCCGGAGCCCGTCCATTCGCGCGGTCAATGGCTCCGCCGAAAAGCTGGTTTGCAGCGTTGCCGCATTGTCTTTCACATCGACGATGCTCCCCTGGAGCAAGGTTCCATCGTCAAAGGTCAGCCGCGCTCCCGGCGTTTTTGCTTCCGGCTGGTCGTTGGAAAAAACAAGCGCGTCCACATCCTTGAGAGCCACGGAGGTCCCGGACGCCTGGACGGCGCCTGCGCTGCCGGAAACGACCGCGCCATCGATCACGCTGCCGTCATCCATCTCCAGGCGCGGATGCGTCGCGTCATATTTCGCAATCGCCCCGCCGTCGTATTTGCGAATGCGCAGCACGTCGAGCGTCAGATCGCGTCCATTGTTCCGGAGAAAAAAACCGGAATCGCCGGTCTGGGTGCTTGCCGGCACATCCCACTGCGCGAGCAAATCCCCCCCCGGCGTGTACACCGCGCAATGCCGCGTCTTGAAATCCCATGTAAACCGCAGCGCCACCGACCGCTCGTTATCGTCCATCTTCCGCACCAGTTGGAAATCGCTGCCGGTCACCGCGACCACGTCATGGTCCCAGGTTTCGATTCGGATCGCGGGCATCGGTTTATTCCCGATGAAGAAGCGGAAGTCCGGAAGCTCCGTCGAGTGGACGCGCAGCTCCACATCCACGGCATCCGGCAGCGGCAGCGGTAGCGAATAATCGAACTTGCGATTGAAATAGGGCAGCACCAGCGAGCCGCCGGGTCCGATTTCCGTTTCGGTCCCGCCCTGGAGTTCTCCATCGTCGGACTTCCATCCCGCGGTCCCGAACGGGCCATCCCAGACCAGCGCTCCGCCGCCGGCCCGGCGCGCGGCGAGCACCTCCGACCGCTTCAGCTCCACATCGCCCACCCGGCTGCCGTGGACGAAAACGCTGCTGCCGGTGATGGAAACAATATCGCCGTAAAAGGCGCTTCCATCGCGCAGCGAGAAATGGAACGGCTCGGTCTGTGCGGCCTGCCCGGTCTGCGCAAGGGGATAATCGATCCGCTGAAGGGCCTGCCATTTCAGAACCAGCGGGCTCTCGAAACAGGGCGATTGCCATGAGGCGGTCGTACCGGTTGCCGCGACCAGGTCGCCGGCCATCGTCTCGCCGTTGAGCCAGCGGAGCGTCGCCGCGTGCGCCGCCGCCGTGGCGCTCATTGCGAGGATGGTGAGAAACGCCCGTTTCATCGCTCGTAGATGGGAAGAAACCGGTAATTCAGCGCCAGCGCGAGCAGCGACATGCCGGTCTGGTATGGGCCGCCGTCAAAAGAACCGTCGTCGTGCTGCGCCTCGCGCAACTCGCGCACCAGTTGCGCGTTCCATTTTTGCCACGCGGCATAATTTCCCTGGAAGAGGGCCTGCGCCATGTAATAGCGATTATATTCCGGGTAGGAGTTCGTCTCGTTGTTATCCAGGTTATCCAGCAGGCGCTGGAGCGTCGCCTTGAATTGATCCGTCTGCTTGGACTTGGAAACCGCGCTCACCAGGCAGCAGACGGCGGTGAGATTTATCGAGCCGCCCATCCCCCCAAAGCCGCCGCTGTACGCAACCGAGCCATCGATCGAGGTGCTCCTCCGCATGTAATCCATGCCGGATTTGATCACGTCGTCCGGCACAGTCATCCCCGCGTTGCGCGCCGCAAGCAATCCCATGAGCACGGCGCCGGTGACGGACGTATCCGCGTCGTAACCGTCCGGATTGTATCGCCACGCGCCCCAGCGATTGTTTTTTTGCGAGGTGGCGGCGCAGCCAATCGCCAGTTGCAGGGCCCGCGCGATACTCCGCTGCGGTTTCTCGCCGTTGGGAAAGAGCGATTCATCCACCGCGCCGTAAGCCTCCGATAGCGCCAGCATGGCGAAGCCGTGGTGATACATGCTGTTGGGGAAGTAGCCGGTCTTCGCATCCTGCTTCTGGATGATGGCGTAGATCGCCCGGTGCACATTCGCCGCGTATTTGCCGTAGTTTGGATCCTCGCCGCTTGCGAGAAAGGCCATCAGGCAGATGCCATCCACGCCGCAGCCCTGGTAATTGCACGGCCAGCTTCCATCCTGCCCCTGGTTTGCAGCCAGCCACGCCAGGCCGCGCTCATAGATCAGGTCCACATCCGGCGGAATCTGCCCGCCAAATCGCAACGTGGGATCCTGCGCCCGCGCCCCGTGCGCCAGCGCCAGCAATGCAATGCCGCTCAACAGGCAACGCAGAGCGCGCATCAATTTCCCCCTCCCTGCGGGTGCCGGGACCGGTCAATATTCCGCCAGATTTCCTGGGCCGTCTCGTACTCGTTGCATCCGGTCCAGGCGCGCCATTGGGCATCGGTCAGGATCGTTTTCATATCCTTGTCCGGAATGCCCGCCATCGGGGCAAATGCGGTGTAGCTTTGCAGAAACCACTCGGTGCGCGGGGTCATGTTGAAGAAGTTGCCGAACTGGTCGCCGCACTCGCTCACGATCTTCGCCACCATCGGCTCCAGCTTTGCCCATTGGCTGGAGGTAAGGCGAAAGCGCTCGTCAAACGTGCAAACGACCGCGGCGGAGATCGCCTTGTTGCGATATGCCGTTCGCGCATCCAATTCCTTTTTCCATGCTTTGATCTGATCCGCCGTCAACTGGGTATCGACCGCGTGGTTCCAAATATCCTCCGCCACTCCCGCGGATCGCTGTTCGATATTGGAAAACACGTAGGGCTGGATGGAGGCGAGCCGCTGCCGGATGCTTTCCGGCCCGGCATCGCCAATATTGCCGCGGACCACCTGCTCGACGGCGTTATCCCATCCCGCGATCCGCAATTCCGCCTCGCCGCGCGCGGCGGTAAGCAGGCGCTCCTCAACTTCCGGCGGCAATTGCAAGACGTGCGCGGCGTCCTCGGCCTTCAACTCGGCCGCAGCGAGAAATTGCCGGTACGCTCCGTGGCTCTTCTTCTGCACATAATCGGCAATGTCCCGGTCCACGTCCTCGGGCTGGGCGCCGGCCTCCGATTTATCGGAGTCCGCGGGCGTGGGCAGAGGCAGCACGGTTTCGACGCCGTGCTCTTCGATATTGTTTTTCTCCGCGCAGCAATCGCGCCAATGCTGCCACTGGGCCGAGTCGAGGATCGGCTTGATCTCCGCTTCGGATGCGCCGGACGAAAGCCCATAGTACGCCGACACCGGCGTATTGTAATAACTGTTGTTCTCCCGATCTCCCATCATGTTCGAGTTGCCCGCGGCGAGGCGCTCGATGATGGGCTCGATCTGGCCCCGTTGCGCTTCGGTAAACGCGATTCTGTCGTCCATCAGCGCCACCGCAAGATCGCCCATCGCGCGGGCGCGGCGCTGCTTCTCTTCCTCATGGGAATCCTTTAGCTGCTGGATCTCTTCTTTCGTCAACAGGGTGGCGAGGCTCTTGTCCCAATCCTCATCGGACTGTCCCTGGAGCCAGCGGTAGAAACCCTGTTGCTCGATTGCCGTTTTCCGTTCGTTCTCGCCCATCGCCAGCAGCCCCTTCTTTGCGGACTCGCGCGCCTGCTGGCCCGCCTCCTTGAGCAGAGCCTCGGTCATCGCCTTGAGCTTGGCCGCACGATCCGGCGCGAGATTGAGCCCCTGCTGGACCTGCGCGGCCTTCGCCTCAAGGTTGGGCCGTTGCTGCTGGATGGTGAATTGCACCAGCGTATCGAGGTAATGCCCCATCTCCACCTCCGCGTCCGCCCCCCGCTGTTTCTCGACCGCCGCCCAGGCCGCGGCCTGCGCCGGATCGAGGGTGGTCTTGAGCGCATCTTTCCACGCCGCCTGGTCCGCGGGCCACGCGCCGCCCTGGGACTGCGCCCACTTCGCGTATGCGGAGGCGTTGGCGATGATCACGTTGAGCATGTGCTCAAAGATTCCGTGCCGCCCGATGCCAAAGTTATGCGTAAAGAGCTGCTTCAGCTTTCCGGTGGATTGATCGATGCTCTGCTGCACCGCGGTATCGGCGGCTTTCTCCAGCGCCTGCTTCCCGGCGTCATTCAGGCCGGTGGCCTTTGCGACGTCGTCCACTTCCTTCTTCATCTGTTCGCCCAGCATGGTGCGCCTGGCGTCGTTCACTTTGCCGATCAGCGTGTCCAATTGCTTCTTTTCGTCCGCGGATAGATTCGCCGTTTGGTTTCCACCCTCCTCCATTTCCGTACCGTTCAGTTTCACCTCTTCCCGGACCAGCGTGACGGTCGCCGTCTGCTTCGGGTCGGTAACGCCCGGCTCCAGCACCTTGAGCCGCACGGTGCTTCCCTTGTTGCCGCGGATCATTCCCACCACCTTGTCCAGGGTCAGGTTCTTGCAATCGACAAAGGCGCCGTCTCCCTGCGCGACCGCGGTGATGCGATCATCCGCCTTGAGCCGGCCATCGCGCGCGGCCGGACCGCCCGGCACCAGGCTCCTCACGGTGGCGGAGCCATCTTCGGTGGTCAGCACGGCGCCAATCCCCACCAGACCCGATGGCGACTCCGCCGGGGACGCAGCCGGCGAAGCGCCGGGCGAAGCCGCAACGGCGGGTTTCTCCCCAATGACCGCATACGCCGCCGGCCACGGATAACCCGCAAGCAACGCCGCCAGCGCAAGCCGGCGTATCCCGTGTGACAGCTTCATTTTACGCCGCCCTGCCCCTCCAGCAGTGAGAAGTATTGATCCAGCCCCGTCTTGTATTCCTCCGGAAACTGGCGCCCCGCGCGCCCGGTGTCCTGCCCCACGGTGCGCGAGGCGATCACGCTGGCCGCTTCCCCGTCCGGTCCCAGCTCCGCCAGCGCGGCCTCGCTCGCGGAATCCGGTCCGGTGCCGCCTCCGGGATTCGATCCCCCCCCGCCGCCCGGCTTCTTCCCGCTCCGCTTGGCCTGGAGCAGCAATTCGATGGCTTCCGTCTCCGCCGCGATAGCCTGCGGTCCCGTATCCGGCGTGTAAAGAATCCCCTTCGCATCCCGCATCACGCCCGATACCTCCTGCATCAGGTGAATCTCCTTGCCGAAAGTCTGCCCGCCGTTTGGCAGCGCCACGATATCCGCCTCCGCGCCGTTGGTGCGGTTGTCCAGCTCCGCCTGGGTCTCGCCCAGCAGGTTCGCGCGGTTGTGATATTGGCCGGCATCGAGCGCCGGCTTCGAGTTCTCCGCCTCGCGCGTCTCATCGCGCAGCTTCATTTCATCGCGCAGCACCTGCATCACCTTCAGCACGATCTCCGGCGGCAGGCTGTCGCCTCCGCAGGTGGAGGAGCCGTTGCTATTGCTTGCCGCCACCAGTTCCTCCGCCCACCGGTCCAGCGTATCCGCCCAATACTCGGAGCCGATCATCGATTGCCCGCTGAGGTTCTCCGCCAGCTTGTCGCCATCGCCCGCAAGCGCCCGCACGATCTCCGTTTTCTGCATGTCATCCAGGATGACCTTGAACCGCGAATCCTGTTTTCGCTGGTAATAAGCATCCAGGTCGCTCTGGATCACGCGCACCACCTCGCTCTGGTCTTTTTCCTTTTCCTCGATGGGCTGCGCCGCCGTGACGCCGCCGTTCTTGACGCCAAAGGAGTCGAGCGTCTTCTGGCTGATGCTGTCCGCGAGGCCCATCTGCTGGTGCGACGCCGCCTTGAGCCGCTTCACAAACGTGCTGGCCTCAAGGCTGCCGAGGATTTCCGAAAGCTGGTCGGACACTTTCGCGAACTGCGCCAGTAAATCCTTCTGCTGCTTTACCGCGGTGTCCATGGTCTGCTGCGCGGGTGATTGGGGCGGCGGGTTATCGTTGTTCCGCGGGGTCTTCGACGGAGCGGAAGCGAGGTTCACGGTGGGCAGGCGCAGCTTGCTGTTGCCCGGCGGCTTGGGGCCGGAATTGCCCGGCGTGGGGCTGGCCTGCCCGCCCGCCTTGAAATTACCGGCCTCGCGCATGCTCAGGCCCGGGCCTGGCTGGTACTTGGGTGTGGCGTTCGGATCGATCTTCGGCGGCGCGCCCTGCGGGCTCGCATTCATCGGGCCTTGCGAAAGGCCGCCGGCGGACTTCTGGGTATTGCCGGCCAGCGCGGCGGGCGATGATGCCGGCGCGGTCTGCCGGCCGGTCTGCCGCTGGGTGCCAGCCGTCTCGCCGCTGGGTGCGTTCGCGCTTTGCTTCAGCAGATCCGCGACGCTGGGCATGCGATTCGCCGCGATATCCTGCAAGGTCTTCAACATGGTCGCCCAGGTCTCCAGCCGCTTTGCGTCAAATTCATCGTTCTTTGTCGCCTGCTCCACAAGGTTGCGTCCCGATTGCGTCAGGCCCGCCAGACGCGCCGCCTGCGCGTTCTCCGCCGCCGCCTGCTGCGCCACCTTCTGGCGATTTTCCGGCCGGTCCAGTTCCTGGGGATTCATCGCGCGCAGTTCCTTGTTTGTCTCGTGCAGTTGTTGCTCGCGCTCGTAGCTTTCCTTGGCCGCTTCCAGCCATTTGCCGAATTGCTGGGTCAGCCAGATCGCGTGATCGGTCTTGTTGAGCACCTGGAGCGTAAAACTGGCCGAGTGGGAATGCGGACGGCCCGGCAGGTAATCGATGGTCCAGAGCCGCACCTCCACGGTCTGCGGCTCAATGCCGTCGCGCGTCGCGCAAAACGTCGCCTGCGCCTTCAAGTCCTTCGTCTCCGGGCCGCCCGCCGCGCAGATGCGCTCCCCATGAATGGGCGCGGAGCCATCCTCTCCGGTTTGCGAGCCAACCCACTCGATTCCCATTTCCTTGACGCCAAAGTCATCCGTCGCCTCGCCGGAAAATGTGATAACCTCCGAGTCGAGCACCACCTCCTCCGGTGAATCGCGACTCGCCATGATGCTCGGCGGCTCATCGGCCACGGCGCGCACATCCAGTGTCAGCGGCTCGCGCGGCGTCAGGCCGTCCCGGTCGCGCCAGGTGAATTTTCGCTGCTCGTCGCCGGTCACGGTTTGGTATCCGGTGAGAATATCCGCGCCGCTGACCTTTTGCGGTTTCGAATCCATCCGCGCCTCCACGATGTCCCGGCTCGCGTGCGCCTCGAATGCCGCCTCCGCCCCCTTCAAGATGCTGACCGCGCCTCCGCGCACATCGATGCGCTGCTCCCTGTCGTAATGCAGATAATCCGGCAGCCGCTCATGCACGACGAGGTCCGCAAGGTCGGGGCGGTTGCGCGGCTCGATCTCGATCTTCTTCCGCACGTCGCCCACGGAAAGCGAGAGGGTCCCGTCCTCCTTCTGCGGCGGAAAATTAAGCACGTACCCGGCCTTGCCAAGACCCGCGACGATACGATCCTCCGAGCCCAGCCGCGCCGACGCCTGCCCCGGCGCCCAGCGCGTCGCGCCGGCCAGTCGCACCTGCAATTGAAACGGCTCCGCATAGGGTACCACGATGCGCGACGGCAATTGCCCGATGCGCGCAAAGGTGAAGCGCTCCGTATTCCCCAGCGGCGCGATCCAGCGGACAAACGCATTTCGCGCCGCGTCATTCACAAAAAGGAAACCCGCCAGCACCAGCGCCGCCGCTCCCGCCGCGGCCCAGCCCCATTGCCGGTGGCGCGGCTCCGGCACCGCATGGGTAAAGTCGCGATTCTTGATCGCATCCGCCGCCTGTTGCATCGCGGCCTGCACCAGCCGCTCGCTGCGTCCCGCCGCGGCGTGATCCATGCGCGCCAGCTCCACGATGCCCAGCAATTGATCGCCCAGGGCCGGGAAGGTCCGGCGCAGCAGCCGCGCGGCATCCTCCAGCCGCCGCTGGCTCCAGACCCATCGATGCCACTTGAGCGGCGCCCCGATGCAAAGTGTCGCGGCGCCGGAAATCAAAATCACCAGCCGCAGCCAGCCCGGAGTATCGCACACGCGATCCAGCAAAAACACCAGCAGCCAGGAAATCGCGATACCCACAATGGCCGCGAAAACGGCCTCGGCCAGTTTTACGGTCCAGACCCGCCGGCGAAAGTCCCCCAGCTTGGACTCGAGAATGGGAGGAAGTTGCGTATCCATGGCTCAGAATGTTCCGGCGGCCTTTCTCCCCGCCCAGAATATGCCCAGCAGCAAAATCAGAAATCCGGCCCACAGCGGGCTCGCCCAAATCTGTACGCGCCGCTCTTCCAGCGCCGGCTCGGGCAGCGCGGAGATCGCGGCGATGGCGGTTGCGGGATCGGTGTTCTTCAACATCGCGCCGCGCGTGATCTGCGCGATCTCCCGCAACACATCCAGGCGTGCCGGCTCGCCCACTTTTTCCTTGCTCGCCCCTTGCACGGAGATGATGGAATCCAGCGACGACCCCGCCTCCGCACAGGTCAGGTGCACGCGATGATCCCCCGGCTCGGTGGGTGTGAAGACGCCGGTGAATAACCCCCAGGCATCCGGCCCGGCGGGTGAGAGCCGCACGCTGGCCGTCTTGCCCGAGGGCGCGGTGATCTGCGCGATAACCACCCCGTCGTGCAGCGGATCCCCCGACGCGCCGGCCACGTTCGCATTCAGCGTCAGCACCGCGCCGGTGCGCGGGCGGTCGGGCGAATAAAAAAGCCGCATATTTTCTCCCTTGGCCATGTTGCGTTGGTACGCCATCCATCGCACCACCTGACCCCAAAAGCGATAGTGATACTTGTCTTCAACCCCTTTGCGCCATCGCCATGCGCCGTCGGTGCCCATGAACAGGATTTTGCCCGAGCCATAGGTCTTTGTCACGATCAGAGGGATGCGCCCAAATTGATTCTCCTCCGAGGCGTGGGTGGCCAGCACGTCGCTGCCGGCCTTGGCGCGTATCACCGGCGCGTACCATTGGAAACCCGGCAGCGTCGCCCAGACCCGCGCGCTCGCATCGTCCGTGTCCTCCAGCTTGGTCAGCAGGCTGTGCGTTCCCTCCTCCGTCAGGGTAAAGTTGCCCGGCGTATTGGTTCCGTAGCCGCGCGGCTGCGCATCGTCCCACACAATCGGCATCAGGTCCGCCAGCGGGGTCCCCTGCAACGAGCCCTCGTACCCGCGAAAGCCCGGCAGGAACACAAGCCCCGCCGCCTGGTCGCGCACCAGCTTTTGCAACTCCGCGCACTGCTCCAGCGTGAGCTGCCCCTTGTCCGTCCCCACATCCCCCAGGAATACGACGTCATATTTCGAAAGCTCCTCCTCGCCCGGCATCGCGGAGAGATAGCCGCGGCCCGTGCCGGGCGTGCCGAGATCGGGATGGAACAGCAGCGTGTTGACCACGACGCCCGGATCGCGCTGCAGCGCGTTGCGCAGGTAACGGTATTCCCACCGCGGGTAGGTATCGATCACCAGCACGCGCAACTCCTCCTTGCGTACCGGCAGCGGCGCTTCGATGGAATTGTTGTCGAGGTTCCGCTCGCCGCCTGTCGGCGGGACGATGAGCTTCAGCTTGTAATCGCCGGGCGCCTCCGGTTTCCACACGATCACATCCTGCAGCTTGCTCATCGCGGGAATAACCACCGGCTTTTCAATCGTCTCGCCGGAGGAACATTCCATCCGCAGCGTCGCCGGCTCATCGCGCGGCAGGGAGCTCTCGATGGAAAAGGGAATCCGCAACGGCTTGCCCGCGACCGCAAATGCCGGCACGTCGAAACTGGTGAGCGCAACGTCCGGCAGCCGCGTTTCACTCCCCATGGGCGCCGCATACACCGGCACATGCCGCATCCGCAGCCGCACCGCCGCCTGCGCCGGAGGCTGGCCGGTATTCCAATCGCCATCGCTCGCCAGCACCACGGCGGCCAGCCGCGGATGCCGCTCCGCGGCGCGAATGAGCGCCTTGTTCAAATCCGTGCCCTCGTCCGGCGGCTGGCCGTCGGAGGAGAAAGGCTCGATGGTCACATCCATCTTCTTCGCGATTTCTTTCCACGCGGCGATATCGGCAAGCGGTTTCGCCGCCTCGGCTCGCGAGCGTCCGTCAGGCGCGCCGGTGGCGGTATCCGGCATGTCGCGCGTTTGCATCGAGCGGGAGGTATCGATCAATACGGCCAGTTCCGGCTTGTTCTGCGGCTTGAAAACCTCGCGCCATTCCGGCTGGTTGAGCGTGATCGCGATTCCCGCCGCAAGCATCAGGCGCATCCCCTCCAGCAGCCCGGTTGACCGCCGGAACGCGCTCCGTTTCCACGCCGTCCAGCAGAGCCACGCCACCGCCAGAACAAATGCCGCCGACACCGCCAGGGACGCGGGGGTATGCGTGAATACCAGCGATTGCTCCGCGGGGGTCATGCGGTCTCCTTCCCGGCCCATTGCGGCGGCGCCGGCGCGGCAGTCTTGCGCGGCGGCATGCACAGCAGCGCCTCGCCCAGAATCGCCAGCGCCATGCAAATGAGGAAAGTGCGCCACACTTCATTGGTGAGGCTGCGCTTGTCCTCCAGCGTGCCCGTCAGCACGCGGTAATCGAGCCCGGAAAAAAGATCGCGAATTCCCGCATCGGAAACCACCGGCACGGCATCCTCGCCCGGCGGGCGATTCAGCGCGATGAGACGGTCCCCGCTCGCGACCACGCCCGCGTGCAGCGGCATCTCGATCAGCGGCGTCCCCTGTTCCACCGGCTTCCATAGCGACGGGTCCGGCCCCAGCGCGTTTGCCGCCGCATAGCCCTGCTGCGCCTTCCCAAGCGTCGCCGCACCCTGGTCCAGCGCGCGGTGCAGCATGGCAAACATCACGACGCCATCCCGCGCAAGACTGCTCGATCCCGAATCCGGCAGCGTCCCCAGAAAATAAACGCCGCCCCCTGCACGATCTCCCTCCGCGTTGCGCGCCAGCAATACCCCTCCGTTATCCGCCATGCGCGCCAGCGGCACGCCATCGCCGCCCACAGGGCAATAGCGGGTGATCTCCATGGTCCCCACCGGCAGCGCCGCGCCGTCCCGCGTATTCGCAAGCAGATCGGAATCATTTCTCCACCACTCGATGCTCGCCGGCTTCGCCGGGCTTGCCGTCTTCCAATTCTCCCAATGCATCCCGAACAACTCAGCGCCGTCCGGCGTTTGCGGCGGCATGAATAGGATCGAGCGGCCCGCCGCGACGTGCTGCCGCAATTCCCGCGCGATCGCGCTATCCGCCTTTGGCAGCGGCGCCTGCCACACGATGAGCGCCGTATCCGCCCACGGGATCTCCGCGGCGTGGCCCGAGCCAAGCACCGTGGCGGTGTACTTCCGGGCCGGATCCTCCGCTGCCGAGAGCGCCGCCGAGAGAGGCCCGGCTTCCGCCGGATCATCGGAGACAATGACGGAACGCAACGGCGGCGGCTGATCGAACGCGAAGTAAAAGACATTGTCCTGCGGGCAGGCATCCGCCGGCAGTTCCACGCGGCCCCATCCCCGCTTCGTGGAGGTGTCGATCGGGATCGCATATCCGTCGAGCGCGGCCTGGCCGCCATCGACGGTGACCTTCGCGGTGGTGGTGATCCCGTTTACCTCGAATCGCAGCGGCACTTCCACCGGTTGCGGACGTTCTCCCGCCTTCAGCCGCCGCGTGACCCGCAGGTCCAGGAGCAGTTCCGCCTTGTCGTCCATTTCGCGCCGCGCAACGTGGTCCACGGTCACCGCCAGATCGCCATTCGCCGGCTCCGGATAAGTCAGCAGGTGAAAACGCACCCCTTGCAGCAGCGCAAAGGCGCTTCGCAGCGATTGCCATCGCCCGTCCGATGGCGCCCAGTTGCTCTGCTGCATATCGCTCAGCAGCCAAACATCCGTGCGTCCCGTTTTATTGGTCGTGATGTAATCGAGCGCAGCCTGCATCAGCGCCGGGATGTCCGCCGCCGTATCGGTCGCCTCGGTCTGCGGCACGTCCAGCAGCGCATCCGCGCGATCCAGCGCCAGCGGCTTGCACAGCGCGCTGTCGATCAGCACCACGTGCGAGTGGCCGCGCGTGGTGTCGTCAATCGCCTTGGCCAGATTGCGCAATCCCGCCATCCGTTTGCTCACCCCGGTCGCGAGATCTTTCTGCTCCATGCTCGCGGAGCGATCCAGCAGCACGAGCACGGTATCCGGCGCGCCGCCGGTGAGCCCCAGCCACCCCCCCGCAAGCGGACGGCCCGCCACCAGGATGATTGCCGCCACCGCCAGCACGCGGAGCGCGAGGATGAGAATTTGCCGCAGCCGCGAAAGCCCCTTCTGCATCTGCTGCGCCGCGCGCAGGAAGATCATCGCCGCCCACTTCACCTGCCGCCGCCGCAGCAGGTGGATCAAATGGATAATCACCGGCAGCGCCGCAATCGGCAATGCCATCAACAACAGTGGCTGGAGAAATGTCATCGCGCCGAGTGGTTCGGGATTCGCGCCAGGAGAAATCGCGCCAGCACGTCGTCGTATTTCTCTTGCAGCAGCGCCCGCTGGTAATCGACCGCCGTCGCCCGCACCACCTCGTCCAGTTCCACGGTGTACCGCCGCACCGCTTCCCGGTAATTCCGCGCGATGAGCGATGGATCGCACATCACCGGGTCGCCCCCTTCCATATCCACAAAGCGCGCGGGCCGGTCGAAATCGAAATCCAGCTCCTTCTTGTCCAGGAGATGAAAGGCCGCCACGTCATGCTTGCGGAAGCGCAAATGCTGGAAGGCCGATTTCAGTTCTCCCGGCTCCACAAAGAAATCCGAGAAGATGACCACCAGCGCCCTCTGGCGGATGCGCTCCGCGGCCTCGTGCAATGCGGTCAGCAGTGTCGTGCCGCCCTTGGGTTTCAGCTCCGCAAGCCGGTCCAGCACCTGGCCCAGGTGCCCCGGTCCGCGTTTGGCGGGAATCTCCACCGGCTTGTCCGCAATGCTCCACAGCCCCACGGCGTCCCCCTGCTCCGCGGCAAAGTACGCCAGCGAGCCCGCCAGCTTCCGCGCATAATCAAAGCGCGTCGCCCCTGCCGGTCCGTAATCCATGGAGCCGCTTGTGTCCACGAGCAGGCAGAGCCGCAGGTTGGTGTCCGCCTCGAACTGCTTGATGTAAAAACGGTCGCTCCGTCCCCAGGTGCGCCAGTCGAGCCGGCGCGGATCGTCGCCCGGCACATATTTCCGATATTGCGCGAACTCCAGCGCGGAGCCCCGCACCGGGCTGCGATGCTTTCCCGATACGCTGCCGAGCATCGGATGCCGCGCGTGCAACGGAAGCGCCATCAGCCGCCCGAGCACCGCCGGATCGAGAAAAGAGCGCTTATCCTCGGGCACAGGCTCGCCGGCGTTAGGCCGCCTTGCTCAATTCTTCAAGGAGACGTTTCGTCAATTCGCGGCTCGTGACCCCTTCGCTCTGCGCGGTAAAAGTGGTCACCAGCCGGTGTCGCATCACGGGGTCCGCCACCGCGACGATGTCCTCCATTCGCACGACGTAGCTGCCATGCAGCGCCGCGCGCGCCTTCGCGCCAAGCACCAGGTATTGCGCCGCGCGCGGACCGGCGCCCCAGCTCACCAGAGGCTTGATCCAGCCCGGCGCATCCTTGGTCCCCGGGCGCGTCCGTCTGGCCAGATCGACCGCAAATTCATAGAGGTGATCCGGCACCGGCACGCGCCGCACCAGATCCTGGAACGCGATCAGCCGTTCCCCGTCAACAATGTGCTCCAGCCTCGGCAGGCTCGCGCCCGTGGTGCTGCGCACGATGGATATTTCCTCGTCGCGCGAGGGGTAATCGACGCCGATCATGAACATGAACCGGTCGAGCTGCGCCTCGGGCAGCGGGTAGGTCCCCTCCTGCTCGATTGGGTTCTGAGTCGCCAGCACAAAGAATGGCGCATCCAGCGTGTACGTCCGGCCCGCGATGGTCACCCGGTGCTCCTGCATGGCCTCCAGCATGGCCGCCTGCGTCTTGGACGGCGCGCGATTGATCTCATCCGCCAGCACGACGTTCGCGAACACCGGCCCCTTGGCAAACTCGAACGCCCGCTTTCCCCCCGGCAACTCCTGTAATATGTCGGTGCCGGTAATGTCCATCGGCATCAGGTCTGGCGTAAACTGGATGCGGCTAAAGCTGAGCGAGAGCGTCTCCGCCAGTCGGCTGATGAGCAATGTCTTCGCAAGACCGGGCACGCCGATCAGCAGCGCGTGGCCGCGCGCAAAGATGCAAATGGCAAGCTGCTCGATAACCTCCTGCTGCCCTACGATGATTTTGCCCAATTCCGCATTGAGCTTTTGATACACTTGGCGCAGCTCGTCGATTGCGGCTACGTCATCCTCGGGAAGCGTGGGATTGGGCATTCGGGATTTTTTCTTTCCGTGGGGGCGGCGGGAATAGACAGCAACTATTTGCCTCCTTCAACCTGGAAAGCTGCTCTCGCCGTAAAAAAAATCGTCACGCCGCCGCGTAATCCCATGGGCGCTTAAATGCCCCCGCGCGTCCTGCCTCGAAATGGCAAAAACCTAGAACGGTGCGATATACCGGAAATGGTACCTGCCCCGGGGCCGTACCGTGCGGTGAAAGCCGCCGGTCAGCATTTGCCAGAACTTGGTGACCATGTTTGGCCGTTTTCGCGAAATTTGTCCGCTGTTTTTCATTGTTTATCCCCCGCGGAAGAAATTATCACCGCCGATAATATTGTCCACAACCATTTTGGTCGTCTTCCGTATCCTGCTTCAAGACAGGGCGTTGCGTTCCAAACTACAATTCTCTTCTTAAAGGCCGCCCGTCAGGCTTAGAAAAGGCCCCATGTTGAAATGCCTCGTTTCCGGCGCCATCCTCGCCGCGCTCCTTTCTTCCTGTTCCACCCCACGGCGAGCATCGGTGGCGGCGCAGCCCGCCACGCCACCCCTCCTCTCCGGCTCCCGCCAGGAGGTCCAAACCGTGCACACCAGGTAGCGGTACGCCTTACTCGCCGCTTCCCTTTTCCGCTTCCTGAATCAATCCCAGCGCTTCCTGCTTCGCATCGAGAGCCCGCAGGATTCCCTTGCGATCCACGATCCATAGCACAGGCAACTCGTTGATCCCGAGGCTCCGCACCAATTCCCCCTGCCAGCCGCGCCCGTCGCAAAACACCGGCCAGGTGATGTTGTGAATCTCCAGAAAATCCGGCACGGACACCGGATCGTTATCGAGGCAAACGCCAAGCATCTGGACGTTGGAATCGCCATCCGCCAGATGATTCACCCAATCCAGCTCATACATCGAGGGCGCCGACCAACTGGCGAAGAAGTAGATCAGCACCACTTTCCCGCGGAGCCTCGCCAGATCGACCCTCTGCCCCTGGACGGAAGTCCATTGCATCTCAAGCGGCTTGCCCAGCAGCGAGAGGCGCTTGAGATCGTCATCGATGCTCTGCTTCAGCTCCGGCGTGCCCGCCAGCGGGCGCGCCTGCTCCAGTAGCGAGCGCGCGGTGCGCGGCGAGTCCTGGAAAACGCTGGCCACCTCCGCAAGCAGCGCCGCGACACGATGGTCGCCGGGAAAATCGCTCGCAAAACCCCGCGCCTTTTCCAGCAGGGTGTCGCGATTCCCCATGCTCGCCGCATCCGCCCGCTGCATGTAAATCGAGATCCGCGCAAACGCGATATCCGCGCGCCGGTCCTTGAACGCGGGATCCTTCTCCATCGCATCCAGGATTTCCCCCGCCTCGGCCCGCTCCGCCGGTTTTTGCTCCAGATCGGCCCGGGTCGCCAGCAGATGCGCAAGCCGCAGCCGCGCCTCCACGGCCCGCGGATCCTTTGGATAATCCGAGGCAAACGCGCGCAGCTCTTTCTCCTGCTTGTTTAAGTAATCGATGGTCCCCTGCCGGAACTCCTCGCGCGTATTCCACTGCCGGGCGGGCGTGGCCTTTTCCATTTGCTCGATGCTCCCCCAGTCCCCATCCGCATCCGCAAGCGCCACGGAACCCGCGGCCAGGAAAAATGCAGCCGCCGCGCAAAGCCCCAGCGCCGTCCTCACACGGCTCCTCGCAGATAATTCCGATCCAGTCCTGCTGGGGAGATTCTCGATTCGCGTCATCCGGAGACTACTGCGCCACCGGACGGCTCTCGTCCAATCCATTTGCAACCGGCGTGGCCGTGCCGCCCGTTTGACGAACCACGCGCGCCACCTGCTGACGCATGGCGTCCAGCCCCGCCGCGAGCGCGACATTCATTTTCTTCTGCTCGGCCACAGCCTCTTGCAAACCGGCAATCTCTTTCTGCTGCGTCTCCACTTTCTGGTGCTCCTTGAGAAACTCATTCAGCAGCATCGCATTCACCTGCTCGTAGCGGACGGTGAATATCTGGCCCTTACTGTCCCGCGCCACGAGATTTGGGCAGACTTTCGCCACGCCTTCCGCGATCAGGCCATATTGCCGAGAAGGTGGCCATGGCCGGCCCGTCGTGGCGCGACGATAATTGGTAAGAAATTTACGGGTAGGGCACGCCTATTGGAGGGGGATGATTGTGACGTCGGTATTGGATGGGGAGTTGACCGGGGAGCCGGAGACATTGCCCACGACCATGCCGATGACGTAACTGGCATCGGTGGGCGCGGTGAAAATGACCGTGCGCGTGAAGCTTTCCGGCTGAATGGCGGCTGTGGTGGAGATATGTTGAAGGGTTGCTGTCGAGACCGGATTGGGGGCGTAATAACTGTCATCGTTTTCATATCCGAAATTTACGTCAAACGCGGTGGCGCCTGTGGCGGAAAGGACGACATCGCCAATGAGGACGATTTTCTCGCCTGCTTTCAACGTGTAGCCCGCGAGCGTGGAAACGAATTCGAAGCTTGTGCCGCTGACCTCGCTATAGAAGGGGTGGCCGGTGATATTCGCGATGTCGCCGTTGCCGAAGGTCACATCCAGAGATGGGGCGTGGCTGGTGGTGGTGTTTTCCTTGCTGTCGAACATGACCTCTGTGCCATCCCCTGGGTTTGCCTGGCTGATGACAAAGGTAAGCACCGTGGAGGTGGAGGAAAGGGTTGCAAGCCCGTGCAGGTAGCTGGTCAGAT
>DATAXI010000094.1:0-10416 GCA_036266845.1 Chthoniobacteraceae bacterium | reverse complement strand
AATCTTCGACAGCGACGCCGATCTGGTTCGCCGACCGGTTGTTCCAGGTTAGCTCCACCTGGTCGCCATAGATTGCATAGGCGGACAGTCGGCTGGGCGAAATTGGCGGTGCGGCGGGCGGCGGCGGTCCGCCGTAAGCATAGACGCCGTTCGCCGTGCCGACAAAGGCCCTGCCATCGGCTACGGTGGGAACCGTGAATTTCACCACTGGTCCGAGCGCGTCCCGATTCTTCGGCGCCATTGCGCTGGTCCAGTATTCCGTGTTCAGGTTTTGCGCGTCGTAAACCCGGAGTTGATTGGTATCGCGGTCCAGCATCCAGACGAGGCCATTATTAGTGCCGCTGGCGGTAATCGCAGGAGTGGCTCCGGGATACCCGAAGACATCGCTTGAGATACTGGAGGCCGTCGAAGAAAACGCCGCGTTGCCGATGGAAAACATCTGTGCGTAATTGCCGAGACCGGTCCAATAAAGATTCCCGTTGAAGTAAGCCGGAGTGCTAAAGGAAGCCTGGATCAGCCCTGCCTGGGTCTGCACAACGTTTTCCGTGGAAGGGCTGAATTTACCCATGTTATCGCGGTCGATGAGATATGCCTTGCCCGCCTTTCCGCCGCCGATAAGCAGGTGAGGGTGCGCGGGAGTTCCCACTTCGTCCGGCAGGATCACCAGAGCCCCGGAGCCAAGGTCGGTATCATTGGCGCTCAGGTTAAAGTTATCCATGGGAGAGAAGTAATCGAGAACCTGGAGGCCCCAGCCGTTGGTGTTCTGATTGGTCGCGGAGGTAGTCGGATCGACCGCCATCTTGAGAAAGCAATCGCCATAGTCGCCCATCTGTGGAAAGCCATTTTGATCCAGGCCGTAGAGCGTCCCGTCGCCATTGGTGCCGGAGTCAAACGTGCCATTGCCAGTCATGAAGTAAATATTGCCGCTGCCATCGAGCGCGGGGATGCCGCCGGCCTGCCAGATGCCGCCTTCCGAGCCATTGGGCGTAGTACAAAAAACGCCGGTCATTCCCAGGCTGCCGGCATCGAAGGAAAGAAGCCAGCCATGGAACGGCCCATTGTCGCCATGGGAACCAAAGGCAAAAAAGACGTTGCCATTGGAGAGCAGCGCACCCGGGCGATTCATTTCCCGGAGGGCATTAAAGTAAACGCGGTAGTGGCCATTGATATAGACGTTGTCATTGGCAACGCCGCCGATCCATGGATCCTGTGGCGCGCCGGGATCGGGGTCGGTTCGGAACTGGTATTGACCGTTTTCCTCGGAAGTGGCGGCGATAATGTTGCTGGCGGCGATACCTCCATTGGAGATGGAGACCTTGAAGACCGTATAGACCCAGCGTGGATCAGAGGTGTCGCCGGCGATCGTCTGCTTGGATTTGGCGGCGACATAGAGATACCCTCCCACGGGATCGATGACCGGCGTGCCTGTGATGCCGATTTCCGGCACGAGGTCGGTGCATTCGGTATCAATGGCCGGCACCGTGGTGATTTTGGCGGCTTTCGGCAGGCCTTTGGTCAGCAGGGAGGTGTGCCAAAGGAGCGTGCCGGACTTCGCGTCCAAGGCGTAAAGGCTGTCATGTTCCGTCGCGATAAAGACGGTATCGTGCGCGCCGGGATGCGGGGCGGCGGTGATGTGGACTGCCTCCATGTAGAGCGGCTGGGCATAGACATTGCCGTCCACTTTTTGGCTCCAGAGCTTCCGGAACGCCTGGACTGCGGCGGGCGTGAGCGTGGATTCCGTCAGGTTTTGTCCCGTGCTCTGCTGGTCGTAATGATAGCTGAGCACCTCCGTCGCCCGGAGCGGCATCACAAGGGCTGCAAGGGCCATTAGGACTAGGAGCCCGGAGAATGGTTTCAGGAAGCGCAGCATGGTTTTTTTTGACGCATAAGCAGCCGGAAAGGGCGGCACATTCAAGCGAAAGTTACAGGATCGCCGTCTGTGCCGGAGCGCGATCAGGACAGGGCCCGGTGCACCGCCTCGGCAAGGGCCTTGGGCGAGAAGGGCTTCTGCAGGAAACAGGCGTCCGGAAGCAGCTCCTCCGTGGGCGAGATCGGATAACCAGAGGTAAAAATGATCTCCATGTCCGGAAACATTGCGCGGGTGCGGCGGGCCAGTTCCTTGCCGCCCATCTCCGGCATGACGAGGTCCGTCATCAGCAACTCCACCGGTTTGCCGCCCGGCGTCATCAGGATGCGCATGGCCTCGGCGCCATTCGCCGCTTCCAGCACGGTGTATTTGAGCCGTTGCAGGATGGACCGCATGATGGCGCGCACCGGCAGTTCATCCTCCACGACGAGGATGGTCTGGGTGCCGGTGGGCAGATCGCCGGGGCCGAGCGGGATATCATAGGATTTCTGCGTCTCATAGACGCGAGGCAGGAAAATCTGGAAAGTAGTGCCAACGCCCACCTTGCTCTTCACGGCGATCTCTCCGCCGCTCTGCTTGATGATGCCGTAGCAGGTGGCGAGGCCGAGGCCGGTGCCGTGGCCCGGCGCCTTGGTGGTAAAGAAAGGCTCGAAGATGCGGGCCTGCACTTCCGGAGACATCCCCATGCCGGTATCGGTGACATCCAGGAGAGCGTACTCGCCGGGCAGCAGGTTGGCGGGAGAGTTTTCGCAAGGCAGGGTGGCATTGCGGGTGGACATGGTAATGGCGCCGCCGCCGGCCATGGCGTCGCGCGCGTTGACCGCCAGGTTCATCAAGACCTGTTCCATCTGGCCGACGTCCGTTTTCACATTGCCCAGATCCTCGGCGGCCTGAATGGTCATGCGGATATCCTCGCCGATGAGGCGTATGAGCATCTTGCTGGTGTCGCGCAGCACGTCGTTCAGGTTGACGACGCGCGGTTGCATCTTCTGCTGGCGGCTGAAAGCGAGGAGCTGGCTCGTAAGGCTGCTGGCGCGATTTGCCGCGCGGGCGATTTCCTCGATGTATTCGCGCTTCGGATCGTCGGGCGCCATCTCGCTCATCACCACCTCGTTGTACCCGGTGATAACGGTGAGCAGGTTGTTAAAGTCATGGGCCACGCCGCCGGCCAGCTTGCCGAAGGCTTCCATCTTCTGCGAGCGGCGCAACTGCACCTCCAGCGCCTTCTGGTTGGAGATATCCGTGATGGAGCCGAGGATGCGCGTGGTGCGCCCAGTCGCATCCACCATCGGGTAGCCAATCCCTTTTACGGTGATGTAGTTATTGTCATTGCGCCGGAGACGGAACTCAACATCCCCGCTTTGCCCGGTTTGGCCGAGCTTGATGACGCGCTCGAAAGCCGCATGATCCTCCGGATGGATGCGCGCGATCCAGTCCTCGATGGTGCCGCCCAGGTTTTCCGGCGGGCAACCGATCAGACGTTCGGAATCGCCCCCATAGGTAATGTGGCCGCCGAGATAGTCCCAGTCGAAAATGATCTGGCCGCTCGCGCGGGTGAGCATGTCATAACGTTCCTTCCAGTGCCGCACCTCTTCCTCGGCCTGTTTCCGCTCCGTGATGTCCTGTACCGTCCCGATCACGCGGATCGGGTTGCCCACCTCGTCATACAAAGCCGTCGCCTGCTCGTGCACGATGCGGTGTACACCATCCGGACGGATGATGCGGTGATCAATCTGGTACTCGATGTGGGCATTGAGCGCCTTATGGAATACCTCCCGGACGATCTCCCGGTCGTCGGGATGAACGGAATCAAAAAACGCCTCGTTGGTGACTTCGATCCCGCCCGGCGAGTATCCGAAGATGCGAAACACTTCCTCGCTCCAGATCAGCCGGGAGGCTGAGAACTCCGCTGCCTTGAAATCCATGAACCAACTGCCGAGATGTGCGATGCGCTGCGCTGCGCCGAGTGTCGCCTCGCTCTCCCGCAGACGCTCTTCGGCAATCTTGCGCTCCGTGATATCCCGCTGGATGCCGACGAAATGGGTGATCTCTCCCGCGCTATTGCGCAGCGGGGAGACCTGCATTTCCACCCAAAACTCGGAGCCATCCTTGCGGTAATTAATCGTTTCGCCATGCGCGGAACGGCCCTGCCGCAGGCGCGTATGCATCCGTTCCAGGAATTCCGCGTCGGTTTTCTCCCCTTGCAGGAACCGCGGTGAGAAACCGAGGACCTCCTCAATGCGGTAGCCGGTGATCTGGGTAAAGGCTGGATTGACGAAGAGGATGCGCGGTCCCGGCGCGTCCAGGACGGCATCGGTGATCATGATGGAGTCCTGGCTTTGCGTGACTGCGGAGCCGAGGAGCTGCAATTGATGGAATGCCGTGGAGTGCTCCGCCGCGGTCGCCAGCACATTGGCCACGCTGCGGAGAAAGGCGGTCTCATTGCGGGAGAAATCGCGCGCATGGGGGCTGTAGGCGATCACCGCGCCAAAGAGGTCATGGCGCAGCCGGATGGACGCGGTGACGGCGGTATTGATCTCCGCCTCCAGAAAGCCGGGAACTTTCCAGGGATGCGGGCCGCGCAGGTCCAGTTTCAGCAGGTCGTTATGCAGAACGGCGTGGCCCAGGTCCGCATCGGACGCGGCGGGGATGAGCCAATCGCGCACATCGTCCACGGGACCGTCTGAAAGCGTGCGCAAGCGGAGGCCGTTGGAGTCCCCCGTAGCCTCCAGGACCGCGCAATGGCAATCGGGGAGCACATCCTCGATGCGGCGCACGGCGGCGGTGAGAAAGCTGTCGAGATTGACAACCTCCACGGCCTTGCGGCTCAGCTCCGCCAGCACCATCTGCTCCCGCGCGCGGTTCTCCAGGCGGCGCTCGGCCCTGTCGCGCTCGAAGACGCGGCCCAGTTGCGTGGCCACGTATTCGATTACCAGCGCCAGATGCTCATCCCGCTTGATGGGTGCGCTGCTGAAGAACTCGATCACGCCCAGCGTCTCCGAGCCGGCGGCAACGGGCGCCATGACCGCGCCGCGCAAGCCGCAGGAGGTGGCGGCCGGGCCGCGCAGGAAGTGCGGATTGGCCCCGATATCGGATACCCAAATCAGTTCGCGGGTTTCCAGCACGGTGCTCGCGAGGCCGGATTTTGCCGCAAAGTCCAGGTTCTCCGTCGCCATCCGGAAACCGCCGTGGCGGTCATCGTCGTAATTTGACCAGATCCCGATGGGCTGGATGCGGGTGGAATGCTCATCCGCCAGATAGAAGAGATGCCCGAGAATGAAATTGCCGTAGGCCCGCGTGATATCCAGGACGCTCTGGGCGGCGTCCTGAGGTGAAAGGGCCTCATTCGCGGCGGTGGCCACCACCTGCTGGAGTTGCAGGAGGTTGATGTGATTACGCAGACGATCCTCCGCCTCCTTGCGCCGCTGGCGCTGCTCAAACTCCCGCAATGCGCGCCGTGCCGCGACGGCCACCTCCCATTCGCGGTCCAGTTGGATGTAATCGGCCGCGCCGCGCTCGATGGCGCGCACCGCGGCTTCCGGTGAGGGATTTGCGGTAAAAACAATGACCGGGGTGTGCGGTGCGAGCCGCTGGGTCATTTCCAGGACGGTGGGAAAATCCAGCGGAGCATTTTCCTCCGCGGTCATCAAGAGGTCCGGCGGGAGCGCACGCAGGCGTTCCTCCAGGCAGGGCGCGTCCGGGCAGGTATCGATCACCGGCTCGAAGCACGCCTCGCTCAGAGTCTCCCGGAGTTTCTTCTCCTCCGCTTCCTTGCACCCGGCCAGGCAGATGCGCAGCCTGCGCCCCGTGGAGCCGCGCTCGCCGCCGGTCAGTTTAAGTTCTGGTATGCGCACACGATGCTTTCCGCTGAAGTCTCATTTAGGCCCGGGTGGGGAGGGGAACTAAGCGCCAATGCCGCTGGTGCCGGCAAATCGGGGGGGATCAGTGGCTCCCGATACTTACGTTTGCAGGCGGCATTTCTATTGGAATCAGTTTTGCGGCGTTGTTGCTGGCTTTCGCCAGACTTGCAAAAAACTTGCGGGATCGCTCCCGGAAGAAGAGCTGGGCTTGGGAATGTTTCTCCCCGGGGCGAGGTTTCAGACGCATATAGCTGCCGTCTGGCTGCAATTCCCGTGCCTTGACGCGGTCATTTAAGAAAGCAGGCAGAATTTCCTTGGTGATCTCGTTCTTGAGCCGGGGACTTTCCACGGGAAATGCTATCTCAATGCGGCGGTAGAAGTTACGCGGCATCCAATCCGCGCTGGCGAGATAGATATTCGGGTCGCCGTCATTGGAGAAGTGGTAAACCCGGCTGTGCTCAAGGAATCTGCCAACAATGGAAATAACGCGAATATTCTCGCTAACCCCCGGAACGCCCGGACGCAGGCAGCAGATGCCGCGCACGATGAGATCGACCTTTACCCCTGCGCAGGAGGCCTCATAGAGGGCCTTGATGATGTTTTCATCCACCAGGGAGTTAACCTTTGCGATGATGCGGGCGGGTCGTCCCGCCCGGGCGTGGTCGCGCTCCGCTTCGATCAGCTCCCGCACCCGCCGTCCCAGATCGAACGGGGCGACCATCAGTTTCTTGAAGCCGGGATAGGCCGCGAGGCCGGTGAGGGTGTTGAAAAGGGTGGCCAGCTCCTGTGTCAGCTCGGGCTCGGCCGTAAAGAGGCTGAGATCGGTATAAATGCGAGCGGTGCGGGGATGGTAATTGCCCGTGCCCAAGTGGGCATAATGACGGATGCGATCCTCATCGCGGCGGACGATCAGCAGCGCCTTGCAGTGCGTCTTGAGGCCCACCATGCCATAGACCACGTGCGCCCCCGCCTCCTCCAGCATCCGCGCCCAGTGGATATTATTTGCCTCGTCGAAGCGGGCTTTTAATTCCACCAGAGCCACCACCTGCTTGCCGTTCTGCGCGGCATTGATGAGGGCCTTTACGATCGCGGAATCGCCGCTGGTGCGATAAAGCGTCATCTTGATGGCGAGCACCAATGGGTCCGTGGCCGCCGTTTCCACCAACTCCACGATGCTATCGAAAGACTCGTAGGGATGGTGCAGCAGCACATCCTCGCGGCGGAGCAATTGCCAGACATCGCCGTGCGGAGGCAGGTTCGGATCGTAGGCGGGGATAAATGGGCGGTCCTTCAACTTTGCGAACGCCTCGTTGGCCACCAGCGGCATCAGGTGGGACATGGTCAAGGGGCCGTTCACCTTGTAGAGATCGGCCCCCGTCAGCTTGAAGCGCTCCAGCAGCCACTCCTGGAAGTCCGGCGGGCAATCCGCCTCCACTTCGAGCCGCACCACGTTGCCACGGGCAGAGCGGCGCAGCTCCTGCTCGATGGTGCGCAGCAGGTTTTCCGCTTCTTCCTCGTCGATGTAGAGATCGCTGTTGCGCGTGATGCGGAAGGCGTGCACCTCCTCGAGTTCCAGCCCGGGGAAGAGATCGCCGACATGCACCTTGATGAGCGCCGCCAGATAAATGTAATTCCACGCTCCCGTTTCCCCTTTTTCCCGCGGCAGCAGGATGTAGCGGGGGATGACACGCGGCACCTGCACCAGCGCGTAGAGAGGATCCTCCGTACCGGGCTTGCGCGCGCGGACGATGAGGTCATGGCTCTTGTTGAGCACCTGGGGGAAGGGGTGGCTGGCGTCGATGGCCAGCGGGGTGAGGATGGGGAAAACCTCATCGCGAAAGAATTTTTTTGCCCATTCCGCCTCCTTTTGGTCGAGGGAGGCCATGCCCTTGATATGGATATTGTTCTCCGCCAGGGCGGGCAGAATCTCCTCGTTCCAGAGCTTGTAGAGCTGGTCCACCATCTCGTGGACGAGCCTCTGGATCGCATCGAAGACCTCCGCCGGCGCCATCCCGTCCGGTCCGCTGTCCGCCGTGCCGCTCTCGATCTGCTGCTTGATGCCGGCCACCCGGATCTCAAAGAACTCGTCCAGATTGGTCGCGAAAATCGATAGGAATTTGACGCGCTCCATGAGCGGCTGGCTCCGGTCCTGCGCTTCCTCAAGGACACGGCGATTGAATTCCAGCCAGCTCAGTTCGCGATTGATGAAATTTTTGGGATCAGCAAAATCGTCCCGCATCCGGACAGGATAAGAGAAACCCACCCACTTTGTGAAATTGTATCTTCTCAGGCACGGAAAGGCCGATTGGCCGGAGTGGGAACGCCCGGATGACGAGCGGCCCCTCAATGACGAGGGAATCGATGAAATGCACCAGGTGGCGCCCGCCTTCAAGTGCATGAAGGTGAAGCCGGCGCTGATATTAAGCAGCCCACTGCCCCGCGCCCTGATGACCGCAAAAATTGCCGCGGAAACACTGGACACCCCCCTGGAGACGCGCACCGAGTTGGAGCCCGGCTTCGGACGCAAGGAATGCGACGCGCTGATCGCCGCCGCGCCCGGCGGGGAAGACCTGATGATCGTAGGCCACGAGCCCGATTTCAGCACCGTCATCCGCTCCCTGACCGGGGGGCGCGTGAAGCTGTCCAAGGCGGCGATCGCCGCCATCGAGCTGCCCGGCGAGGACGCCCCCGCAGCCCGGCTCCTCTGGCTCTTCCCCCCGAAAATGCTGATTCGGCTTTACCGCTAGCCCGTTTCCGGGCACGGAAAAGCCGCGCCTCATGAAAATCAGCGAGCCCAAGCCCCAGCACGAAGTCCGCGGCCTGCTCGACCGGCTGGACCAGGAACAAGCCGTCACGGAGAAGGAATACAAGGATCAGCTCCGCGAGCATCAGCTCCAGTTCCTCTCCCTCCAGCGCAAGCTGGTTGCCAGCCGCCACACCCTGATGATTGTCTTCGAGGGGCCCGACGCCGCGGGCAAAGGAGGCGCCATCAAGCGCCTCGTGGAGAAGCTGGACCCCCGCAACATCCGCGTTTACTCCATCGTCAAGCCCACCGCGGAGGAGTACCGGCATCATTACCTCTGGCGATTCTGGACCAAGGTCCCTCCCGAGGGCGAGATGGCCATCTTCGACCGCTCATGGTATGGCCGCGTGCTGGTCGAGCGCGTGGAAGGCTTCGCAACGCGGGAGGAATGGAAGCGCGCCTACGATGAGATCAACGCCTTCGAGGAAACCCTTTTCCATGGGGGCTGCACCCTCGTAAAATTCTATCTTCAAATTACCAAGGATCAGCAGTTGGAGCGTTTCAAGAAACGCGAAGCCGACCCCGCCAAGGCCTGGAAGATCAACGACGAAGACTGGCGCAACCGGGAGAAGTGGGATGAACACAACATGAGCGCCGAGGACACGTTTGCCCGCACCTCCACGCGGCACGCGCCATGGCACATCGTCGCCGCCAATTACAAATGGCACACCCGCATCAAGGTCTTGAAAACCCTGTGCACGCGGCTGGAGAAGGTGCTGTAAGATCGAAAGGAACAAAGCCGCGAAGTTACTTTCGTTTTCGAGAGGCGAATATGGGAACAATGAACGCCATTTATGTGAAGATGAATGGAGTAACCATATCAAGAATTCAGAGAGAGTTTCCGGCGGCAATTATTGAACCTGGTGAACTGTTTATTGGAGCGGTGTTACCAAATAGCGCTTGTGATCCGCCCCATGACAAACTTGCCGCTCTGTCCTCGGAAATCGGTGGGGACGTCATCTGGCTAAGCTTCCAGAGCGCCAGCGATTCTTCTGAGTTTCATCATTGGAGTCACGCGAGAATATTGCGTTCGCTGGTATTTGGTTGTTGGAAAGACGAGCGCACCTGGGAGTTGGCGCTGGGAGAAACGGAGCCTTGGGAGACCGAAGTTTTCTTTAATCGAAAAATGCTTGAATTTGCATTGCGTTTTGCGGTTACGGAGGAAGAAAAACATGAGTTCGAGCGTATCTGGCGCGATACTGAGCTACTGCCGGGAAGAACCGAACCATCTATCGACGCGCGCGAAAGTGCGAGGGAGATCGCGTGTTACTACAAATTTCCAGGATGGGATTAGGATTTTAAACATACTCACTCAGGAGTAAATATATACCGCAGACCGTATGGCCTCGTCATAACTCTCTCTTCCTTTGCGCGAGAACCACCGCCATCGGACCGCTGACGGATAACAACAAGCTTTCCGCCGGCGCTGACATAGGGGTGGCAGGAGCGCCGTCCGGCTGGCCGTTGATCGTTTCCGTTGCGGCGATCCGGACGCCGTTGTTCACCGCTGGCGCTGGCAGGCTTGAATGCCGGTGCCTGTTACCAATCGATTGCTCTGGTGCCGGATGCTCTCCCGCGCTGTGTTTTCTGTGCCAAAATGTGTTTTACCGTTGCGTCTTCGCCTTTGCGCCTGCCGCTCGCTCATAGCCGGCCAGCTCGCGGCTGATGGTGGCAGCGAGGGGGGCGTTGGCTTGGGATTGGGCGCGCTGGAGGGCCATGTGGGCGGTGGTGATCGCGTCGCTGTAGCGGCCGGCTTTGGCGTAGGCCATGGCGAGGATGCGGAGCATCTGGGCATCGTTGTGGCCTTCGCCGTTTTCATCCACGTGGCGGGAGAGATCGACGGCTTTTTGGGCGTGGGCGATTGCCTCGTCGATGCGGCCAGATTG